>JASJBU010000158.1 GCA_030066355.1 Gammaproteobacteria bacterium | reverse complement strand
CCGACGAAAATACAGTAGGACCCGCGATACCACCGGTAAGACAGCATCCTACCGCGACTGAAGCGCGTGAGGGAGGCTGAGACTCATGGGCAATCAAACCATCGACGTCAGCCACAACGGGATCACGCTCTACCTGCAACGCTTCCTGGAGTGGTCGGCGGCCATGAACTACAGCGAACAGACCAACAAGACGCGGGATACCTGTATCCGGCGATTCATCGTCTGGTGCGATGAGCGAGGCCTCAACCAGCCCCAGGATGTCACCGAGGCTATCCTGGAACGCTATCGGCGCCATCTGTTCCATTACCGAAAGCCAGACGGCAAGCCCTTGAGCTTCAGCACCCAACATAGCCAGCTGGCGCCCTTGCGGGCCTTCTTCAAGTGGCTGAACAAGCAGAACCACATCCTCTACAATCCGGCCTCCGACTTTCAGCTGCCGAAGGTACCCAAACACCTGCCAAAGGACTTTCTCTCCATCGAGGAGATCGAGACCATGCTGGCCCATACCGCCATCTATGGAGAACTTGGGATCCGGGACCGGGCGATCATGGAGACCTTCTACTCCTCCGGCATCCGGAGGATGGAACTGGTAAACCTCAAGCTACAAGATCTGGACCTGGAGCGTGGAACCCTGGTGATCTTCGAGGGCAAGTGGAAGAAGGACCGGGTTGTGCCCATCGGGGACCGGGCCTGTGCCTGGGTCCGTAAGTATCTGGCCGAGATCAGGCCCAAACTGATCCAAGGCGAGGACTGTGGGTACCTCTTTCTGACCGACTACGGCGAACCCTTCATCCGTAACCGCATCACGGATCTGATCAAGAAGTACCTGGAGGCCGCCGGTGTCGACAAGCCCGGGGCCTGTCAGCTATTTCGAAGGAGCATGGCGACCCACATGCTGGAGAACGGGGCCGATATCCGCTACATCCAGATGATTCTGGGGCATGTGAACCTCACATCCACCCAGATCTACACCCAGGTCTCCATCAAGAAGCTCAAGCAGGTACATGCAATTACCCACCCGGCCAAGCTGAAGAGGGAGGGGGAATCCAAGGCATCTTCATCGCCCTTGTTTACGGGGATCTGAGAGACGGGCTTGGAGGGACAAGTGGTGGGTTGTTGCTATTCCTCCAAGCCCTCGAATGAGCTAACCTGGTCTGCACTCATTCAATAAATATCTATATTAACAATAAGATATAGAATAATTTCCCGAGATTGAATGCTTGCCAATTTTTGCCAAAGCAATTATATTGATTGTATGAGCACTATGAATATTTCTCTTCCCGACTCTTTACGCTCCTTTGTCGACGAACAGGTAACGTCCCGGGGCTTTGGCACCAGCAGTGAGTATGTCCGTGAATTGATTCGTAAAGACCAGGATCGTCAGCATTTACGCGGTCTTCTGTTGGAAGGTGCTGCCTCTTCGCCCGTATCTCCGGTAAATGCAGATTATTTTGAAGGCCTACGCAAACGCGTTCGGCGACAACGCTAGCCGGTAAGAATTAAATGAATCCCAAACCGGTTGTCCCACGCTCCAAGGCGAATCAGGACGTAGAAGATGCTATTGCCTATTTCCTTGAGCAGGATGCGATCGATGCGGCTTTAGGCTTTATCGATGCCTTGGAAAATGCCTACAACCATATCGGCCGTCACCCTACTGCGGGATCTCCACGATATGCACACGAACTGGGTATTCCTGAACTACGGTTTTGGCTGATTTCAGGTTACACTTATCTTGTCTTCTATGTAGAGCACAGTGACCATATCGATGTCTGGCGCGTCTTGCACGGTCAGCGTGACATGGCAGCTTGGTTAGTAGAATGAGGGTTTAATTGCTCTAGCAATTTCTACGTAAGGTAGCAAACCGAGCCCAAGAAATTCCGGGTTTCCGCTAATAAAATGAAAAGCATAGGGAAATCATGCCTAAAGAAAGCGTACTTACTCCTGCCGAAAAAGATAGCATCCAAATTCGGTATTTCATTTTCCACATCCTTATTGCTGGAAATGATAACCCAACAACTCTCCACGAAGTCGAACTGACAGATGAGCAGCGTAATTTCTTTTGTGAACGGTTAGCACAAGCTGCGGAAGGAACGCAGTTCGTTTTCAGTGATCGAAATGCTTCTACTCCGCAAAGATGCGAGAGAATACTTCAGAATCCAGCAGAGAGCTTTAGTCATGAGTCCATCGGTCTCGCACAAGATTTTCTGAATCACCACAGAAAGAATATGAGTGATGGTGTATTTGTCGTTGCTCTGGTTGATGTTCAACGTGGCGGTGAAGAGATACCATTAATCTCGTTGATTAAAATTGACCACACGAAGGTGCTCGAATATCAGACAGAAGAAACAGAGGCAGGTCTGGTGGCAAAACTGCAAGAAGTTATAAACACTTTTGTTGAGGACAAGAAAGCATTGCAGAAAGTTGCACTCATTGATTGCGGTAATCACTATGGATGGGACGTGCTCGCAAAAGAGCGGTATACCGCAGAAACTATTAGAGAGTACTTTCGAAAATTTTTGTCTGTCGTTGAACGAGAAGACGCCAGCCATTGGACAAGACAGGCAGTACGGGCCGTAACAGCCTGGGCATTTCAGAACGAGGGAGAATTGTCCGAAGACGCCTCGGCTTACAAGCATCGGGCGATCACTTACATGAACACACACGCTGCATTTGAGACGAAAGGTTTTGTTGATATGGTCCTCAATGAGGCTGATCCAGAACGTCGTGAGCTATTCGAAGTAAGTTTAAATGATGCACTTGCACAAAAAGGGGTGCTGGGCAAAAATTTTCTCCCAAGCCGGGATCGCTACCAACGAATGCAAAGCGAAACAAACGGGTTACGATAGAAGGTGTAACTGTAGAGTGGGAAGGAGACCCCAGCGCAGCTGGTATTTCATTCGAATCGATCGAAGATGGGCGTCAGCGCATCGTGATCGACACAACTGGCTTCAAACAAAAGAGCTAGACCAGTCCGATGGTGCCTGGACTAATCGAACTTTGTATATGCTTGAAGGATCTGCTGGTAGACGCTGAGTCCTTCGATGATCTGCCAGAGCGTATTCGCATTGACGGTGCCTATTCAGACACAATTCAGCAGCATATTGGGAAACTCTTTGAAGCAAATGAGAAGTATGATTTCAATGGTCTTACTATCAGGGTTAATGATGAAGCTATCGGAAATGATGAGTTCCATGAACTGCTAGGGAATGGTGAGCCTATCCAATCATGGCAGATTCTCATTTCTAAGCGGTCAATTGTAAATCAGTTATTTCCACAGGATGATATCTCGACCATATGGTTTCTAACGGCACAAGGACTTGACCGATGGATTAACCGACTAGATCCCTTTGGCGAATCTAGCAAGATATTTCATGAGAAGTGTTCTACTAGAGTCCTCGTGTGCGAGCTTGATCATGCGTTCGGTGGTCCCTCTCTCGCAATAGATCGTATCGATGGAAAACAAATTCCGGCAGACTGGCCACAAGCATTTGCAGGGCCCGATGAAAACACTGTAAAGCGTCAAGTTCATCTTCTCTCTAGCGAGAACACGGCCCTTAAGCCCACCTCCTTTCTCTTATCTTGGGGAGATATCGACTCTGCTACCGCAAGTAGGTTTCGTATGCTTAGCGGACAGATGCTCTCTGCTTGCCTCTCACAGGAATTCTATGATCACAGTCGGGTTGTCCTGAAAGGGTCACGCAGAATCGAGCTTCCGCTTTCAAGTGAGCAGGATGAGATTCCATCGGCAGACGATCTAGAAGCTATATGGAGAGCAGTAAGTTGGGTCTATGAAGAACGACCAGAAGTCAGAGCTACATTAATCGCAGATCGTCTTACTCTCGATTTATCACACGGGCAGTCTTTGTTATCAGGAGTAAATCACTTCATCGAAGACGCGATGAAGCAATCGATAGAACAGTATAAGTTCGTGATTGCAGAAAGAAAGGATGTTTACGCAAAAGAGCTGAGGGAGTTACTCAAGGATGTACAGCAACAAGCAAGTCTATTTTCTGACAAGGTAAGAAGTATTCTCAATAGTTTGCTAAGGGATGTACTAGCTGCGTTGTTATTAGTCAGCTTGGGGCTTTTTTCCCGTATAGGTCGTACTGAAGAGATACTTGCGTCAAAAGAGGCAGACCTGTTGTTTAAGGCTTTGGCAATATACCTTGTTGTGAGTCTGTTGCTTCAACTTCTTGTGCACTTAAGAGACTTGCACTTATCCCGAGGAGAGCTTAAGTACTGGACCAATGCAACCAGGAATCAATTAGGAATAGACGATATAGAGAAACACCTCAATATACCAATATCCAACCGTCGTTCAAGTTTTTACGGGATGGTCATTATTCTCTCTATTGTCTATGCAGCAATGGCTATTGCTGCATGGAACTTCCAATGTGTTGCAAGGTTATTTGGATTAATTAGTTGACCTCACTGTAGATAGGAATCACTTCTAAGGATGGTCTGAAAAATTGATGCTTTTTCATTTCATTGGCCATCCCCCATCGAATGATTACAAAAGCAGGCTCTTTTTTTTCTGAAATAGCCTTAATTTTGACCGTTTTCTGGTCTCAAGGTACAACTCGCCTGTCATATGGCCAATAACTGTTTCTTTGCCAACACCAGATTCACCAACGCACACTTCGTGAACACACAATGGGCATTCTTATCCAAGCCACGATAACGGACTTTGGTAAATCCAAACTGGCGCTTCATCACACCAAACACATGCTCCACTCTGGAACGGGTTTTGGATTTATAGCGATTGGCCGATTGCTCTGCTTCAGTTAATCGACGATAGCGACTGCCTTTCTTCTGGGTGAAATCCTTGGCGTTGGGTGCATGATCACGCAAGCTAGCCTTATGCCCGGCATAGGCTGAGTCACCCCATAGCCGTGTTTCATCACCATGCAGCAGATCTTCCAGCATCTGTGAGTCATGAACATTAGCCGGTGTCACTGCCACGGAGTGAATCAGTTTGGTTTTACTGTCCACCCCAATATGGGCCTTCATACCAAAGTACCATTGGTTACCTTTGCGCGTCTGATGCATATCAGGGTCCCGCTTTTTCTCCTTGTTCTTGGTTGAACTCGGCGCATTGATGATCGTGGCATCCACAATTGTTCCCCGATTCACCTTCATACCATTTTCAGCCAAATACACATTGACCAACCGAAACAGCTCATCCCCCAGGTTATTGCGCTCCATCAAGTGACGAAAGTTGCAGATCGTCGTTTCATCGGGGACTGGCTCATTACCCAGATCAATACCGACAAACAGCCGCATAGCACGTGAATCGTAGAGCGCCTCTTCTGCTGCTGGATCAGATAGCTCAAACCAGTGCTGCAGAAAGTGGATGCGCAACATGCGTTCCAGCCCGATCGGCTTTCTGCCTGGCCCCTTCGGTGTTGGGTAATAAGGTTCTATGACCTCACAAAGCTCTTTCCAGGGAATGATTTGCTCCATCTCATCAAGAAACTGTTCCTTGCGGGTCTTTTTCCGATATTTCTCAAAACCCGTAGCTTCTAAACTTTGCTGTTTCATCGTTTTCCTGGAGCAGGTGATCAGTAAGTCGATGGTATACGATTTACGGAATAAATCAGAGATGCCTTAATATTAATCGAAACAGAAACCTTTGCCCTGTGACCAATGTCGTCCCTCCAAGCTGCGGCCAGGATATTGTCCGATGCGGTTCCGAGCTGAAGCAAAGTGGCCATGGACTTCTATATAAAGGCACACTTGATTTTATACTCAGTTATAGCAGGTTCCACGAATTGCTTATGGGTAAAAATCTACGATAGAGTAACAGACGATAATCAGTAAATTATTGTTTTTCTGTGCTCTGGTTATCCCTGTGTCAACAGTTTGCGTACTCTATTCCTGGTGTTTACCCTTCAGGTCACTTGCCGCATGTCCCCTCACGCTACCGGTAAGATGGTCGTACCTGTCCCTGGCACCCCTATAATTCATAGAGCGCCCGATTGATCAAAGGGGCAGATCTGGGAACTCGGGAAACCGTTCAAGAGTTACCTCTGTAGCTTTCTCGCCGATACCGGTATTTGGCTGGATGGTCAGTGAGCGCTTCCAGCCAAACAACCGGTAACCTCACCTTTTTCAAGTGCGGAGTCAGATGAAGTTTGAACTAATAAAATTGAATATCCAGATCAATGGGATCTGCTTGCTCCATCAGTTTGATCACGACGTCGAGTTTCACCTGACTTGGATTATCGACACCGTATTTATTGAGCGTATCGTATAGTTCTTTTTGTTCAAGAATATATTTTTCACCACTATTTAACTGGATATAGGCTGCCCAGGGAATGAATTTATTGAGAAAAAAGTTTTCTTGGTTTTTCCCCGGAGAAATATCGATATTTAATCCCGAGATATAGAGTAGGTTACGTCCTTGATAGGAAGGCTCTTGCGAAATACTCCTGTAACATCGGTCAAACTCAGCTTCTGCGTTTACCTGAGCGGCAGTTAACATCGGACTCAATGAAGTGACTATCCATGGCATTGCTCGCAGTATGTTTTGTTCTATCTGATGTTGACCTTTGAAATCAGTTTGTAGTTCTTTCTTGTATCTAAAATACTCTGGTAATAACGCATCCCCTATTGGCTGTTTTCCACTGTTTTTTTCAAAAAACCAAGCCATATGTTTAAACAGAGATTTTGTACCCATAAATGTTCTGGACGTACTCTGAATTGAGATGGGGATATATTCACCATCTCCATGTTCTTCTTCCTTATGTTGTTCAATCATTTTTTCGAGCGATAGCTTTAAGCTCAGTTCACGGTTTAAAGACAGATACTGATTGTCGATGGTAATCAGGCAATGGTCAGAGCGCATATCAATAAGAATGTGATTTTTAGCAAATTCATATTCTTTTAGGTACCAGTCCAGAATAGCGAAGATCTTACCGCAATTACTTGAATATTTTTCATCTTCACTATGTATCCGACGATATTGACCATAAGATTTACTTGATTGGTCATAGCCCACATGGCTGGCTTGCACGATCACCAGGTCTTTACCATGATGTGAGTGTGGACCATGTCTATCGCAGGACATAATTCCACCGACCTGGCCATGATTAAATGGGAATGCGCCAAAGTGTTTGGCCAGCAGTATGACGGGATAGCCTTGGCTTTCATCCGAGCAAAAGGCGCGCGAAGGCATGATTTTTCCCTTTTCGAAGCCCAGATCCAAAACCCAATTAAACAGCCGGGGAACGAAATTACTGTATCTAAACCAGTAATGATCCATCCGGAAGTTACCGATTCTAGCTTTAATATTTTCACGAACGTTATACATATAAAACTATCCCCTGAGACACGCTACCTTGGGATTTCGAACGTATTTCTGAAAGGTGTTTTCAATTAAGGCCTGTGAATTCGATGCGACTGCCCAGCGTTGGCTCACTGATGAGACCGGTCCTTCCACAGGAAGCGCCCTTGGGGTGCAAGGCGTACAGTGTGCGGTTTGGTCGAATCGATCAAACGATATGTAACGCTTAATGCTCTATCTTTACGCCCCAGACCTGGGTCCCCGTGGGCCATGCTGAATGGCCTCATCTGCGGAGAACCAACCCTACGGGACCAAGCCGTTTTTCCGCTGCATGACATTGCCCTTGCGCTCATGCAGCACAAGTACGCCATCAGGACGCCTTGTCCTGCGAAATAGTGTTTGCCATCGATGGATATCCGCATAGTGTTTCAGGGTCTAGTGAAAAATGGGCCCATGGTCAAGACAGTCATGACATGAAATGGGCATCTATCCGGAAATCGCACATGCTTTGAGTGATTGAGAGGCCATGGAATCTGCTGTGCTTTCGAGGGTACGAGACCTTTCAACAAAACTGAGGAAACAGAATTCATGACCATCTGTAAGGTTATCGAAAAACTGCTGAAATTCAAAGCGGTTAAATTGAGTGATAGCGTATTGAAATTTTTTATGTCTTGTAAATTCAGTAATCCGGCAAATACTACTTTGACATTGAGTATTCAAGATGCATGGCTTGGGATCGAGTCGAACGCTCGCTCGGTGCGGCTGAAACAGAACAGTCTTCCAAGGTGACAGAAACCTCTCGGGCGATTACTTGGCCGCGTGATAGGGCAATGCCTGTTTACCAGGCAAACTAAGCCATGACGAGTGATCTTTAGTCAATATCTTTTATGAGTTCGAGGTGAACGATGCTTTTGGCCAGGGTGGAAAATCGTTTGTCGTTTCAAAGCCTCAATGGGGTTTGTGGTTGAATTTGAATTTTTCATCCTGTACTTCACGCCAAATTTGTTCGCCCTCTTTCAGTAGAAAATCAAGGAAACGTCGAGATGTGTTGGAGAGTTTTTTGCCTTTGGGGTGAACAGCATACCATTTGCGCATCAAAGGGAAGTGTTGAACATCCAACTCGCTGATGATCCCGGCATCAAGCTCCAGACGAAGATTATGTAAAGATAAAACAGAGATACCAAGCCCTGCCATAACAGCTTGTTTAATGGCTTCGCCGCTACCCAGTTCCATGTACGTTTTGGCTTCTAGACCATGGTTCGCAAATAACTGCTCGCGTGCGGCACGCGTACCAGAGCCTGATTCCCGTGAAATAAACCGTTCTTCAGCGATGCGTTCCAAAGGAATATTCTTCTTGCCGGCGAGAGGGTGATCCGGTGGGGCTACTACCACCAAGGGGTTATTCATGAAGTATGTGGCTTCCAGTTTAAGGTTTTCTGGAGCAGATCCCATTATCACCAGATCATCCATATTCTCCTCGAGACGGTCTATGACTTTGGACTTATTGGTAATGGTCAAGGTGGGTACAATACCGGGATAGTCCTTCATAAAAGTGCCGAGCAAATGAGGCATAAAATATTTGGCCGTGGTGATTGCGCCTACTCTAAGCGGGCCATTGTTGCCTAGCTCCATGCCGATCATGTCTTCATTGAGGGCATTTAGACGATCAAAGATATCATTGGCCGCTCTGTAGAGCTCTTTCCCGGCTCCTGTGAGAAAAATTCTTTTTCCCAAATGCTCAAGTAGAGGAAGGCCGACACTCTCCTCTAAGCGTTTGATTTGTATGGAAACAGCGGGTTGTGAAAGGTGTAATTCTTCGGCTGCTCTGGTATAAGAAAGGTGCTTTCCCAAGCTATTGTACAGACGTAACTGATGCAAAGTTAAGTGTCGAAGGTTCATCACCCATAAATCCCATTAACTGGCAACAAGACCATTTACTATAGTAAATCCAAGTCATCAAAACAATTAATTTATTCTTATCTTCTTCCTTGGTAATATTCCTTCCGTTCTGGCGCTTCAGGTTGCCAGACCCAGTTTCTTACAGCGACTTCTGCAAGGAGAAGATGATGGCAAAGAAATATGAAGCCGGCGTCAAGGAATACCGGCACACCTACTGGCAACCGGACTACATGCCGCTCGATTCAGATCTGCTCGCCTGCTTCAAGATCACTGCCCAGCCTGGCGTCGATCGCGAGGAGGCCGCCGCCGCGGTAGCAGCGGAATCTTCCACCGGTACCTGGACTACTGTCTGGACCGACCTCTTGACCGACATGGATTACTATCGCGGTCGCGCCTACCACATCGAGGACGTACCCGGCGACGATGAGTGTTTCTATGCGTTCATCGCCTACCCGATCGATCTGTTCGAGGAAGGCTCGGTCGTTAACGTTTTCACCTCTCTGGTCGGTAACGTATTCGGTTTCAAGGCAGTGCGCGCATTGCGCCTCGAAGATGTTCGCTTCCCGCTGGCCTATGTCAAAACCTGTAATGGTCCCCCGCATGGCATCCAGGTAGAACGCGACCACATGAACAAGTACGGTCGTCCCATGTTGGGTTGTACGATCAAGCCAAAACTTGGGCTGTCCGCCAAAAACTATGGTCGGGCCGTTTACGAATGTCTGCGTGGCGGTCTGGACTTCACCAAGGACGACGAGAATGTCAACTCTCAGCCCTTCATGCGCTGGCGCGATCGCTTTCTGTTCGTTCAGGACGCTATCAAGACCGCAGAAGCCCATACAGGCGAACGCAAGGGTCACTATCTGAATGTGACTGCGCCTTCTCCAGAAGAAATGTATGAGCGTGCTGAGTTCGCCAAGGAAATCGGCGCCCCCATCATTATGCACGACTTCCTGACGGGTGGTTTCACCGCCAATACCGGTTTGGCTCGCTGGTGTCGTAAAAACGGCGTACTGCTGCACATCCACCGTGCGATGCACGCGGTACTTGACCGAAATCCACATCACGGTATTCATTTCCGTGTTTTGACCAAGGCGCTCCGCCTGTCTGGTGGTGACCATCTGCATACCGGTACCGTTGTGGGTAAGTTGGAAGGTGACCGTGAAGCAACTATCGGCTGGATCGACCTGCTACGCGAATCTTACGTTCCTGAAGATCGTGCTCGCGGCATTTTCTTCGATCAGGATTGGGGCTCCATGCCAGGTACCTTCGCAGTGGCGTCAGGTGGTATCCATGTATGGCATATGCCGGCACTGGTCAGTATCTTCGGTGACGACTCCGTTCTGCAATTCGGTGGCGGTACCTTGGGTCATCCATGGGGCAACGCCGCTGGCGCCGCCGCCAACCGTGTCGCGTTGGAAGCCTGTGTCGAAGCGCGCAATCGTGGCGTAGAGCTGGAACAGAACGGTAAGGAAATCCTCACCAAAGCCGCCCAATCCAGCCCTGAACTGAAGATCGCCATGGAAACATGGAAAGAAATCAAGTTCGAGTTCGACACCGTCGACAAGCTTGACGTTCAGAACCGCTAATCGAAGGAGCTAACAACATGAGCACTGTTTCAGACTACAAACAGGCAAAGCGATACGAAACCTTTTCCTACTTGCCTGCCTTGACAGCCGACGAAACCCGCGCGCAGATCCAGTACATCATCTCGCAGGGCTGGAACCCGGCGGTTGAGCACGTCGAGCCAGAAGGCGCCTCACGCTATTACTGGTTCATGTGGAAGCTGCCGATGTTCGGCGAGCAAAGCGTTGATGTCGTCCTGAGTGAGCTCGAGGCTTGTCATCGCGAATATCCGGACCACCATATCCGGTTGATCGGCTATGACAACTACACCCAAAGTCAGGGAACAGCTTTCGTCGTTTTCAGAGGCTGAATCAGCATCCAAGCCAAGTGAGGAATTGCTATGCCTGCAAATTCAACCAGCGCTGAAAAAAAGCGCCAGGCGCAACAGGCGCGGCGAATAGCTGCGCAAAAAAGCGCCAGTAATCGACGGGCACGAAAAAAACCAGTAGCAGCTGTGGCTGCTAATTCTGCCGGAAGTCATACGTCCCCGGCAGTTGAGCCAGTCTCAGCTGCCGCAACTCCGGTAGTGGATCATGCCTCGTCTCAGCCGATTCCATCGACCGTGGAATCAACCGCCATAAGCGAAATGCCATCAACTGAACCGGAGGTTACTGCCGCCGGAGAAGACGAAGCAGCGCTTGAAACGCTGTGCGAGATTGCAGATACCAATCCCTCTGTGCTTGGACCTGATCTGGGCAGCGTGCGCCAGCTTTGCCGTAACCGCCGCAAGGCACTGTCAACGCGTGGCAAAGCCGCTGTTCCAGGCAAACGGCGGGTTTCTGGACGCAGCAGGAGTCCTGCAGGGGTCATGGCATACGCCGCGGGTCAAATCAATGGCCGCGACCTTGCCAGGCTGCGCCGTCAGGAAATGAACCATAAAGGGCGCGGCGATACCCCGCCATCACGCCCCAGTGGCCGCGTCAGAACCCAGGCTGTGCCACCTAAAGTCGAAGTCGGTACCACGCTGTCGGGTCGAAGTGTGACCGGCACCCAGGTTGAGCGTTCAACTGAGGTGACCGGTAACGAGTCCGGTACCTGCCGAGCGATTACCGGCACGGAATACATTGGTTCCGAGCAGTACGCGACATTCTGTGGAGCTCAGCCAGAGCCAAATCCTCCCAAGGTTGGTGTCAGCATAACCGGGGGAGGTAAACCCGTGACCGGTACAGAGGTGGGCCGCTCCGAGAAAGTCACCGGCGACGAGCAGGGTAGCTGCGTACAGGTTACCGGCTCCGAATATGTCGGTGCCGATAAGCTGGCGAGCTTTTGCGGTGTCAGCCCCTCGCCCAAACCGGCCAAGGTTATGAGCGGGCGGACCGAGGGCAAACAGATATCGATCACTGGATCTGATGAGGCTCGCGTAAACGCAACCACCGGTAACGAAGCGGGTGCTGGACACCAGATCACCGGTTCGCAGTATGCCGATGCCGGCGGTGCGAAAATGACCATCAACGGTCCGTCAAAAGTGGCATTGACTCATACCATTGCCGGCCAACCGGTAACAGGCACTGAAGTCGGTCGTTCCGCGAGGGTAACCGGTGATGAGTACGGCAGTTGTCGTCCGATTACCGGCACTGAGTACATCTCCAACGAGCAGTTTGCTTCGGTTTGCGGCACCATAGCTGAACCGCATCCGGCCAAAGTCGGGGTTGACAACAGCCGGCAAGGCCAGCGGATTACCGGTGCATTGGTCGATCGCACCGATAAAGTGACCGGCAATGAACCCGGGTCATGCACGCGCTTGACTGGCACCCAGTATGGCGAGAGCAAGATCTGCGGTGGTGCGGCGCCCAAAGTGCAAGACATGCACACATTGAGTGGTAGCAACCTGACGGGGGGAAGTGTTGAATACTCCCCAAAAATGACAGGTGACGAGCAAAACGGGTGTGGGCTCGTCACCGGCACAGAATATTACGGACAGGAGCAGTATGCTCAATGTCCCAGCACCCCAGTCGCTCGGCCAGCCAAGGTCGAAGTCGACCATACACCGAAGGGACAACACGTCTCGGGAACCATGGTCGGTGCCACCGACAATGTCACTGGCAATGAGCATGGTGCGGTGCAGCCCGTCAGCGGAACGCCCTATGCCGGCATTCAGGTGCCGGCAAATCACGGCGCCTGTTGCGATGCTTGCGCGGCTCGTAATCTAGCAGAAGCCGCTGGGCTGATCGCAGCGGGACAAGCTGCCTGTCCATCTGCACCTCAGCAGCAGCCGATGGCACCGCAATATCCGGTACAGCAGGCCGTTGCAACGCCTCCACCGCCGGTGCCCCAGGGTTTCAGCATTCTATCTCCAGCCCGTCAGGCTCAGATCACGGGAACCCGTTACGGCGGTAGTCGTGTAACCGGCCCCGGCGATATGGCAATGAGCCGCGTGTCGGGTACACCAGAGTTCCGCTATCCGGATCTGCGTCATATCGCAGCGCCCGAACCTGCGCCCGTGATGGCCGCACCGCAAACCGATCCCGCTACAGCTGCTGTGCCACAGCAGGTTGCCAATCCAGTGGTGATGCACGCTCAGCGGATCACCGGTGAAGGCCGTGAAGACGGGATAGCCGTGACAGGCGATAACTGGGGTCGGACTCCCGGTATGACCGGTACTGAAGGGCATGTTGCACAGGCACGTAATCCGAGTCTACGCAGCAATCAACCTGCACTGGCCGGCGGCGCTCATGCGAATAAGGCAATCGAGCGTCCGGAAGTGGCGCCTGCCATGATTACTGGTAGCAGTGGCAGTAGCGAGCAAGGCGCTGTCATCACCGTTTCTGGCGGCGCCAGAGGTTGAACAGAGAAGGCTTGAAGGAAGAGTATCCAGGCTATGAATACCCGCAACGCATACAAAATCCGCGCTCGTAAGGCCGCTGCCAGCAGGGCAAGCGCGCCGACTGGTCGGCATGCGACTGCACCGGTCGGCCTGGGTATCTCACCTTCAGCGGCTGCGACTCCTGATACCGATACACCTGCAGCGCTTTTCCCGCATCCGGCATGTTCTACCTTGCCGTCACAAAGTTGTCGGCACCCACTGACTGATGGTAACGCCAATGCTCGGCTTGCGCACTGTGAGGAGTTCGTCAAGGGCAAATTCGACGCCATCGAACCAACTTTAAAGACGATTGCCGGATTACCTTATACAAACGAGTTTGCGGAACGTGCGCAACAAGTCGCCAGACAGGCGCTGGAGTTCGATTTGCCTGAGCAATTGTTGAACGACGCCTGGGTTGTCGGTCCCGACATGAAAGCGCTCTATGCGCACTGCGCCTTTGCCGCGCTGAAGGCCTCCGCCGCGAAATTTGTCGATGACCTGAACCGGCAGGTCGAAACGGTGCAGGACACCCGCAACTTCTTTCTCGATTGTGGTTTTCATGCGGTTGATATCAGCCCTTGTGCGGACGGACGCCTGAAGGGGTTGACCCGCTACATCCTGCGCCTCCCGCTGTCTTCCTTTACCCGCCGCAAGGCCTATGCAGGCGCATTGTTCGATGTCGAGACCGACGTTCATCACTGGGAGGAGACCGAACTAAGGCGTTTCCGTGAAGGTGTGCCCACCACAGCGGACGCCGGCACTCGGTATCTCAAGATTGCGGTTTATCACACCAGTTCCAGCGCACCGTCCGAGCAAGGTTGCGCCGCACATGGCAGTAATGAAAACAAAGCGATCCAGGCTGCGATGGAGCGGCTTACCCAATTCCGTGAAGCGATTGAAAATGCCTTTTGTTGCGGAGCTTCTACCGACATTCTATTGATCGGTGTCGATACCGATACTGATGCCATAAAAGTACATGTACCCGATGGCAATGGCGATATTTCTCAGCATCGTTTCATCGATAACGCCGAACTGTACAAAGAAACGCTGGCTCTGTCTGAAGATCAGGCAAGAATCAAAATCTACGATACGATCATCAGCCCGAATGTGAAGTCACCCGGATGGGGTAGTGGTCAAGGCGAACCGCACGAAGGTATGCGTCGCTTGATTGCCAACCTGCTGATTAACAACATGTCGCAAATCGAATACGTCGGTGACCTATACGGCGGCCGTTATCCCGACATCGGCCATGCTGAGCGCTACATCAGCGTCGGTGATGGGTTCGAAGAAGTACAGATGCGTAACGTTGCTTACTACGCCCATCTGCACACCCTCGAAGAAGGTGTTGCGGATATGGACGTTGGCATCAAGATCTTCACCGGGCTGAATGCCAAACGCGGCCTGCCGATCCCGGTCGCGATTCACTATCGCTATGACGCCCGTGTCCCAGGTTCGCGGGAACGCAGTATCGCGAAGGCGGAAAGAGTTCGCGACGCAATCAATGCGCGCTACGACGACCTGGTAGCAAAGGGTCTGCTGCACTGTCATCTGTCTGTCCAGGATCGGCCGACGGGCAGCCCGATTGAAACCGTCGGGGAAGACGCATGAAGATCATGCAGGTCGACAAAACGTTGGTCTCAACCAATCGGATCGCCGAGCTTGGGCATCGGCCTCTGCTGGTGGTTCGCGAGTCGGAAAAATCCACTCCCATGGTCGCGATTGACGCGATCGGCTGCGTCCCCGGAGACTGGGTGATAGTCGTTGGCTCTTCGGCGGCGCGTGAGGCCGCGGGCAGTAAGTCGTATCCCTCCGATTTAACCATCGTCGGCATTATTGATCACTGGTCCTCAGGCCAGGGGCAATAACGTGGAAATCATGCGTGTCGAAGATGAATTGGTAACAACCCGGCGAGTGCCGGGGCTGAAGAAAATATCCCTGCGTGTCTTGACCGACAGCAGAGGCAAACTGAATGTGGCCTGCGATCCGGTCGGTGTGCCGGTCGGTAAATGGGTTTTCACCGCCAGTGGCTCAGCCGCACGCTTCGCCGCCGGTGACGAAACCATTCTCACCGATTTGACCATTGCCGGGATCATTGACTACTGGAACCCCGATGAACGGGAAAACTGAAACAACAGGAGCATGAAATGGCTGATGTGACGGGCATTGCCCTTGGAATGATTGAAACACGCGGTCTGGTGCCCGCCATTGAAGCGGCGGATGCAATGACCAAAGCAGCGGAAGTTCAACTGATTGGAAGACAGTTCGTTGGTGGCGGATACGTAACCGTGCTGGTTCGTGGAGAAACCGGTGCTGTGAATGCTGCTGTGCGGGCGGGTGCGGATGCCTGCGAACGGGTTGGTGACGGTATTGTTGCCGCACACATCATTGCCCGTGTGCACTCGGAAGTCGAAAGTATTCTGCCTAAAGCGGGCGAAATCGCCGAACAGGCAACAGTTGGTTAATTCATTACGTAAGAGGTGAAAAAAAATGGCTGAAGTAACAGGTATTGCCTTAGGCATGATTGAAACACGCGGTTTGGTTCCCGCTATCGAAGCGGCAGATGCAATGACCAAGGCTGCAGAGGTCAAATTGATTGGTCGTCAATTCGTCGGCGGCGGTTATGTAACCGTCTTGGTGCGTGGCGAAACCGGTGCAGTGAATGCGGCTGTACGTGCCGGCGCTGATGCTTGTGAACGGGTTGGTGATGGCATTGTTGCGGCGCATATCATCGCGCGTGTGCATTCTGAAGTTGAGAGCATTCTTCCGTCTGCCTAAACTAATTTCTGGCTACGCAGGGCGTACCAGTACCAGTGCTTGGTACGCCCTCCTAACTGAGTTAACGGAGCATGCCTTTGGGTGCTACCCGGCTTGATTCCGAGTGGAGGGAACTACAACGGCCTCCCAGTCTGTCACACAGCCTTCAGTTCGAATCCTCCGCAGAGATGCGCTGGTTTCTCGATGAACTGGCAGGTCTCTCGAAAAAGGCGGGATACTAGCCAAATCCAATCTACTCGTACACAAGTCAATTGTATTGAGGGTGGGGGCGAGCAATTGGCAGTCAGCGACTGCGATATTGCGTTAAAGAGCTCAATCCCTGGCAACCAGCACTATCCTCTGAGGAAAATGACAGCATGAAAGAATCTGAGAAGACATCACAAAACGGGCTGTCAACTACGAAAAAAGCGGCCGAGGAAAAGACTGCTGGAACCAAGTCATTGATTTCGGGTGAACAACCAAAAAGGGAAAATGTCAGCGAAACCTCTTCCACTGCCAAATCGGTTTCCTCCAAAGGCAGTGGGATCAAAAAGACCACCACAACAAGGCGTGGAACCAGCAAGTCGACGTCAAAAGTGACGGCCAAGAAAGTTGCGACGGAAAAAGCTCAAGGCGTGGAACCAAGCCCGAAAAAAACCACGGCAAAAAGATCTGCCAGAAAAACTCCGGCCTCCGCAAAGAAAAAGCTTCCTACCGCCGCGGATGCAATACAAGACCTGAACAGCGATCAAGTGCCACTGCATCCGATCAGGATATGGCCTGATTAATATGCCCGGAAGTGAGGAGGCACTATGTCGATCCAACTCAGCGATTATCAAGATGTACTTGATGAACTGGGCAGCACGGCCAACGAAGTTCTTGAAGCAAACTGGCACGAAGCTGCTCGGGTTTTCTCACCCCGTGGCTTAGACACTTATCTACGCGGCGCAGTCGGATTGAAGTCGCTGGGTCGTGGCACCGACCTGGTTGTTTCATTTATCGAAAGCGCACCGCTGGTGGCAAGGGAAATCGGCGAAGACGCGGTTTCCGAATTATTGTCCACTGCCATCAAGATGTATTCCCGAACCAGTGCAACGGTCCTGGTGCTTCTGTTTTCCACTTCCCCCACCGCAGCGACGAGATTGGGCGAAATAGGGCTATTCAATGGCTATCTATCCCTGCTCAACAATTTGCTCGCACAGGCCCCCCGGGCCTTGCGCCCCATGCTGGAAGAGCTGGATGTCCTGCTGAGTTATCTGACCCTGGGTGGCCTGCGCCGTTGGGCCATGTGGGGTGTCTCTGCCTACAGAAACGACTTCGAAGGCCAGACCGCTTATTTTGGTCTGAAGAATGAAGAAGCGCACAACATCATGAAAAAAGAGCAGCGCGGTGTGCTCTTTGTTGATGTGCAACGCCATCTCATCATGTACCTGCGCGCGCTTTGGGGAAAGGACTTTTTCCTGCGTCCAACCTCGGGTGACTTTGAAACTCGTGAAGGCTATCGTCCTTACATCGAGCACTATTTCGTCCATTTGCCTGATGCCTTCGATGATTTCGGTCCGGATGACGGTGAAAAGATCGCGGGCATGGAAATCTATCGAGCCGCCGCCGCACATGCCGCTGCGCACATTGTGCACTCGCGTTTTGAATCACATCCGGATGACTACAACGCGCTGCAGAAGGCGATGATCGGCCTGATCGAAGACGCGAGAATCGAAAAGTTGTCGGTGGATAAATTTCCAGGCCTGAAACAGATCTGGTTGAGCATGCTGCCCGCCAACCCGGAAGCGGAAGAAAACGACACCTCGGCGCTGCTGGATCGAATTGCCCGAACTCTGATGGATGAGGATTACAGTGACTATCACCCACTGGTGGTTGCAGCGCGGAGTCTGTTTGCACAGGCACAATCGCGTCTCGACGATGACCGAATGGCGCATGAGATCGGGCTGGAACTGGCCGAGCAGGCTGAATCGCTGAATATCCGTTACAACCCAAACCAGGATCTGCCCTCGAATCCTTACCGTGATGACAACCGTTATCTCTGGGAAGAACAGGAAAGCGACGCGGATAATGTACTGCTGCCGGGACAGCTCAAGCAGATCAGAAAATACGTCAGCGTGATGGAAATGTGGAACAACCTCGACGTTGAGTTTGCCGGCGACGATGCCCAGGAGATCTGGGTGTTGGCGACTGAGTGGTTCCACGACGATGGGATTTCCCTGAACGAGAAAGAAGGAAAAGTCCCCATATCCTCACCGGTGCATTATTGCGAGTGGGATTATCAAACCCAGCTTGAACGTCCGAACTGGGTAACGCTTCTGGAAAAACACCCTAAAATGGGTGACCCCGAGACAATTGATGAGTCGGTTGAAAAACACAAGCACATCATTCAGCGTATCAAGCATTTGATCGAAGCTGTGCAACCACAGGGCGTGGTGCGCCAACGTAAAATGGAAGACGGCGATACCATCGACATCAATGCCGCAGTTGACGCGATGGTGATGATACGGATGGGTATACAACCGGATCCGCGCATCAATATCCGCACGCATTTGCAGATACGCGACCTCTCGGTGGTGTTGTTGATCGATCTTTCCGAGTCCACCAACGATGAAGTGCGTGATGCCGAAGAGGAAGGCGTGACCGTGCTCGATCTGGCGCGTGATGCTGCCGCGTTGCTGGCCGAAGCGCTGGATAAAGTTGGCGATCCGTTCGCCATTCATGGCTTCGATTCGAACGGCCGCCATGATGTCGAGTACTACCGCATCAAGGACTTCGATGCCCCCTACAACGAAACAGTCAAAGGTCGTCTTGCCGGCATGACCGGTCAGCTTTCGACGCGCATGGGCGCTGCACTGCGCCACGCCGGCGCCCTGCTGGCCGAACGCTCCAGTCAGAAGAAGATGGTGCTGTTGCTGACCGACGGTGAGCCGGCGGACAATGATGTGCGCGATCCGCAATATCTGCGATATGATGCCAAGAAGGCCGTTGAGGACCTGGCTCGCCAGGGTGTCAGCACCTTCTGCCTCAGTCTGGATCCCTACGCGGATGATTATGTGTCCAACATATTCGGCCAGAAAAACTATCTGGTGCTGGATCATGTCTCGCGGCTTCCTGAAAAACTCCCCGCCCTCTATCTCGGGCTGACACGTTAAGCGGGTATGCGAATATAGACAGTGATGATTGACTGTAAATACAACATGACGGACCGGTCATAAGCCATGCTGGAAAACGTCAACCTGCGGGTCTACTCGTTCATCGACTCGTTGCAGCCCCAGCTGGCCTCATACCTGGCCACCTCGTCGCAGGGATTTTTACCAATTCCCGGCGATGCCTGCCTGTGGATCGAGGTTGCGCCCAGTATGTCGGTTCACCGCTTGAGTGATATCGCCCTCAAGCAGACCAATGTGCGTCTCGGGCAACAGGTTGTGGAACGCGCCTTCGGCACCATGGAGATTCACTACCGCAATCAAAGTGAGGTGCAGGCCGCCGGTGGTGCGATACTCAGCGAAATCAAACAAGAAATTAGCAATCGCGACGAGTGCAAGATTGCCTGGAAGGAAATTATCCGCGCAGTAGCGCCGGACCATGCCACCCTGATCAATCGTCAGCTGCGCATGGGTTCGATGATGATCCCGGGCAAGAGTATGTTCATCCTCGAGACCGAACCGGCCGGTTATATCGTCTATGCCGCCAACGAAGCCGAAAAAGGCGCACACGTCACGCTGGTCGACATGAAGGCTTTCGGCCCATTCGGGCGATTGATCATGATGGGCAGCGAAGCCGAGGCGGCACAGGCCATGTATGCAGCCGAAAACGCCATCGCTCGCTTGAATCAGCAGACTGGCTTTTAACGCTCAAACCTGCGCTCGATAACGGGCTTTCCCGGTTCTTAATAGAAATTCACTCCGACAATCTGAACAGCGATCTTCCTGGCGGAACGGGCGCCACTGGTCGATCAAATAATCCGACAGATCAATAGACGCGGACGCATCAGACGCAGGACGGATTGAGGCCCCTGCTGTTGTTGCGTAGCGGCGCGAGCGATGGCCCAGACGGGGAGAATATCTCCGCAGAAGGTATCGATATGTATCCTGTCAACAGGTCCTGATGAGTTGAAATTAGTCCGGCCACACACGGGCGGGGAACAGCTCCGTACCGCTTTCGGGGACGTCGCCTGGCTTCGTCGTACCCCTCTTGGGGGTGCGGCTGGCTGGCTTGCGGGCAGCCCCCCGTTTTGTGCGGGCGGGTTTCGCTGCGGGCTTGTCGGATGTGGTTTTGGCCTGTGCGGCGCCTGTGGGCTCTTGACCGGCCTTGACAGTGCGAATGTTGGCGGACAGTTTGTCGCTGACTTTACTCATGCTCCTATCACCTCTTCAATAATGGCTTCCATTTCTTCCACTGCAGCCGTTCCGCGGCCGCCCATCTGGTATACAGAACGACCCTCCAGTGCAGCATTGCGGTAAGCCGCACGGCGGCGGATGCTGGCGTTGAGGGCTGGAACGCCGAATTCCGTCAACGCGTCGCGCATTGCCGACGACAGTGCGCTCCTCGGTTCCAATTGATTCAACACCAGGTAGGCCTGGATTCTCGGGTTGGCCTCCCGGGCTTCCTCAATTTCCTGAGGCAGTTTCATGCTGGCCCACAAATCGACCGGTGACGGCAGGACCGGGATCAGCGCTATGTCACACGCCCGCAACGCCTGTATCGAGGCATGACTCTCCAGCGAGGGTGGGCAGTCCAAGACCATGTGTTGGTAGGCCCGGTAGTTTTGGTGAAGGGTACGGGCATCCCAGCTGCCGGCAATTTGTTTGATGGTTGCCGGAAACGGGGCAGTCCCCATACTGGCCCACTGCAGGGCGGAACCCTGAGGGTCCAGGTCTATGACCACGGTGGCCCCGCGGCGGGTCAAACCGGCCGCTACATTCATCGCCAGAGTGGTCTTGCCGGCCCCTCCCTTCTGATTGATCACCGCGATAACATGTGTCGCCACTTCAGTCCGCCTTGCTCCTGTACAGGTCATTGATCCGAGCGGCGACTGTGTAGTCTCCCTCGGTTAACTCGGCATCGTCCGCTGCCTCAAACGTGATGTTCACGTAGGTGGAGCCGAAGTTGATTTTCTCGGGATGAATACCGGTCTCTTCGGCTAGCGCCGCCAGAGCATCGAGAAATCCGCGGGTATCGGCATAGCGTTCGAAATCGAATCTCCGGAACAGGCTCGGCGGTTTGTCCCGCATTTCCCAACCGGATGGTAGATCACCCATGGTTGTTGTTCCTCAGGCTGTCGATCTCCTGCACGTGCGCCATCTCCTCGGCGAGGATATCCTCGAGCAGTGAGGTGCTTGCGCTGTCGCGCATGCGCTGGGTATGGGTAACGGCTTCCTGATACAGGCGCACGGCTGCGATTTCCAGTTCGCGATCGGCAGCGAGCAGATCGTCCACACTGCGACCGAGGCGCGATGGTGGAAGGTTGCCGGCCGAGGGTGAGATGCCGAACGCTATCAGTCGTTCCATCAGGCGCTCGGCGTGCCCTAATTCCTCGACCGCTTCGCTACGTAGCTTCTCGGCCAGTGCCTCGTCCCCCCAACCACGGGCGAGAACACTTTGTGCTAGATACTGCTGCACCGCACGCATTTCGTGAGTCAGGGCGCGGGAAAGCCAGCCTAAGGTGCGCTGATCGATTCTCATAGCCTTACCGCCTAACTGCTGGTCGAGGTGATTTCGGAGTCGCGCCCACCGCCTTCAGCGGTGGGCGAGGTTGGTAAGATGCCTTCGACCTCCGTATGTACACGGGCGATGATGTGGGCGGCCACGACGCCGTCACCCACGCGCTCGCAGGCATCGGCGCCCGCACGCACGGCAGCGTTTACCGCACCGGTTTCGCCACGCACGAGTACGGTCACATACCCGCCACCAACAAACTGGCGACCCACCAGGCGTACTTCTGCCGCCTTAGTCATTGCATCGGCCGCTTCAATGGCGGGCACCAGCCCGCGGGTTTCGATCATACCCAGGGCAATACCGGAAACCTTAGCCATAAGATGTCTCCATTCAAACAAAGTAGAGGTGGTGAGTATGAAGCAGCATAAACACCTATAACAGAGGATTCCCTATGCATCCTCTGGTTGTCAAACGGGGGGGGCGACCTCCCTTGAGGCCATGTCGGAGTGAACATCAGCCTTCCGCATTTGGAGATTGTCCGCAGGCGAATTTATAACAGATTCTGACCCTCAAAACGAGTGCTGCCCTGACGTCCTAACCAGATCGCAGCCACGGGTGAGTGTCAGGGCTGAGTGATGGTTCAGTCTAACAGGTCAGCTTGTGGCCGCAATCGACAGGGTGGTGAGCAGTAGGCTACTGTACTGGCGTGTTATATACCAGGTGGGGTTGAGACAAGATCCGAGGTCGACTGCCGCATGCCGGTCGCGATCCACATCCAGTCAGAGGCAATATCCAGACTAGACTCCACAGCGTTCTGATGGAGCTCGTATCCCGTTATGTCTTGAGCCGGATGAAAGTTTGCCTGAAGAGAAGCGTACACCGATTTATTCTGCAATCCAGTGTGCTCAGTCACTAACCCGGCGGCATCGAATCGCGCAGATCAGCTTGTTCACCTACGCAGTTAGGATACACTGTATCCGGTTTCAATCTTGCAGTACACATGTAGGTAATCGAAATCTCAACAAACTCACCTCAGATTGCTCGCGCTATCTTGGGACAGTCAGCGTCAGGAGTCGGCTAACGATGCGTATATTGAACGAGATTGGCTTCAACAACTTACGAGGCGATATCTTCGGTGGTGTCACAGCCGCGGTCATAGCCCTGCCAATGGCGCTGGCGTTTGGCGTGGCCTCCGGTGCCGGTCCTGCAGCGGGACTGTACGGGGCGATACTGGTTGGCCTGTTTGCATCGCTCTTCGGGGGATCGCCGACCTTGATCTCGGAACCCACCGGACCGATGACGGTGATATTCACTGCCGTGATCGCCAAGCTGATTGCCGCCAATCCGGAGAACGGTATGGCGATGGCATTCACGGTGGTGATTATGGCAGGCCTGTTCCAGATTCTATTCGGGGCGATGCGTCTGGGTAAGTACGTGACCTTGATGCCCTACAGTGTAGTTTCCGGTTTCATGTCGGGCATCGGCATCATCCTGATCATTCTGCAGATCGGCCCTTTGTTGGGGCAGGCGGCACCGTCGGGCGGTGTCATCGCCATCGTTCAGAGTTTGCCCGACTTGATCGCCGGCATCCGCCTGGAAGAATCCCTGCTGGCAACGGTGACGATAGGAATCCTGTTTTTGATGCCGGCCAAACTGAAGCGTTATCTGCCACCGCAGTTGCTCGCGCTGATCGTCGGTACGCTCATTTCGATCATGTTGCTCGAGGCGGCTGAGATTCGCCGCATCGGAGAAATTCCGATGGGACTGCCGGCGCTGCAGGCCCCGGTGTTCAGCGTCGAGCAATGGCAGATTATGTTCATCGATGCGATCGTGCTCGGTATGTTGGGCTGCATCGACGCACTGCTGACCTCGGTGGTTGCGGACAGCCTGACGCGCAAACGGCACAACTCCGACAAGGAATTGATCGGGCAGGGTATAGGTAACGTCATGTCGGGTCTGTTTGGTGGCCTGCCCGGTGCCGGCGCCACGATGGGCACCGTCGTCAGCATTCAGAGCGG
>JASJBU010000157.1 GCA_030066355.1 Gammaproteobacteria bacterium | reverse complement strand
GGGTAAGGGGAAGTGTGTCTGGATGACAGGAACCACGCCTCAAATCGGCATTAACGACCTATTGGTTCCAGGTGTTGCCCTGAAACGGATGTCTCAGCGTAAATTCAATCAGCGGGTGAAACATGCGGGCTAGGTGCAAAGCATCGATGAGGCAAATCGCGAGATCACTGAGCAGCGTCTGAATGGGTTCCAATCAGGCGAGCCCCGTCAATGCGGTCTATCCACAGGTGTCTGAGTGCACCTTCATGAGACATGAGGAGTAAGGAAATGGATAAAGACGAATGTTCAGAAAAAGATGGAAAGACGCAACCCGATTCAACCCTGGAGAAGATCGGTATCGATGAGCCCAGGAGCAACATGCCTGATGGTTTGGATGATGAGCGTCTCGAGAAGCCGCCCAATATTCAGGAGCGTGGCCGCTTCCGGGCTTTGCTGGCATCCAATCCAAATTATTTCGGCAACCTCAAGGCCAGTCCCTACAAACCGGTGCTCAGTATCCAGAGTAACACGACCTATGAAGCGATCGGTTGTGTCGGTTTTCAACCCCAGTTCGATCGGTTGGAGGCGGTTGTCTACATCAATCAACCTTCCGGGTATGGTGGAGTTATCTGTTCCTCCGGTACTCCGGAATATGTACGCTTTTATATGTCGACCGACCATGGTGCCAGTTGGGAAGATCTCGGATTGACCAGCTTTACCGCATTTGACATACCGCTTGGGACAGACGGAGCCAAGCGCCTGGAGTATGCAGTGACGCTGGACATCGATACCGACAAACGCTTTTGTGTCACGGAGAATCTGGCCCAGATCAGGGCGATTCTTGCATGGAACGTGACCCCGCCGCCCGATCAACCGGATTTTATTCCGGTATGGGGTGAGGTGCACGACACCCACATCCAAATCGATCCGCGCCGAATCTTTCTGGCCGGTGATCTGCTCGAAGCGGTAAACATCATGCCGGTCAAGCAGCTTGCCAAGGTGATTGATCTACAGGCACCGATCAAGGCGGCCGAACCGAAGCAGCTGACGCCGCTCGAATTACAAGATATCTACAAGGACAAGGGGGTGGAGCCTCACCGATTCGCCTTGACCGAGATCGAAAGGTTCGTCGCCAAGCCGGCCTTCAATGAAACCCTGATGGCCCCCGGTGGGAAAGGTCTGCTGCCGGAGTTGGAGATCGACTGGTCCGAGATTGGTGATCTGTTGCATCCCTCCGATGGGAACACCCGCTACGAAGCGCTGGAATCTATCGGTCTGGATACTAATTTGGACCTGTTGGTCGGAGTGATCCGGGTCAAACTGCCGTCCGGTTACTCTGGTGATCTGTGTTCCACCGGTAGTCGGGAATTTGTGACGTTCTGGGCGGACTTCAACGGCAACGGCACCTTCGAGACCTGTTTAGGCGCCACCTCAGTGAATGTCTACGATATTGAGAATATGCCGAAGGAGGGATTGGAGTATGCCGTTTTCCTGCCGGTGAATCTGCGCAAGTATCGGCAACCCTGCCAGGACGGGCCGGTGGTGGTACGCATCCGTGCGATCCTCTCATGGCAGGTGGCGCCGCCCTGCTTCGATCCGAACTATGTGCCGGTCTGGGGCAACCGCCTTGAGACCCTGGTGCACATCAAACCCGGTCAGGTCGACCATCCAGGTACCCACTACCCGATCATACAGACCGCCGGCAGTATGGATGTGGGGGATATCGATCCGGTCAGCGGATTGGCCAACGGGGCTGCCGTACTGGCCGGTTTCACCGCTTTGGACAGTCCCTTCGGCGGAGAGTTGATCATTACCGGGCATATCGGCAATGCGCCGGATATCAGCAGTGGGGCGACTAAGCTTAAATACCGGGTCGAGGTCAGTGATAACGCTGGTGTCAGCTGGCAACGGATCACCAACAGCTTCACTCTCAAGCGCGATCAATTGCTGAACGGTATCTGGAGTGATCTGCCGGATCTGCTTCAATCGGTCGATGGGGAGGATTGGTATGATTGCCAGGAGGACCTGGTGGACGGACCGGGCAATGCCATGATCTTTCCGGTAGGCAATGTGCTGGCACGCTGGCACACCGGCGGGTTGAGCGGGGTGTGGCAGTTGCGGATACGGGTCAAGGATCCCACGACACCGGGTCCGGTATGGACCAGTAACCTGGTGACGCTCAAGCTGGACAACACCGAACCCGCAGCGGCGATCGTCATCACCTCAGGTGGCGGGGCCTGTGCCGATTTCACCATCGGCGATGTTATCAGTGGTACCTACTCCGCTACGGACCAGCACTTTGGCAACCTGCGCCTCGCGGTGTCTCCCGGTCTGGGGGGCAGTTTCACCAGCCCGGCACCACTCCCGGCCGGTTCGAGCATGCCATTGACCCGCAGCTATGCGGGAGGCGTACCGACAAACGGAGAAGCGGGCATCTGGTCCCTGGATACCAGCGGCATGCCCAGGTGTGGTTATGTGATCCGATTGCACGTCTGGGACCGTACGATCCGCAACAGCGGCTTCGTCGGCCATCATGATTCGGCAGTGGTCGGTCTCTGTCTGCGTGAGCCGGAGGCATAGGGGTGACAACAACGGGCTGGCCGCAGATCGCCAGTCCGTTGCTCAGAGCATATTGAACAGGTCCTCTCGCCTGTCAAGGGCACTTGACAGTTACACATCGCATCGATGTCAGGTGCAGTATCAACCCATGCCTTTGACGCCGTTCCCCCGTGTGTCGTCCATCTGCACAAATCTCCAAGCGGTATCGCATCGCATTTCCACAACTAAGGATGGAGATCAGGCATCCTGTCAATGCTCAGCAGATCACCCGTCTCCTGTCACGGATAATGGTAATTTTTCACAATAATGAGGCGTCATGGTTCGCTATCGGTTTGTTTCCCGCTGCGTAGACTTTGTCAGAGTAGAGCTTTTTCTACTCAAAGGATGATCAACTTCATTAGGGGACTATCATGAAGAAAAAATTATTTCTTGTTATGGCAGGTACGCTTCTCGCACTGCAGGCCCATGCGTATCAGTTCAGTGGCAAATATGACATTGGGAAGATGTCTGAGGAGGCCAATCTGGTCTTTCGGGGCACCGTGATCGCCGTGGATTACCGGAGTTCACGGGCCAAGGGTCAGCAGAGGCCTTTGCCTCACACCTTCGTGACCTTCCAAGTCGAAGACGTGCTTCACGGCGACCTGAAGAGCAACCAGTTCACCCTGCGCTTTCTCGGCGGCAAGACCAAAAAGGGTGAGATCATGATGACCAGCGCACAACCGAAATTCGATGTGGGTGATCAGGATCTGGTCTTCGTCAAAGGCAATGGAATTTCGGAGTGTCCACTCGTTGGCTGTAGTCAGGGTCGCTTCCGAATTCTGAATGGTCTGTTGTACAACGAAGATGGTCAGCAGATCGTGCAGGATGAGAAGGGTGCCATCAAGTCGGGTAAGACAGAAGCGCTCGAGGCACTGAATAGCTTCCATATCGGGAAGCAGCGATTCAGTCGTCTGCATCACAAGGAACGCTCCAAGGATGGGAATGGATATGAGATTCGACGGGACGATCTTGTCGGTGCCTACCACCTGGACGAGGGATCATTCACCGGCCTGGTGCGCTCGAATATCACCAAGGCCCTGCAGAAGGCCCCGCAGAGCATGCGGGAGGTCGCACGCAGTGTGGATAAGAACAGACCTTTCTCTGCAGTGCAGAGCAAGCCTGTTGCATTACCAGAGCCTGAAGCTGATTTCGATCCGGCTGTCGAGATGTCGGAGGAAGAGCTTAACGAAGTGAAGGCGATGGAAAAGAGCGGCGGCAATCCCGTCTTGAAATGACCTGACTTATGGAATGAGGAGAAAGACCATGAACAAATACCTAGCAGCCATATCCATCTTTAGTGCGCTGGCCATCATGACAGGTCATGTCAATGCCTACACGACCACCGCCTGCGGAGGTGGTGATGTGAAGTGGAGTTCCAAGACCCGCACCCTGTACGCCTATACCGGCAGCTTCCCATCCGGCAGCAGTTATCGCACGGCACTGATCGATGCAGTGAACCGGCTGAATGAAAACGCCGCCGGCTTTACCTTCAACATCGTATATACCAATACGGTGCCATCTCTGGGCAACGGCCGCAGTGAGGTGTGGATCGAGAATATCAGTCCCCCCGGCGTGACCAATTACTGGTGGAACGGCAGTTGTAACATGACCGAAGCGGATATTCGCATGGACAGTTCGGTCACCTGGACCACCTCGACACTCAAGACCGCCAACTGGAACTACGGCGGTGCCGGCAGACCTTTTCAAACCACCCTGCTACACGAACTGGGTCATGCCATAGGTCTGGGGCATGAAGCCGACGAATACAACATCATGGGGCAGGACTGGGACCATATCCACACCAACGGCAGTACCGCACGGGCCTATTTCGGTGAAGACGCCAGTGATGGTTCGGTCTATCTGTATGGTGCCAGCAGCGATCAGGACCTGGGTATCGTCCACTGGAAGTGGACCGGTAGCAGCGGCGCGTACAGCACCCATGGTCGTACCCGTCTGTTGGATCCAAGTACCAATATCGAACTGCCCTATGATCTGGTGAACGAAGAGCGTCGTTACAAGGTGGATCGCGGTCAGACCGTCAAGGTTGAGTTGACCTATGAGAACAACGGCAACAATTATCAATACCAGGATGTCGGCTATTACGTCTCGACCAATGACTACATCTCTACCTGGGATACCTTGCTGGCGACCCGTAACCTCGGTCTGTCACCGGATAATGTCTATACCTCGAGTTACAATGTAACGATTCCCGGTGATCTGAGCTGCAGTACCAATTACTGGTTGGGCGCAGTGATCGACAAGGATGGGAGCCTGAGCGAAAACAATGAATGGAACAACGCCTCTTACATTCCGATTCGGACCAATTGGAATTGGAGTTGCCTGGTCTTCGTTCCGGTCATCCCTCTCACCCCACTTACACCGATTGTCACCTCGAGTCTGGCGACACAATAAATGGTAAGAGCCCGAGGAACCGGCAGGATGCCGGTTCCTCGGACGACCGGAGGAGATAACGGGAGTGAGCATAACAAGAAATTTGTCGGATGCGGATTCCTGACACCGCTGACTGACAGGCACAGGGAAGTGCCGCCCTTTTTTCAGTAACGATCCGGGAGTTTCTCGTTGATGATAATCTGACTGCGGGTCACGCTGATGTAACCTCCCTTGACCAGATCTTTCATGATGCGGGCGACCATTTCACGCGAGGCCCCGACCCGGTTTGCTATGTCCTGCTGGGTCAGTCGTTTCTCCACGATGAGTCGTCCCTCGTCTTCAGTTGCCATCCCCAATAGCGTCTTCGCCACTCGGCCATAAACGTCGAGCAGGGCAAGGTTTTTTACGTTTTCGCTGAGAATACGGACCCTTCCCGTCAATGCCCTGATCAGATTGAGTGCAATCTCGGAATGTTCAGCCAGCACCCGTTGGAACTCGACCTTCGCGAGGAAGGCAAGCTTGCTCTTTTCCGTGGTCATCACGGATGCAGATCGCCGGCTGCTGTCGAGCAGGGCAAGTTCGCCGAAATACTCCTCCGGGCCCAGCATGTTGACGATGATCTCCTTGCCCTCCTCATTGCTCAGAAAGACCTTGACCTGGCCTGAGAGGACTACATACAAGGCATTGGCATCATCTCCCTCATTGATGACGATGGCGTGTTTTGGATAGGTGCGGACCGTTACATGCTGTTCGAGCATGACCAGATCCGCTTTATCGAGTCCGGTAAAGAGCTCTACATTGTTGAGCAACGAGGTATCAGAATCTTTTTGCATGTCATCCCTTATAATTTTTTTATATGTGTTCTCGGCAAGGACAAGCGCCCTTGAAACCATAGATAAAAAAAGCTATCTCTACCCAGGCGGTCAGGCCGTAACGGATACTATCTCATACCAGACAGCTACAGGCTAAGACCGGCCAGTTCCGATCTTCTATGTTGATTCAAGCGAAAATCCGCTATCTGATAGATCGATATCTCTACATAGCATACCTGTGATACCGAAGGCATGCAGACTGCGCTATATATGAAAGCCCTGTTCGAGTCATCACGCGCCGTCGATCCGGCCTATGCGGGCCGGCAGAGTGAATCAGTCATGCGGGCCATGCAGAATATTTCCGTTTTGACGATAAGCGCTGCGCGATCAATGAGTCAACCAGCGAGGAACAGGTCATCGGTGTCCGGTCAATCCGGAATTACACCCATTGTCAGCAGGGACTTTGTTTCCTAGGCTTGAAATAGGTAGCTGTGATAGAGGAGGTGCGAGATGCATAAAATGGCCAAGATTATCTCCGCAATCGCTGTAACCCTGCTGCTGATCATACCTGCCCAGCAGGCGGCTGGCTGGTGGGGTAGTGGCCCCAGGCATGTCAGTGGATATCGACATGCCTACATCCATGATCCTGCTTATCGCCATGCACCACCGGCGGTCAAGCGGTATATCCGTGATCTGTACCGTTACGGCCCGGCTTACGCAGAACGGAACCGGTGGCGGCACAGGCGCTGAGCGTGGAAGGGCGACAATCCTTACCCTGAGTGATACGGGAGATACCATCGTCGGTCGGCAAACATCCGTCTACTGGCGATGGGCGATGTTTCCAAATCCTGAGTTTTGACTTGTCTTGCCAATCCCTGGCGGTCGCCAGAATGGCACTCCGTTGTCTTCAGCAGGGCCTATGGGCAGGCTGACGGAGTCAAGCATTCCCACGTGAATCGTGGGAATGAAACCAAGGTTAGTTATCCATTTTATCTTTGAGGGCCTCCGCAGCATCCTCAGCTGACTCTGCGATATCAGAGGCCGCCTCCTCGATTGCATCCGCGGCTTTTTCTTCAGGTTCTTTTTCACAAGCCGCGAGACTCAACACTAACAGCCCTGAAATCAGTGCGGTGGGGATAGTCTTGTACAGTTTCATTTCCAATCTCCTCGTTGTGTTCTTGGAGCGATAGATTTTAACCCATTGCAAATCTCATTAACCATGGCAGCTTCACACAACTATCGAGATCTGGCAGTACTGCTGCATTCAGTTGCTCAGTCGTTCGAGACCTCGCAACCGGTTGTGATCATCGATCAGTAGTTGGAAACGTCCCTGCACGCCGTTGTGAGTGACGAAGGGGCGCAAGGCGTTGGCGGGAAATTCGATGCGTCGGCCGTCCTCGGCGACCACCGAGACGCTACTGGCATGTCCCTGGTAATAGCTCAAGTAGCGTTCAGTGGAGAGATTCAAACGGAAGCGGATGGCATTCGGCATCGGGTGACTCAGTCCTGTTTGGCAAACCTTAGCAGAAAAGGTGAGAGGTAGTGCTTGCTCTCCGCAGAATAGACCCGCTCTGTCTGATAGATCGTCAGCTGCCTGATACGGTCCGGTCGCCTGTGGCGGCTGAAGGTGAGGCAGGAGATCTTTGCATCGGCGTGATTGCGACTCCGAATGTCGGTTTGTGCTATCCGGTGGAGTCCAGATCTGCGGGCGATACTGTAAAAATCGTCAACAGCGTGGCGAGGTAACATTACATAGAACAACCCATGCTCGGCAAGCAATCGCTCTACACAATCGACCAGTTCCGGATAGGGCAGGAGATCGGTGTGCCGGGCGAGCAGCCTGTGGCGGCTGGTGGCCTTGCTGTGTCGGTGGAAGAACGGCGGATTGCTGATGATCACGTCGTAGTGACAACTGGAAGAGTCGGCAAACTCTTGGATCGAGCTATGGATCGCGTGCAATCGACCAGGCCATGGGCTGCTGTGGAAATTGCTCCGGGCTTCTTCATAGGACTCGCGGGTCAGTTCCACGCCGGTTGCCCTGACGGCCCCCAATTGCGTCGCCATCAAGGCCAACAACCCGGTGCCGGTGCCAATGTCCAGGACCGTTTCTCCTCCCTCGATTGGTGCCATGGCGCCGAACAGGGTGGCGTCTGTGCAGACCTTCATGGCTGATTTTTCTTGGTAGACAGTAAACTGCTGAAAGTGGAAGGTCGACATTGCTCAATCAGGTTCAACGTGAGTAGATGGCACCGCTATCGATCGGCTCGCTTTCGACCCGACCACGGTCGATGGGTGCTAAATCGATCGGTGTGCTCACTTTTCCTTCTCTATCGACGTCTTCGGGCGACGGGCGGGACCTGTTGCTGTATCTGTTGCAGGCTTCGATAAACTCATCCCAACCCGCTCGATAGGCCTCCAGGCTTTTCATGAAACCATAGTTATGATCCCCCTGGAGCTGAAGAAACCGTTTGGGTTCTCCAGCCAGCTCGAACAGGGTCCTGCCATGATCATAGGGGATGATCTCATCGTCAGGGCTGTGGATGACCAAAACGGGTATCTCGATACTCGCCAAGCGGCTGCGGGTGTCATAGTGAGCCTTGGTCAGGCTGCGGACCGGCAGCCAGGGGTAGAGAGCCGCAGCCATGTCCGGTACCGAGGTGAAGGTCGATTCCAGAATCAGCCCCAAGGCCGGGTGAAGCTCCGCCAGGTAGGCGGCCACCGCGCCGCCGAAGGAGCGGCCAAACAGCAGAATCTCTCCGGGGGGTATGCCGCGTACCTCCGTCAGATATTGCCAGGCGGTTTCAGCGTCCTGGTAGATCCCCGCTTCGTCAGGTTTTCCTGCACTGTTGCCATAACCCCGGTAATCGAAGATGAGGGTGTTGAGTCCGAGATTATGAAATAGCTGCAGCGAGTCGAGGCGGTGGGAGATGTTGCCCGCGTTACCATGCAGGAAAAGCAGGGTGCCACGGGCTTGCGTGGCTGGCAGATACCAAGCCTGCAGTTTAATGCCATCCTTGGTGACCAGTTCTACGTCTTCATAGCTCAGGCCGATGGCTTGCGGTGAGGTACCGACCTGACGACTGGGGACGTCCGGCATGTAGATCATGTTGCTCTGATTGAGATAGACGTAGAGCAGCAGGACGAGATAAATCAGGCCGCCAATCAGGAGTAGGTGGGCAACCGGTTTTAACGCGGAAGTGACCATTCGATCTGACCTCCTCTGTAACGTGAAGATGCTTTAATTAAGACAGGGACAGCGTTCAACAACAAGGGCAATGGCATGGGTGAAGTATTCGATTACGTAGACGAACTGGGTCCCACGAAGATTATGCATGTCTATGAGCCGGTCAGCGAGCTCAAGGGCGTACTGGTGATCGACAATGTAGCAGCGGGCCCCTCCATCGGCGGTCTGCGCATGGCGCCGGATGTGAGTACCCGGGAGTGCGCCAGGCTGGCCCGGGCCATGACCCTGAAGAACGCCGCCGCCGGGCTGCCCCACGGCGGAGGGAAATCGGTGCTGTTCGGCGATCCGAAGATGCATCGGGAGGAGAAGGAACGGCTGATCCGTGAATTCGCCTGTGCCCTGAAGGGGGAGACGGATTATATTTTTGGTCCCGACATGGGTACCGATGAGACCTGTATGGCCTGGGTGCGGGACGAGATCGGGCGCTCCGTGGGCCTGCCCCGGGAGGTGGGCGGCATCCCCCTGGACGAGATCGGCGCCACCGGCTGGGGCATCAGCCACGTGGTGGACGTGGCCCTGGGCTATTGCGACTTCAAGCTGGACGGAGCGCGGGTGGTAGTGCAAGGTTTCGGCTCGGTGGGCCGGCATGCCGCAGCGTTTCTGGTGGGCAAGGGCGCGGTACTGGTGGCAGCGGCCGACTCCAAGGGTACTATCCATCATCCAGACGGGCTCGACCTGGCGGCCCTTAGCGCCCTGAAAGCGGAAGGGCGCAGCGTCATTGACTATTCCCACGGAAAAAAGCTCAAGCGCGATCAAGTGATCGATGTGGCCTGCGACATCTGGATCCCCGCCGCGCGGCCGGACGTGATCCATGAGGACAATGTGGCACGACTCGACACCCGGCTGGTGGTGGAGGGGGCCAATATCCCGATCACGCCAGGTGCTGAGAAGAGCCTGTATGAACGGGGCATACTCTGCATACCCGATTTCATCGCCAATGCGGGCGGGGTGATCTGTGCCGCCATGGAGTATCAGCAGGCCAGTCAGTCGGTGGCGTTGCAGACCATCGAAGAGAAGTTGCGCATCAATACGGCCCAGGTGTTGGAAGAGTCTCAACAACAGCAAATCCTGCCACGGGAGGCAGCAGTGAAGATGGCCATGGAACGGGTCAGGCGCGCCATGACCTACCGGCGCTGGTCGACGTTTTAAGGGGTTTCCATGGCACACCAAACTCTAGCCAAGAAGTCTCACCCCCAAGTAGAGGGGAGGTACGCCTCGCTCGGCATCCTGCACACCAAAGACGCTTTCTTCGTGGCGCCTCACATGGCATTTGTCCATCTGACCTCCATGGATGGAGGAAATGCAGAGGATTTTTTGGAACAATCCCCGCCTTCTACTGCAGGAGGGTATTAATGTTCCGCATTCGTTTCCACGGCCGCGGCGGACAGGGCATGAAGACCGCCAGCCGTATCCTCGGCACCGCCTTCTTTCTTGAGGGCTACGAGGTACAGGATGCGCCTCGCTACGGAGCGGAGCGGCGTGGTGCGCCGATCTTCGCCTTCGTGCGGGCCGATCGTCGACCGATCCAGGAGCGGGGCATCATCCGTCAGGCCGATCTGGTCGTGGTGGCGGACGACAGCCTGGTGCCGGTCCCGGCCGCTGATGTGCTGGCGGGCTGTGACGCAAACACGGTGTTGCTGATCAACAGTTTTCAATCCGCAGAGGTATGGCGGCAACGGCTCAACCTGCAGGGTCCGATATTGACCCTGCCCGCCATGGAAGACGTCGAAGACCGGGCCGAGCTGCCCTATGTGGGGGCCGCCTGCGCCGGTGCCGCCGCAGGCCTGAGCGGTGTGATCGGTCAGACGAGTCTGGAGCAGGCGATCGCAGAGGAGCTGGGCCATCTGGGGGCAGCGGTGATAGCGGCCAATCTGGAGCGGGCCTCCAATGCCTTTCAAAGTCTCTCGGAGCAGGCCGGTCTGGTCAAACCCGGGAGGACATTTTCCGCCGAGGGCTGGCAGACCCCGGATTGGATCGAGTTGCCCTTTGAACAGGCGGACGTGAGCGCCCCGGCCATTCATGCGGGCCTGACCAGCGAGGCCATCAAGACCGGGGCTTGGCGTACCATGCGGCCGCTGGTGGACTATGCGCGCTGCAATCGCTGCTGGTGGGTCTGCAGCACCTTCTGCCCCGACGGGGCGATCCGCGTGGACGAAGAGAGGTACCCGCAAATCGACTATGACCACTGCAAGGGTTGTCTCATTTGTGTCGCACAATGCCCGCCCCATGCGATCAGCGCGGTTGCTGAGCACCTGGCAGCCGAAGGAGTCGAGTCATGAAGCGTCGGCTGTTGACCGGCAACGGCGCGGCGGCCTGGGCTGCACGCCTGGCCGGGGTCGATTATGTGCCGGCCTTTCCGATTACGCCGCAGACCGAGATCATCGAGAGTCTGGCGAACTGGATCGACCGGGGAGAGATGCCGGGCCGGCTGGTCACCCTGGAGTCGGAGCACTCCATGCTCACCGCCGCGGGCGCAGCCGCCGCGACCGGTGTGCGGGTGTTCAGCGCCACTTCCAGCCAGGGCCTGTTGTATGCCATGGAGATGCTCTACACGGTCTCGGGTTGGCGCGCGCCCTTCGTATTGGTGAATGTCTCCCGGGGTCTGTCAAGCCCCATCACCCTTGAGCCGGACCACAATGACATCCTGGCGGCACGGGACAGCGGTTTCCTGCAGATCCATTGTGCGACCTGCCAAGAGGTGCTGGACAGCGTATTGCTGGCCTACCGGTTGGGTGAAGACAACCGGGTGCGCCTGCCAGTGCTGGTCAATATGGACGGTTTTTATCTCTCGTTCACCCGGGAACCGGTGGAGGTCCCTGAAGCCGAGGCAGTAGCTGCGTTCCTGCCGTCTTTCCAGGCGGGAGAGATCCGTTTTCGCGCCAGTGCTCCGGAGAGTCAGGCAGTGGCGGTGTTGGGGGGCGGTCCCTACTCCTATTTTCGTTACGAGACCCATCTGGCCGCGCGCATTGCCATCCAAGTCTACGATGAACTGGCTGACGTGTTCGAGCAGTCCTTCGGCCGACGCCATGCGGCAGTTGAGTGTTATCGGTGTGAGGATGCGGACTATCTGTTCGTGATGATCGGCTCCTTCGCCACCAAGGCCAGGGCGGCGGTAGACAGCCTGCGCGAGGCGGGATGGTCCATCGGTCTGCTCCGGCCCCGCCTGTTCAGGCCCTTCCCTGAGGCGCAGGTCCGTCGGCTGCTGGCCGGGCGGCGTGCGGTTGCGGTGATCGATCAGAACCTCTCCTTCGGTGCCGGCGGGGTTTTGTATGCTGAGTTGGCGGCGGCACTCTATGGCGAGAAGGCTGCGCCACCGGTGCTGGCCAGCTTCGTCGGCGGTTTGGGTGGGCGTGACATTCCCCCCGAGGAGTTCTACGAGATCGCCCGGTTGATCCGCGATGCCGCCGAGCGCGGCGAGACTCCACCACCCCGCCTGCTTTACACCGAGGCCGAACTGCGGGAGACCCGCAAGCTGCAGGCCATCGCCAAGGTGGAGAGGGCCGGCCTGGGAGCCAAATCATGAACGAGACCGCCTTTAAAAACGTCAAGTCACTCCCCTCGAGTCATCTGCTGGGCACCGGTACGCCCATGTGCGCCGGTTGCGGTGGTCTGGAGGCGCTGCATGAAATCTACGATGTGCTGGGGGAGAAGAGCGTCTTCGTCAATGCCGCAGGCTGCATGACCCTGTTGGCGGTCTATCCCTTCACCCCGTTTCGCGGTTCATGGCTCTACACCGCTATGGCATCGGCACCCGCCGGGGCTCAGGGTATCCGCGACGCCCTGGATATCCTCAAGCAGAAGGGTGAGATCGAAGAGGAGGAAGACCTGCAGGTGGTGACCCTGACCGGAGACGGCGCCGCCTATGGCATGGGACTGTCCGCCACCTCCGGTGTCATCGAACGGAATCTGGATTTTCTGTACATCTGCTATGACAACGAGGGTTACGGCAACACCGGTCAGCAGTACTCTGGCGCCACCCCGCATGGAGCGAAGACCGCTACCAGTCTGGGTTTGAGCGGTTTCGCCGGTTACAAGAAGCCCCTGTTCGACATCTGGGCCGCCCATCGGCCCGCCTATGTGGCCACGGTGATCGGCGCCGAACCCCTGGATCTGGCACGCAAGATCGAGAAGGCCAAGTCGCTCAAGGGGCCGCGCCTGATCATCGCCCTCTCGCCCTGTCCTACCGGCTGGGATTTCGACCCAAAGGAGTCGGTGAACATCGGCAAGCTGGCGGTGAAGAGCGGGGTATGGCCGCTCAAGGAGTATGTCGACGGGCAGGTGGTACACACCAAGTTGCCAACCCGGCGCTTGCCGGTGGTGCGTTATCTGGAGACCCAGGGGCGGTTCAGGCATCTATTCGAACCTGAGAGGCAGGAGGGTTTGTTGAAGGAGATTCAGCAGCGAGTGGATGAGTATTGGGCAGCGGTAACATGTTGAAAGGATCATGAAGGCATACAATAAAATTGTCGTGGCATCACAACTGTTCGAGCGGGCGCACGATATGTTTGAGTCGGCGGAATCGGACACTGATTACGCCTGTTCGCGACTCATAGCTGGCGCTGTAGTCGGGATTATTGCGCCTGTCCTGAAAGAGCAGGGAGGCCATCCCATGCATGATCTGCTGGCGAGAATCGCCAACGCCACAGCAGAGCCGAATGATGAAAAGTATTGTGCAGGTTTTTTCCGAGCTGCATATAACTCCTTGAAGCACTCTGGCAGTAACAGGAAAGGTATCAAGCCTTCCGAAGATCTCGAATTCGAAGCAGACGTAAAAAGGGAGGCGGCTCATATGCTTGATGTTGCAAAAGCAGATTTCAGCGAAATTCGAGTCTCCACCGATGTCCGAAATATGTGTGGTGAGTCGTTTATTGCCGTACTGGAGTCCGATCGTGAATACGCATAACGAGCGCATTAAGTCGCCACCCCACCTGGTGGCTGGTGCGTCTCATCGCTCCCCGTCAAGCAGCCCGCTATGCGTTGTGTTGTCGAGCAATGAATTTGTTAGTGCGGTGTATTCATGTCTTTTGTTTCGCCCTCCTGGGCGAGTTCCTTTTCTTTTCCGCCAAAAGAAAGGGCGCCCGGCTGTCACGCCCTGCGGGGCACTGTGATGCTCGCCGAAACCGGCGGGGCCGGAAACTCGCCTCCCGGTGGTCGGCTCAGACACCCGGCCCCTTCTCCCGGTTTCGGCTTGCGCTTCCCCTGTTTTGCGAGTAGCACAGTGCACCCGCAGGGTGGCGTGTTGGAGCAAATGGTTTTGGTTACTTTTCCCGAAAGAAAAGTAACCTGCCGAAGGGGCGCAGGTACCCCGAGCTAAAGAGGTTGTTCGCGTAGCGACACAAAGCCAATGACTAAGAAAAAACAAAGCTATTATCAAAGTGGCGATGGGCCACCTGTGCATGCCCGCATATTCGGTAAGGAGTGATGACTATGTATACGGAGAAGATGGGCTTAACAGGACCTTCTGTTTCGCCCTCCTGGGCGAGTGACTTTTCTTTATTTGGGCAAAGAAAAGTCGCCAAAAGAAAGCCCACCCGGATGCCGCCTGTTTCCTGTGCTTCTCGCCAAATGCGGCGTGCGCAGAACTCGCTCCACTACGTTTCGCTCAAACAGACTGCGCACTTCTTCCGCCTTTGGCTGCGATGCTCGGGGCGGCATGACGAGAATAACGCGCTCTGGGGTCGTGGTAGACGGCTTGGTTCTCGGCCCCGCGACTTCCACGCCAACGAGCAACGGAGCAAAACAGGGATCAGAAGCACAAACTGTTTGAGCCAACCAGCGGGAGGCGAGTTTTTGCGCTTCCCCTGTTTTGTGAGTAGCGAAGTGCACCCGCAGGGTGGTGTGGCGGAGCAATGGTTTTGGTTACTTTTGCCAAAACAAAAGTAACCTGCCGTAGGGGCGCGGAAGCCCCGTTTGAATAGAGGTCGCGTAGCGACACAAAACCGATGAACACTCTGAACCAAAGCTACTGCCACCGCGGTGGCGAACCCTCACTGCTCGGCGCCACCATCCCGGAACACTTCGCCACGATCGCCGAACGTCTCCCGGACCGCGAGGCGGTAGTCTCGCTGCCGCAGCAGCGCCGGCTGACCTATGCGCAACTGGCTCAGGCGGTGGACCAATTGGCCCTGGGCCTGCTCGGCAGCGGCTTCGGCAAGGGCAGCCGCATCGCCATCTGGTCGACCAACAATATCGAGTGGCTGCTGTTGCAGATGGCCACCGCACGCATCGGCGCCATCCTGGTGAACATCAATCCCGCGTACCGGCTGCGAGAACTGAAATATGCCCTGCAGCGTTCCCAGGTCGAGTGTCTGTTCACTATCCCGACTTTCCGCAAGAGCGATTATGTGGCGATGCTGCTGGAGCTGTTGCCAGAATTGCGGCAGGACAGTCATCCACTGAATAATTCGGAACTACCCGACTTGCAAAGGGTGGTGATCTATGACCCCGCACAGCCGTCACGGACCCAGCGGCCGACGCCCGGTTTCACCTCCTGGCAGGCATTGCTGGCGGCCGGAAAGCATGTCGAGCCTGCCGAACTGGTGGCGGTGACCGCCACCCTGGACCGGGACGATCCGATCAACATCCAGTACACCTCGGGCACCACCGGTTTCCCGAAGGCGGTGCTGCTGACCCATCACAATATCCTCAACAATGCCTGGTTCAGCGCCCGGGCCATGCACTTCAACGAGCAGGACCGACTGTGCGTGCCGGTACCCTTCTACCACTGCTTCGGTATGGTACTGGCCAACCTGCTGTGTCTCTCTGTGGGGGCCTGTCTGGTCATTCCCTGTGAACATTTCGATGCCCATGCGGTGCTGCAGGGGGTGGAAGCGGAACAGTGCAGCGCCATTCACGGGGTACCGACCATGTTCATTGCCGAGCTGGAGGATCCGGATTTCGACCGCTTCGATCTCGGTAGTTTGCGCACCGGTATCATGGCCGGAGCGCCTTGTCCTGCCCCGCTGATGAAGCGGGTCATGCAGCGGATGCACTGCCGGGAGATCCTCATCGGCTATGGGCAGACCGAGGCCTCGCCCCTGACCCATCTCACCACCCGGGAAGACGATCTGCGGCGGCGCACCGAGACCGTGGGCACCAATCTGCCCCATCAGGAGGTCAAGGTGGTCTCCACCGAGAATGGCCGGACCCTGCCGGTGGGTGAGATCGGCGAGGTGTGTTTTCGTGGTCATCACATCATGCGTGGCTATTATGGCGATGCACAGGCCACGGCCAAGGCGGTGGATGCGGCAGGCTGGCTGCACTCCGGTGATCTCGGGAGCATGGATGCGGATGGGTATTTGCAGATCACCGGTCGGCTCAAGGAGATGATCATCCGTGGTGGCGAGAACATCTATCCCCGAGAGATCGAAGAGCTGATCTATGCCCATCCCAAAGTGGCGGAAGTTGCGGTGTTCGGCGTGCCGGACGAGTTCTATGGCGAGGAGATCGCCGCTTGGGTGCAACTGCATACCGACCAGACGATGCAGATGGCAGAACTGCGTGACTACCTACGTGAGGGTTTGGCCCATTTCAAGGTGCCGAAATACCTACGCTTCGTCGAGGAATTTCCGATGACGGTGACCGGTAAGCTGCAGAAGTTTCGTATGCGAGAGCAGATGATGGAGATGCTTAAGTCCGAGTTGTGAGCTGGGGCCTGTTCATAGTATGCGTCATGCAGAGAGTTGATGACATCCCAGGTTTTATCGCTGGATATCTGATCCATGGCCGTGATCTGAATGCTGTTGAATCGCCGCAAGTGTGAATGATGGCCGGATCATTTGTGCAACAGGTTAGCCTTGCATCAGACAGACCAGATGAGACTGATTGGAACAGGCATTTATTTAGAATAATCAATGCGAATTCAGAGGGTATAGCCAACACTGCATCAGTCACAATACTGGCGTTTGAATACTGAGAGAGGTATGTAGGTTATGTCAAACCCGATGACCCGCGAGATGGTTTCTGAGTTTAATCAACCGTTGGAAAACCATCCGATTTACCAGGCACTACAGACGATCGAGGATCTGCAGTGTTTCATGGAGCATCATGTCTTCGCTGTATGGGATTTTATGTCACTGCTTAAATACCTGCAGTCGGTGATAGCACCCGGTGGAGCTCCCTGGTCGCATGCCGGTGACCCGAATGTTCGGCGTTTCATCAACGAACTGGTGCTCGAAGAGGAGTCGGACGAAGCGCTGGAAGCGGGGGAATATATCAGTCATTTCGAACTCTACCAGCAGGCGATGTTAGAGGTCGGGGCGGATCTGAGCCTATCCTCCCGATTTGTCTCGATGGCACAGGAGTCCGGTGTCTCGCAGGCATTGGCGTTGGCGGAGATACCTGAAGCCGCGCGCCGTTTTACGGCAAAAACTTTCGAGTTCATCCAAAGCGATCAAGCACACCAAGTGGCTGCCGCTCTGGCGATAGGGCGGGAACAGATCATTCCTGGCATGTTTCGTTCTATCCTGCAAAAGAGCGGGATCTCCGAGCAGCAGGCAGCGGCTTTTCGCTACTATCTGCAGCGCCACATTCACCTCGATGAAGGGACCCATGGGCCACTCTCTCTGAGACTCCTGAATCAACTCTGTGAGGATGATCCAGTGAAGCAGGAACAGGCATTAGAGGCGGGGAGACAAGCAGTGCATGCCCGGATGGAATTTTGGGATGGGGTGCTGGAAGCGATGAGGAAGCGGAGTAGCGTGGAGTCATCAACCGCCTTGAATACGGCCACTGCCTAGCTGGATGCGACAGCTTCACCGGCAACTGGCCTGGTGAAGCCGCCAAAAAATCGATCAATATCCGCCTTTGCGTTTGGTCTCTGGCAGGCCGGCGACCTTACTGGCTTGTTTGGCCGGACCCTTCGGGAAATGGACATAGAGGGCCTTGGCGTCAACCTTGTCCAGGTCGGTCCACTCTCCTTTGAAGTGTTTGACCATGTTGCGTTCGTTGGGCTGGTTGCCGCCGTTGTTGAAATACTCGTCGCGTAGATAGTTGATGATTTCCCAGGCCTTCTCGGACAGGCTGACGCCCTCCGCCTCGGCGATGACTTTGGCCACATCCTCGCTCCACTGGGTCTGATCGACCAGGTAGCCGTTTTCGGTGGTTTCGATAGTAGTGCCGTTTACTTCATATGACATTGACATCTCCTTCACTTATCACAGGCGACTGGATCGCCCATAGGACAAAAAATCTTTAACCGCTTATGTTAAACAGTCTTGTGGGGTACAAACAAGCCGAATCCACGGTTTCGGTGCGGCCCCAGCCCATGCTGCTGCAAGGTAATCGCATCCTCCAGCGGCAGGCCTGATACCATCAGGCTTTGGGTTGGCAGATCACCCTCAGGGGTGGCGAAATTCCCGCTCTTACCACAGAGGATCTTCTTGAAGCGGATCTGCATCTCCCGTAGGGCTTCCACCGCGATACCCATGAACTCATCTTCATGCATCTCGGTGTCGGTCACCAGGTGACGGCAGTAGAGTGTAGTGCTGGTCGCCAGATTGCGGGTATGGGCCTCTCCGACCTCAAGCCGGTTGCCTTGGATATCCAAGGTCTTGCCGGTCAGCGTCCGGGCGTCCTCCACCCGATGTTGCGGCAGACGCAGAATCAAGCGGGTGCGCCGTGACAGATAGAGCAGATCATCCCCAGCCTGGGGTCTTTCCCAGCCGTTTCCAGAGTCAGCACCGTAGATCAGATGCAAGCCGGCCAGGGATTCCTCAGAAAACCAGGGAAGCTCACTCAGGATAGCCTCCGACAGGGGCCAGGCGTGATCCACCGGCAGGGTGGCGCATTTGATCTTGAACAATAGATCGACCACATCGTCGGGTACGACAAATTGTGCTTCGTCCGTCTCTTCTTGCCAAAACATAGGATGATCCTCTCAACTCGATTTGGGTATCTTCTCCCGCAAGACCTCCCGGTCATACCACCAGCCATCTCCAACCAACAATTCAAGCACTTTGCTCAGGCGGGGCAGAAATTTGGCCGGATCATCCAGTTGCATGCGCTCGACCCAGAAGTCGAATATCTCCTGTTCCTCCACCTGGCTGTGGCGGCGGGCGACCTGACCGACCAACTGGTTGGTAAAGAACTTCAGGCTTTCTCGGTCAGCCCCCTCGGCTCGCAGGTCTACCACATACGATGCGGTGACTGCCGCGACGGCTGCCCCATCCGAGTTATCCGGCGTCTCATCCACCAGATGCTGCAGCATGGCGACACTGAGTTCCGGATCAATCGGAAAGGTCACGCCGAGCCAGATGCCATGCGCCAGAGCCTTGATGGAATCCGGTTTTTCTGCTTGATAGAGGATGTCGCAGGCCTCGACTGCACTGAGCCAGAGTTCGTGGTCCAGCGCCTGGTCAAGGACGGGTCGGCAGGTCTCCCAGGCCTCATCGGACCGATCCAGGTCGAGCAGGATGTAGCCACACTCCAGGATCAGGCCGAGGCGTTGTTGAAGTGGTGCGTCTTCACTCAAAGCCGCCAGGGCCTCGCGTTTTTCGTCCAACTTGATCTCGAGCAGTTTGCTCGATTTCACCGCGTCTTCAGAGCATTCACTCTCACCCAGAAAGGCTTCAGATTCCAGATACTTCACTTTGCTTCTCTCACTAATTTTATAGTTGGACGTTCAGGTAAACGTCGCCTCTAGGCGGTCTTCCCAGTTTTCGGGGGTATCCGCGAAAGGGGGTTTGACGTCGATGCGGAAGAACATCTCGGTTTTTTTCCGTTCTTTGACGACCTCCAATAGCTCCTCAAAGGTCTCGACATCCGGGTTTTGCATCATTACTTCACTCAGGTACAGCATGGGTACAACCTTTCAGGTTCTGGGCGAGTCAGACTCGGCCTGTTTAATTACTCAGTAAAATACTCAACTATTGATATTGAACAACAATTAATTTTAACGTTCAAGTTAATCTATGGAGTATTTGTGGTTTATATCAACCTTGGATTCGCAGAGGAACTTTATAATATTTATATTCACTTATATTTCATAACCAATTGTTTTGTCGGTTAATAGTAATGAAATTCCAGACTTGTTTGGATCAAGGTTTGATAAATTACTATCCCATTGGAGATAGGTGGAACAGCTGAAATCCCCCCCATCGGAAGGATATGGTCATTCATTAGGAACTTCTAAACTTTGGCCGCAACTGGAGGCAGGTCCCTTGCCTGTGTCGGTTTCGGATTGCAGGTCTCCCAGCTATGTCCTAAGCTCGGCCCCTGGCCCGTCTCAGATCTTAGGATGATTTCTGGCCAAAGACCCTAATAAACGACCAATTGGAGTAAAGAGCAATGGCAAAACAGATGCATGACACCCCCATGCTTGATCAGTTGGAGAGCGGTCCCTGGCCGTCTTTCGTGACTGGCCTCAAGCGACTGGCTAACGATAATGACATGATGGTTGACCTGCTGGGTCAGTTGGAAACCTCTTATCAGACCCGCAAGGGATACTGGAAGGGTGGTACGGTCGGTGTTATCGGCTACGGTGGTGGTATCATTCCACGCTTCACTGAATTGAAGAAAGACGGCAAGCCCATCTATCCGGATGCTGCTGAATTCCACACCCTGCGTGTCATGCCGCCTCCTGGCATGCACTACGACACCAACACGATGCGCAAGTTCTGCGATATCTGGGAGAAGTATGGTTCCGGTCTGATCGCCTTCCATGGTCAGTCCGGCGACATCATGTTTCAGGGTTGCAGCACCGACAACGTCCAGCCTGCTTTCGATGAGATCAACGAAATGGGCTTCGATCTGGGTGGTGCCGGTCCCGCTGTACGTACCGGCATGTCCTGCGTCGGTGCCGCGCGTTGTGAGAATTCCTGCTTCGACGAAGGTCGCACCATGCGCATGCTGGTGAACAACGCCCTTGACGACATGCATCGTCCCGCACTGCCGTACAAATTCAAATATAAAGTGTCCGGATGCCCCAACGATTGCATGAACTCTGTGCAGCGTGCCGACCTGGCCACCATCGGTACCTGGCGTGACGACATGAAGGTCGATCAGGAAGAGGTCAAGGCATTTGTCGCCAAGGCGGGTCGTAAGTACGTGATCGACAACGTCATCACCCGATGCCCGACTCAGGCCCTGTCTCTGAACGACGACGACACCCTGGCGGTGGACAATCCTTCCTGCGTACGTTGCATGCACTGCATCAATGTCATGAACAAGGCCCTCTCCCCCGGTGACGACAAGGGCGTGACCCTGCTCTGTGGTGGTAAGCGTACCCTGAAGATCGGTGACCTGATGGGTACCGTGATCGTGCCTTTCCACAAGATGGAGACTGATGAGGACTTCGAGTGGCTGGAAGAGCTGGCTACCGAGATCCTGGATTTCTTCGCTGAGAACGCCCTGGAGCATGAGCGTACCGGTGAGATGATCGAGCGTATCGGCCTGACCAACTTCCTGGAAGGCGTTGGCCTGGAAATCGATCCGAACATGATCAGTCGTCCACGTATGAATCCCTACTTCCGGTCAGACGACTGGGACGAGGAAGCCGCCAAGTGGGCTGAGCGTTCTGCTCAATAATCTGTCTAGCTGCCTTATCTGAGGCAGATTGAGTTGGGGCACCGGGTTTACCCGGTTGCCCCTTAAAAACGAATCAAATACCCTATTTTTTAGGAGGTAAGCATGTCAGAACCTCGTATGCCAATCGAAAGTGGCGTTCCTGAGATGGAGCCTTACTTGCACCCTGTTCTCAAGAAGAATTATGGCCAGTGGGCCTGGCACGAGCGTCCGCGTCCCGGCGTTCTGCATCATGTCGCCAAGAGTGGTGACAGCATCTGGACCGTGCGTGCCGGTACCCAGCGTCAGATGGATGTCTACACCATCCGTAAGCTGATGGATATCGCCGACGAGTTCGCCGAAGGTTATGTGCGTTTCACTATCCGTTCCAACATCGAATACATGGTGAGCGAAGAGTCCAAGGTCCAGCCGCTGATCGACAAGCTGGAAGCCGAAGGTTTTCCGATCGGTGGTACCGGTAACTCGGTCTCCATGATTTCTCACACCCAGGGCTGGTTGCACTGCGACATCCCGGGTACCGATGCATCCGGTGCCGTGAAGGCCCTGATGGATGATCTTCACCATGAGTTCACCCATGAAGAGATGCCCAACCGTGTGCGCATGACCACTTCCTGTTGCCAGATCAACTGTGGTGGCCAGGGTGATATCGCCATCAACATCCAGCACACCAAGCCGCCGAAGATCGACCATGATCAGGTTGCCAACGTTTGTGAGCGTCCTTCCGTCGTAGCACGCTGCCCGGTAGCCGCCATTCGCCCCGCAATGGTCAACGGCAAGCCTTCTCTGGAAGTTGATGAGAAAAAGTGCATCTGTTGTGGCGCCTGCTTCCCGCCTTGCCCGCCGATGCAGATCAATGATCCGGAGCACTCCAAGTTCGCCATCTGGGTAGGTGGTAAGAACTCCAATGCTCGTTCCAAGCCGACCTTCCACAAACTGGTAGCTTCCGGTGTACCCAACAACCCACCGCGCTGGCCTGAAGTCTCCAAGATCGTTATGCAGATCCTCAACGCCTATAAGGCAGACGCTAAGGATTGGGAGCGTATCGGTGAATGGGCCGAGCGTATCGGTTGGCCGAAGTTTTTCGAGAAGACCGGACTGCCTTTCACCAAATACCACATCGATAACTGGCGTGGTGGACGTGACAATCTGAACGCTTCCGCTCATATCCGTTTCTAAGTCGGGTTAACGCTTAAGTTTTCAACTGGAAGGTTTTAACTGATGAAATTTGCGATTCAGGTAAATGAAGGCCCGTATCAGCATCAGGCAACTGATTCTGCCTATCAGTTCGCTAAAGCGGCGCTGGATGCCGGACACGAAATCATGCGTGTCTTTTTCTATCACGATGGTGTCAACAACGGCACCAATCTGACCACTCCTCCCCAGGACGATCGGAATATCGTCAATCGTTGGTCCGAGCTGGGTAAGGAACACAATCTTGACCTGGTGGTCTGCGTTGCAGCTGCCCAGCGTCGAGGGATCGTGGATGAGGGTGAAATGCAACGCAACGGCAAGAGTGCGCAGAATATCGCTGACGGTTTCCGGATCTCCGGTCTCGGTCAGTTGATCGAAGCGGGCATTCAGTCCGAGCGTCTTGTGGTTTTCGGCGACTAAGAGGTTGAATCATGTCTGAAACAATCAAAAAGTTCATGTATCTCAACCGGCGTGCTCCGTATGGGACGATCTATGCCTGGGAGTCGCTGGAAGTCGTGCTGATCGGAGCTGCATTTGACCAGGATGTCAGTCTGGCCTTCCTTGATGATGGGGTCTATCAGCTGGTCAAAGGACAGGATACGTCGGGAGTGGATATGAAAAACTTCTCCCCGACCTATCAAGCCCTTGGTGATTATGATGTCACCAAGCTCTATGTAGAGAAGGAATCTCTGGAGGAGCGTGGTCTGACACTTGAGGATCTGATGCCTCTCACCTATGAAGACGAGGATGACGACTGGGCTGAGAAGGATTCCATCCGTCTCGTAAGCCGTGCCGAAATAGCCGATATCATGGACGAACAAGACGTCCTCTTCAGTTTCTAAGGCGGAGTAGAGCATATGAGTACCTTACATACTGTCAATAAATCGCCCTTTGAAAAGAGTTCACTGGAGAGTTGCCTGGGTTATGCCAAAGCAGGCAGTGCTGTCCTGATGTACGAGGATGCTGTCTACGGCGCAATCAAGGGTACGGCAATCGCCGATAAGATCGCTGCGGCCGACGGTGTCAAGTTTTTCGTGCTTGGTGCAGACCTGAAGGCGCGGGGTGTCGCTGAAGACAAAGTCGCGGCTGGCATCGAAATTGTAGACTACTCCGCTTTCGTGAATATGGCGGTGGAAAACGACAAGGTCCAGGCCTGGGTCTGATCTTGATTAACTGAACAACTATTCAACTCGATATTTGGAGAAAAACTATGCCTATCGAAGCTAACGGTAAGACATTTGAAACTGATGAAGAGGGTTACCTGGTTAACCTGAACGAGTGGGAGCCGGCGGTTGCCGAGGTCATGGCCAAAGAGGACGATCTGGAACTGACCGACGAGCACTGGGAGATCATCAACTTCCTGCGTGAGTACTATGAAGAGTACCAGATCGCTCCTGCGG
>JASJBU010000156.1 GCA_030066355.1 Gammaproteobacteria bacterium | reverse complement strand
AGAGTCGAACTTGCCGGTCTTGAATTTATCTATCTGCAAGAGTGCAATCGTGAGGTGTATGAAGGTGCGTTTCACAACGGCATGGGTGCTATTGTGCAAGCCTTGGCTCGGAAACCTTAAGAGCCACATTTTTTGGTACATAAATAAACTGTGAAAAAAGGGAGCGTATCTGATGGCCAAGCCTAAAATCGCAGATGACAGCCCCATCCCTGTAACACTTGAGAAGGGCAGAGAATACTACTGGTGCTCCTGTGGTCGCTCGCAAGATCAACCCTTTTGCGATGGTTCGCATAAGGGTACGGAATTTCTACCTCAGGCGTTCAAGGCGGAGAAGGATGGTAAGGCATATCTGTGTCAATGCAAACGCTCGTCCAACCCGCCATTTTGTGATGGCAGCCATAAGAAGATCACCCAGGAGGAGCGCGATGCTGATCAGGGCCTGGAAGTGGTCTGGTACAAAGTGGCAGAGCTGAATCAACTGCAGGCAGGGGAGGTGCGTTCGGTACAGGCAGGCTCAAAGACCGTTGCGCTCACTTACTTGAATGGTGACTATGGAGCACTGGACAATGCCTGCCCACACCAGGGTGGACCGCTGGGGGAAGGTTCCATCGAATGTGAGGGTAGTGACTGCTGGTTGCGCTGTCCCTGGCACGGTTGGGATTTTCATCCGCTGAGTGGAAAGTCGCCTGGTGGATTTGAAGATGGAGTCGACACTTATCCAGTCGATGTACGTGAAGATGGAATCTATGTTCAGGTCAAAGAACGTCGTGAACGCATCCGTACAGTGTCTGACGTCATGGTGGAAACCATGTTGAACTGGGGTGTGACACATGTCTTCGGTATGGTGGGACATTCCAATCTTGGCCTGGCGGATGCCTTGCGTGAGCAGGAGGAGGCTGGTCGTCTCAGCTACATTGGTATACGGCATGAAGGCGCTGCCGCATTTGCCTGTTCCGGTTTCGCGAAGCTGTCAGGAAAGCCAGCAGCCTGCCTGACTATCGCAGGGCCCGGTGCGACCAATCTGCTGACCGGCTTGTGGGATGCCAAGGTTGACCGTGCGCCAGTGCTTGCGCTCACCGGTCAGGTCAATACCCAGGTGTTTGGCCCCGGCGCTTTTCAGGAGATCGATCTGGCATCGGCGTTCCAAGCGGTAAGCCGCTTCAGTCAAACCGTTCTGCCGGGGAGCCGTCATGCGGAACTCATGACATTGGCACTCAAGCATGCCGTTGTCGAACGAGATGTTGCGCATTTGATCTTTCCAGACGAGGTTCAAGTGATACCGGCGGAAGAGAATGCACCGATCTCATCACCGGATGGCCGTTTGGCGGTTTCTGACATATCACCTTCAAATATTGCGGTAGAAAAAGCGGTTCAGAAAATTGCGGCATCGAAACGACCTGCCATCATCGTCGGCTACGGTGCGCGGGATTCGATGCATGAAGTGATAGCCCTAGCCGAGCGGCTGAATGCACCTGTCTTGACCACATTCAAGGCCAAAGGCCAGATTGCTGACAGCCATCCACTTGCTGCAGGGGTATTGGGCCGAAGCGGAACACCCATCGCAAGTGGGTGTATGAACGAGGCCGATCTGCTGATCGTATTTGGCGCCTCTTTTTCCAACCATACAGGCATCACACCGAAGAAAACCCTCATACAGGTGGACTTCGATCGTATGGCATTGGGCAAATTCCATCCAGTCGATGTGCCTGTCTGGGGTGAGGTCGGTGTCACAGCCCGCAGGCTATTCAGTGAAACTCCAGCCGATCTGTCTTTTGTTGAGCAACGGACTGACCTAAATGAGCGTTGGAAATTGTGGCGTGAAGAGAAACAGCGTCGTGCGCTGCGCGAAAGCAGCATAGGGGTGAACTCCGCCACGATATTTGACTCACTCAGCCAAGTATGCCCGGATAACGCCGTAATCGCAGTGGATGTGGGCAACAATACCTACTCATTCGGCCGCTATTTCGAGTGCGCGAATCAATCAATCTTGATGTCAGGCTATCTTGGCTCCATCGGTTTTGGCTTCCCTGCCGCTATGGGAGCATGGGCCGCCACCCAGGTTTTCGATGTGCATAAACATCGGCCGGTGATCTCCATCAGCGGTGACGGTGGTTTTGGTCAGTATCTCGCTGAATTCACCACGGCAGTGAAGTATGGAATGAACATGACTCACATTCTGCTGAACAACAGTGAGCTGGGAAAAATCTCGAAAGAGCAGCGGGTGGGGAATTGGAAGGTTTGGCAGACATCTCTGCACAATCCTGATTTTGCTAATTTCGCTAACTCATGCGGTGGCCTGGGTATACGAGTTGAGGCTCCGGCGCAGTTGGAAGGGGCCTTGCGAAAGGCTATTGCCTACGATGGTCCGGCATTAGTTGAAATCATCGCTGATCCTGAACTGATATGAAATACGCCGAGAACAACAATGAGTAAACCCAAAATTGTCGATAGAAAACCTGTCTCCGTTAATCTGAATAAGGGGGAAGAGTACTACTGGTGTGCCTGCGGTCGATCACAAAACCAACCTTTCTGTGACGGATCCCATCGTGATACTGAGTTCACACCCATAGGATTTAAAGCAACAGAGGATGGAGAGACCTGGCTGTGCATGTGTAAACACACGGCGAATCCTCCTTACTGTGATGGTACACACGCCAAGTTGCCATCTGACCAGAATCCGAGTACTCAAATACAAACAGGCATACAATCCACTGCCGAAGAACCAACGCTGAAGCGCATTCATGAGATGGCGCAACACGGCCTGGACGAAACCGGCCATCATGGTGAGATGACCGCCATGGGTGTTCCCCGAACCGAACTGCCACAGTGGGATGATATTCAGATCCTCACAGCCCAATTTGCGACTAAGCCGTTAATGGAAGATGTCGTGGTAGGTACAGAATTGATTATCGGACCAAATGCAAAGAAACCGCTCAAGTTGGATATTCCTCTGTTTGTTTCAGATATGAGTTTTGGGTCACTGTCGGAAGAGGCAAAGATCGCCCTGGCACGGGGGGCGGAGATGGCCGGTACGGGTATCTGTTCTGGGGAAGGAGGGATGTTGCCTGAGGAGCAGCAGAACAACAGCCGCTATTTCTATGAACTAGCATCGGCCATGTTCGGTTACAGCGAGGATGTGCTTGCCAGGGTTCAGGCGTTTCATTTCAAGGGGGGGCAGGGTTCTAAGACAGGTACCGGGGGACATCTGCCTGGCTCCAAGGTGACGGAAAAGATCGCGCAAGTAAGAAGGCTACAAAAGGGGAAAGATGCAATCTCGCCACCCACCTTCATTGATCTCGTCACACCTGATGATTACCTTCGTTTTTCCGACCGGGTGCGGGAAATTACTGGTGGGATTCCAATTGGATTCAAAATGTCAGCCAATCACCTTGAAAAGGACATCGACTTCGCCCTTGCGGCTGGTGCGGAGTACATAATTTTGGATGGCCGCGGAGGCGGCACCGGTGCTGCTCCACGACTATTCCGTGACCACATTTCAGTACCCACCATCCCTGCGCTGGCACGGGCGCGCCGACACCTGGATAAACTCGGCCGCCAGGACGTTACGCTCATTATTACAGGCGGCCTGCGGGTTCCCGAGGATTTTATCAAAGCTATGGCACTGGGTGCCGATGGTATCGCCCTGTCCAATAGTGCATTGCAAGCGATAGGATGTATAGCTGCACGCATGTGCAACACCAACAACTGTCCTTCGGGAATTGCCACACAGAAGCCCGAGCTCAGGCAGCAACTTGATATCGATAAGGCCGCTAACAGACTGGCCCGTTTCTTCACCTCCTCTACGGAGTTGATGATGGTAATGGCAAGGGCCTGCGGTCATAATCATTTAAATCAATTCAACCATGATGATATTACAACTTGGAATAAATCGATGACTGATCTTGCCGGTATTACGTTTGCTGGGTATTGAGCTACATGATTAGCTATCCAGATGAATATGATGCTATTGAATATTAATAGCGACTTTAATTCTTGGGACTTTTCTGCTTCTTGTATTGAGCATACTGGGAGTCTTCATCGGTAATATGATGAATCAGCCACTCTTGCGAAATATCCAGCGCACGGTCAGCCAGATGTTGGCTCGGTCCGAATACGTTCAGATCGTCGACTAACATATCCAGTGTCTCGATGAATTCAATGTGGAGTTTTTTATGATGCTCGAGGCGTGGGTATGCGTATTTTGCCATGAAGGCCTCTTCTGTCTGAAAATGTTGATTGGCATAGTCTCTCAGAAACTCCACACTTTCCTCGACGATCTTCTCCCCTTCACAGTTCAGTATGGAGTCATATAATCGATGAGCCGCATCGAAGAAACCTTTGTGCTGCTCATCGATCACATCTATTCCAATCGAGAAATCTTCAGACCATTCTTTCAACATGACATCAGTCCTATGCCTCTGATGTATGCACTTTATACGTTACATACACACTGTATGACGATCATTCTTCGCGAAGAATAGCCATGGCCTGCTCATTCTGTGCGTCGGTCATGAACGGGATACCGGTCACCTCTGCTGTCTCGCGGTTGGCTGCCAGTAAATCATCCCGACGGATCTCGTCGATTGAAAACTTTCGCGCTCCCGCCATGAATTGCTGCAGACCGCAGGAAAGCTTGTCTGCATAACCGTACATCGCTACAGCCCCGTATGGAATATTCGGTAACTCGTCGTTACCCACTTTTTCTCGTACGGCTTCCCAGCCAGCAAAAATCTCTTCTGGATACTTGCCGAGGCTTTTCACCGTAGTCGGCAATGCCTCCCAGTGACCATAGAGCTGGGTACGCTGGTGGGGCTTGAATACACCTTCGATGTTACTGCCAAGAAAACCCGGAATCATCGGTGCGCGGCCCATGCAAATCAACTTGGCGTAAGGCGCGCACAGAGCGAGCGCTTTGAAGATATGGTCTTCCCGTGCAAAACCACCCGCCAGAGAGATATCAGGTGGGGTGATACCGCGTTGCTCCAATACTTTGCAGTATTCGTATGTCTTGGCGTGTAGCGGTAACGAAGGGATACCCCAGTGCTCCATCATGTTCCATGGGCTCATACCTGTTCCGCCACCAGAGCCGTCAATGGTCAGTAGATCCAGTCTGGCGTCGGCTGCAAAGCGAATCGCCATGGCTAACGCTTCCATGCCGTAGGATCCGGTCTTGAGCGATAACCGCTTGAATCCCAGTTGCCTGAGTCGTGCTACCTCTCGCATAAAATTATCGCGGACCTGATCGACATCGCTCAAGTCAGTTGCACCCAGGCGACTGTGCCGGGCAAAGCTGGTTATGGCATGATTCTCGAAAGCCTTGGCTACCACTCGATCGGTTGGATCCGGATCGACGATATAGCCGCGATGCATCAGGTAGCGGGCGTAGTCGATATCGGTAACCTGTATCTCACCACCGATATCCTTAGCCCCCTGGCCCCATTTCAACTCGATGATCACTTGGTCACCGTACTTATCGATGACGTATTCAGCCACACCATTCCCGGTGTCTTCCACGTTCATCTGCACAATAATGGCGCCATAGCCGTCGTAATAGCGAAGATAGGTCTCTATCCTTCGGTCCAGTTCGGGCGCGCTACTGGTCTTTCCGTTATCGATGACCGCAGCCTTGTCAATACCAACAACATTCTCGCCGATGACGATAGGAAAGCCACACAGCGCGGCACCGACGGCAAAGGAGTCCCAATACTTTGCGGCAATGGGGCTTGAGCCAAGTGCGCCAGTCATGATGGGTAGACGGCATTGAGTCTTTATCTCATTACCAAAATCCGTTGTGATGTCTACATTAGGAAAAATGCGATCATCGGCGCTGTTTGAGAGCTTGCCGCTTAGACCGTGGGCACCGTAAGGGTAGCCGGCGATTCGCAACGCATGATAGCCTAAACCCACGGCTGAGACATTGGCTGAACCAGAAGTGGAGTTCCCGAACTTTCTTGGATAGAGCAGTTTGCGTCCTATCAGCGACGCCAGCCAGACTTCACACTTGCCTTTGCAGTCTGCTGTACACAAGGTGCAAAGCCCTGACTCGCATGGATTGCCGCGATTGGTAATTCCTAGAGCATCATTCTGCTTTGGTAACGAGTGCATGACTTTCTCCTTCGTGGTTACATGTCATCTTTTATTGCTCGAATCATTAACGGCGAGCCTTCTCAGCTTCTGCGGTAGATTCTCCCATTCTGACTCATTGGTCGTTACTTAGGTCTGTGTCAATCATATTCCGATATCTGGTACCGAATGGGTTGTGATCAATCCTGTCAGAACCTATTTGATCCTCTGTTGGGGTGAGCGCTGGTCCAGCAACAGGGCCATGGCCTCTACCAGCTTGGGGATATCCTCCCCCTGCAAGCGTATATCCACGTGGGCGACACCTTCGATGAGAAACAGTTGCACCTTGTCAGGCGGCAGTCTCTCTGCCAAGGCGATACTTTCAGTATAGGGAATGATATCGTCGCTGCGTCCATGCAGCAGAATCACCTGAGCCTGCAGGCCCGACAGGTCATGGATGGCAGGATTGATCGCAGCCAACTCCGTGCGGATGCGCGGGGATAACTGCCGAATCAAGGCGGGGACCCTTTCCGGTTCACGATTGTTCAGTAATTCCAGCAAGGCTTGAGTATCGGACGCCAGTACCGGTACCGAAGCGAGACTGCTAACATCGCCACTGTCAACCATCGCCATCACTTTTTCTCTCAACCAGACGCGATCTTCCGGTCTCTCAAGTAATTCGGCATTGGATAGGGCGAATATCCAGCTTGCATAGGGATTGGCTGTGCGGTAGTGCGATTGTCCACTTGCCTCGTCGTGGTAATGGCCGGTAGTAAAATAAGTCACGAGCTTGTGTAAATCATGGTAACCGCCCATCGTCAGGATGAAGCTCACCTGTTGTAGAATATCCGGCTGTAGGGAGGCCAGCAACACAGGGCCTGCGCCATAACTAAATCCGGCAATGCCAACCCTGCCCTGCGGAACCAGTGCTGGCCGAGCTGACAAATAGCGAAAGGCATCGGCAACTGCCTCTACATCGCGGTGCCCAACCTGGTAGCGACGCAGCCCTTCGATGTCGGGTACCAATACCGTAAAGCGCAGTCTTGCCAGGGTCTTGGCCAGCAGCACAAGGCGTAAATCGTCCTTGCCTGCCGGCACTACACCAGGCACCAGTACGATGCCAGCACGGGATAACGACGGTGACCGGTAGAGATCGGCTCTGTAGTGGCGGCCCTTGATTTGATAACTCACGCCGATGTGGGTCGGTTCTGGGGTCTGCTGTTTCAGCCGGCTCTGACCTTGGCCGGCGGCAATATCCTCAAGCGCAAGCTCAGCCTCCGTGTCGCCCAACGGCGATGCACAGGCCGAAAGGAAGCAAACCGTCACCAGTAGAGAGGCGACCCCAGGCATAAACATGACCAATACCCATGTCATCAGAAATTGCTGAATCGAGTCTAATCGTTACACAATTTGTGTCGAATTACGAAATAGAGTCAGAACAGAATCAATATATCCGCGTACGGTTGAATACAAGCAAATGAGATGCCTCGATGGAGGCCCGCGATGAGTGATCAGCTTGCTGACGGGATTTTGACTGTTTGCCAAGGATCGGCGCCTGCTTTTCCTTCCGGATCAGGACAAGTCCGCTACAAAGAAGACCGCAATCCAATGACATTCCGTATCAACAGAGAGAAACCGGTAATACTTGGTTTCTCGATGAGGTGATTTTCAAGTTCCTCAGCAAACTCCTCTATTTTGGCGTGCACTCGATCTGGTATGGCGACGCAGATGACCTATCTGTCGATTTCAGCATCTGGGTTGTCAGTCATTCTATCCGTTCAATAACCGATACGGTAAGTTTGGAGCTGATGGATGTCCCCGTTTATCTATAAGAAAAAGTAGCGCGACTCTAAACGTCCCTAACATCCATTTGTTATTCTGAAGTAAAATAAATATTACCGTAATAAGCAGTTGCAGATTGTTTACTGTTATCAGTGTCCGTCATGATAGCCACCGCATCAATTCGGGTTGCATCAATGGCAAGCAGGCGCTTTATGTCCTCTAAAATATTGCGTTTTTCCTCAACCCATTCACCAACCAGGTCCTCACCAGATTCGACGGCCACCATCGTCGCCTTATCAGTGAACGCATTGGGCCAACTACTCCCTTGGGGTTTCTTACTCGCCCAGGCATAACTCAGTGCACGCGTTTGCCAGAAAAAAGGCCCATCGGTGATCACTACATAGACACGTGCCGGATAATCATCACCCGACTTCTTTGTTTCATCAACATTATTGAGTATTGAGTCCACTTTCCATGACCAGTTCATGTAAGGTGTCTGGTTGAGATCTATTTCCATCTCCCTGACTAATCCAGAGGCAGATTGGTTACTTACAGCTTTCAGCGCATGTTGATTGTCAATATGTACTAGCTCGTAGGACGTTACACCAGAAAAAACCTCTTGTTTCCAGGCACTAATGTCCGGCAATTTCAGCACATCAAGATGATTTGTTGATGCCGAAGACAGTGTTGCGGTCAACAACAGCAGGCTTAAAGGGGTATACAGGTTCATAGCCTTTTAGATTTCAACATTTAACAGGGGTTACAGCAAATAGATCAGTAATTCTAAGTCATCAGAGAGGGATATTGAGATGCTCGTGTTGTCTATAATAGCCGAAATCATGGAGACACTATGAAACACAAAACCCTGATATTATGCCTGCTCGCATTACTTTCGTTCACGAGCTATGCGGCTTCAACCCAGAGAATTCAGAGCGAAAAACTCACTTTTGTGCTCGAAAACGTGGCCGACGGACTGGAGATCCCCTGGGGGATGGCTTTTATCTCCGATACACGGATGCTCATCACTGAACGTCAAGGCAGCATCAAACAGTTCGATACCCAGAATGCAAGCCTCACCGAGGTGCAAGGCGCTCCCGCCGTAATGACCATAGGCCAGGGTGGTCTACTGGATGTTGCGGTGCCGCCCGACTTCACCGCCGGTGACTGGATCTACTTTACCTTCGTGCGGGATAAAGATGGCGAAGGTGTCACCGTGCTGGCTCGAGCCAAGTTGGCATCCAACAAAATGGTACAATGGCAGGATCTGCTCGAAAGCCGATCGGCCACCGGCAGCGGTCGTCACTTTGGCAGCCGTATAGCGTTCGATGAAAAAGGTTATGTCTATTTTGGCGTTGGCGACCGCGGTGAGCGACCCATTTCGCAAGACCTCACGAATCATGCCGGCAGCGTCATGCGCTTGTACCGTGATGGCCGGGTGCCGCAGGACAACCCCTTCAGCCAACGCTCCAATGCATCACCCGAAATCTGGAGCTATGGTCATCGCAACCCACAGGGCATGGCCTACGACGACACCCGCAAACGGCTGTGGTTGACTGAACACGGCCCCCGCGGTGGCGATGAAATCAACCTGGTAATACCTGGCCGTAATTACGGTTGGCCGGTGATTTCCTATGGCAAAGAGTACTGGGGCCCGCTGGCAGTGGGTGAAGGCACGCATCGTGAAGGAATGGAACAACCCGTCAAACAATACACACCCTCCATCGCCCCGGGCAGTCTACTGCTTTACACCGGCGATGCATTCCCGGCCTGGCGAGGCAACCTGTTTACCGGCGCGCTCAAACTGCAGCACCTGAATCGCGTCACCTTGAGTGCGGATGGAGAAGCGATCGGTGAAGAACGTTTATTGACCGAGCTGGGTGAGCGCGTCCGTGGCCTGATACAGGGACCCCGGGGCTGGATATATTTTTCGACTGACAGCGGCAGGATTTATGTAATTAAACCTGAAAGTAAGCGATAGATTGACAGCTGGGAGACACTTTGAAGTTACTTAAAGAATGATCACTAACCATGGCACGATGGCCCCATGTTCTCCTCTCTATCGTGTTTGCAGTCGCCGCGCTGGGTTGCGGCCTGACCACGGCTCAGGAGTTCGATGAAACGACACCTTTGATCATAGACATCACAGCGCCTTTGATTGAAACCCGCTGGCAGGATGCACCGAGTGGCGTCACCCTGATCGACGATGTCGATATCGGAGCCGGACGTGCACCCTTACAACCCACCGACGCGCTGAACCTGTCACCCGGCGTGCTGGTGCAAAACCGCAACAATTATGCGCAAAATCCGCGTGTCTCGATACGTGGTTTCGGTGCCCGCGCCCCTTTTGGCATCCGTGGTGTCCGTGTGCGTCTGGACGGCTATCCTCTGACCACGGTGGACGGCCAGGCGCAGATCGATGCCATCGATCCCAGCTCCATCAAAACCGTGGAGGTGCTGCGCGGCGCCAACGCCGTGCTGCATGGCAATGGTAGTGGCGGTCTGCTCGATTACCGCAGTTATCCATCACACCAGACTCCTTTCGCCAGAGTCGAGACGCAGCTGGGCGGCTTTGGTCTGCGCCGTCTGCACGGGGCAATCAGCTTACAACACGATCAATTGGCTTACCGCGGCGCCACCACCCATCTTGAGCAAGACGGCTATCGCGAACAAAGCGCTGTACGACGGCGCAATGCAGGCCTTTGGCTCGATGTTCGACAGGGCAATCGTGACTGGTTTGGTATCCTAAACCACCTCGACAATCCACTGGCCGAAGATCCCGGCGGACTGACCTATGAAGAGTGGCAAAGCGACCCTACCCAGGCCGCCCCGCTCGCCAATGCGATGGATGCCGGACAAAAGGTCAGTCAAGCCATCGCCTCTTTGGGCATGCAGCAGCGTTTGGACGGGGCCAACCATCAACTGAGCGTGCAAACCTGGCTGACTGAAAGGCACTTTCGTCAGCAGCTGCCATTTCCCGGCGACAGCCTGATCCGCTACGATCGGCAAATCATCGGGGGAGCGTTGAATTACCAGCGTCCACTCGGCGAACTGATCCTGCACACACAGCTCAGCCTAGAAGACCAGCAGGATGAACGACAACGCTATTGCCGTGATATCAAACTCGACCCGTTCATTTGTCGGAGCGGCATCAGTGATGACCTGGCACTGGATCAACTTGAGTCGGCGCGCAATGTCGGCCTCGGTCTGCAATTGGCCGGGCCATTCGCCATGCAACAGGGGCGCTGGGTCATCGGTGTGAGGCACGACCGCCTGCGCCTGGCTATCGAGGATCACCTGCAGCCTGGTGGTACCGACAACTCCGGCGAGCGCGTCTACAGGGAGACAAACTATAGCCTGGGCTACAGCCACAGCCTGGATGGCCAATGGAGCGCTTTCAGTCAGTACGCCACCAGCTTCCAGGCCCCCACGTTCACTGAGTTCGCCAATCCTGATGGCAGCGGCTTTCGCCCGGGACTGGAACCCCAAACCAGTCGCAGCTTTGAAATCGGCTTGCGTGGCCAGTTTGATGGGATACAAATCGAGGCCAGCCTGTTCACAGTGCGCGTGAAAGACGAGATTATCATTGACGATGATCCCGGTGCCGCTCTCGGTGATGAACGCACCTTCTACCGAAATGCCGATCGCACCCGTCGCGACGGTCTGGAACTGGGCGGTCGATGGTGGCCAAGAGCACTGCCGCGACTGCAACTGTCTGGCGCAATAACTTACATGGATGCGCGTTTCGATGACGCAAGCAGCAACGACCTGCCGGGCCTGCCTGACTGGACCGCCTTTATGGATGCCAACTACCAGTTTCAGCATGGCTATTTTGCCGGCCTTTCCGCACAGCATATTGGCAACCGATATGCTGATGACGCGAATACCGTCAAAGTTGCATCCCAAACCGTCACCGACCTGCGTCTGGGACGCAAACTCTCGAGCAGCCAATCTGACACCCAGCTGGTCATCGGTATCGAAAACCTGTTCGACACCGAATACCTTGGCAACCTGCGGATCAACGCCAGAAACGCCCGCTATTACGAACCGGGCCCGGAGCGGCGCGTCTATACCGGCATCGAAATCACCTGGTACTAAAAACTTTATGACAAAGACAATGATCAGACCCTTTGTCAGACAGGATATATGCAATCTGGGTATCTGATATTGAGGAGTAGAGTTTTTATGTACATTCTTATGATCAATAGCTTGGCCTGTTTGCCGATTGAGAGAACATGGATTCTGTAACCCAGTTACTGCTCGGTGCTGCTGTTGGTGAAGCCACTGCAGGACGTCATATTGGTCGGCGTGCAGCTCTATGGGGAGCCGTATGCGGAACCCTGCCTGACCTGGATGTATTCATTCCCCTGGGTGATGCGGTACTCGACTTCACCTATCATCGCAGCGCTAGCCATTCGTTACTCGTACTTGCCATGGTCACGCCATTGATCGTCTGGCTCATGACTAAAATTCATCCGAATACGTCGGGCCATCACCGAAGATTAATCATTATGATTTATCTAGTATTCGCAACACATGTGTTGCTGGATAGTTTCACCGTGTACGGCACCCAAATTTTCTGGCCGCTTTATACGACGCCGATGACCTGGTCGACTATCTTTATTATCGATCCGTTATATACCATACCGTTATTGTTCGGCGTTTTGGCGGTGTTGTTCAACTCTCGTAACAAAGCATTCGGTTACCTAGCCAACATCATCGGTCTTGTGATTAGCAGTGCCTATCTGCTATGGACCCTTGGGGTGAAACTGCATGTCGATGACACAGCTCAGAGTGCTTTACAAAATCAGCGTGTCAGTGCCAGCAAAGTGTTGACCACTCCAACACCTTTCAATTCGCAATTGTGGAGAGTGCTTGCAGTAGACGATGAGTACTATTATGAAGGTTATTACTCGATACTGGACAATGATAAGGAGATACGGTTTGTGCAATACCCGCGTTCACGGCATTTGGTGGAATTCCTGAGCAACAGCTGGGCGGTGAGGCGCCTGCAGTGGTTTACCAAAGATTTTTACGCGGCTGGCATGCATCAGAACGACATCGTCTTGACCGATCTGCGCATGGGACTTGAGCCTGATTATGTGTTCAGCTTCAAGGTGGGTGAAATGCATAACCCTCATCCAAAGCCTGTGACGCCAGAGCGGGTGGAAACTGTACGAAATTTACAGCGTCTCAACTGGGTATGGGCTCGTATCTGGGATGAACAGGCACAGCCAACGCTATAGGAGTCTACAGCAGTTAAGCTTCGATCATATGAATTGCTCATTGATTTTTATTCACTTTCAGCCAGCCGACTGATGATGAATGAATGGTTGTCTTTGAGATTATACCGTCCGACAGGCAACAGTCTTGATATTGCATGACATCCTGATGGAACAGCTCAGCACTTCATTCGATATCCCAACAGTAGAAAGGATCCTGGACTCCGAGGTTACCAAAAATTCGATGCATTGCCATCAAGAAGCTTGCTTCTATCAAGGTAACTCAGATCATTAGTGTTTCTTGCCGCTGTATGTCTTTGTTGGTGATCAACTGCTGCTCAGTCGAGCCTTTACGTTGTGGTAGTCTTGCCGGCGCCATTGTATCCCGGCAGCTGGAGACAACAGCCTAGTCGGTTGTTGAGGATATCCGGTCTGTAGTCTCTACCATGGTGTAGCGCTTTTGGGAGGGTCTTGATTTCGATGAGTGTCGTCATCGGGGTGACATCGTTTGTAAGCAGGCTGGGGTCGGGTCACAAAAAGGTTTCGCCAGGGCAGGGGCTGTAACGTCCCAACATGGCGAGTCCAAGACCTAAAGGGAGGATCCCACAGCACAACGCGCCGCCGATGACCTGTTTCCAGAAATACATTAAGTGGAAAGGAGCGGCTTGGCTGCACTCCCCCTACAGTAAAAAAACCGTCGGTAGAAATTTCTTTCTTGCAATCTATCGTTATGGTGTTATAGTTATGTATAACACCAATTCACAGCCACGTAGGAGAATAGCGGCCATGTCTATTGCGACTCATAAAACCCGGTTCCAACTGGTTGCCCTGCTGACCCTCAGCCTGGCCGGTGGTGGGGTCTCCGCTGACTTCCTTGAGGGAGCGGAAGTGGATCTGCATTCGTCGACTGCCGATCAGATCAGCCTGACCGGAGACCTGGCCTTGGAAAGAATGACGGCCGATATGATCAAAAAAGCAAAAGAAATTCATACGGTTAATCGGTTGAATCTTTGGCGGGAAACGATCCATGGCGGAGGATTGGCGAATCCTGGCATGGGTTCCCGCGACCTGATCGGCGACCAGTTGGCCAACCCCCGCTTATCTCAGCCTTCCAGCACCAGCATAACTTCGCCAGATATTCTGTAGACTGGAAGCTGGGTGTTTGGTGATATACAATGGTGTATCACCAAATCACGGTAAACTCATGGAACCCAAATGGATAAATGATCAGCCGATCTACCTACAATTGCGTGACCGGGTGATCGGAATGATCCTCGATAGTAGCCTTGCCGAAGGGGAAGCACTGCCGTCGGTGAGAAACGTGGCCAGTCAGTACCAGGTGAACCCCATGACGGTAATGAAGGCCTACCAATCCTTGGTGGACGATGGCCTGGTGGAAAAACGACGAGGCCGTGGAATGTTTTGCTGTGAGGGGGCCAGGGCGCGGCTGCTTGATCGGGAGAAGATGACCTTCATCAGCGAGGAATGGCCGCGCATTCTGAATCGGATCCGCCAATTGGGACTCAAGCCGGAGGATCTGCTAAAGGGGCTCGGCAGTGAGGAGGCGCTATGACAACATTGGTTGTTGCGAAAGGGCTTGGTAAGCATTATGGCCGCAAGGTGGCGGTCGATGGTGTCAGCTTTCAGATTGAAGCCGGCCGTATCGTCGGCCTGATCGGGCCGAACGGTGCTGGTAAGTCATCCACCTTGAAGGCGCTTCTGGGATTGACTCGACATCAGGGGGAGCTGCGGGTGCTTGGACGTGATCCCCGTAGGGATCGGGCGAAGATCATGCAGGAGGTCAGCTATATCGCGGACATCGCCTCCTTACCGTCCTGGATCCTGGTGGCAGATCTGCTCGATTTCGTCGACGCCACTCATCCTGCGTTTGAACGGCGTAAGGCGCTGGCATTTCTGGACCGCACAGACATTTCTCCGCAACACAGGGTGAAGCAGTTGTCGAAAGGCATGAAGACCCAGCTACACCTGGCACTGGTGATGGGAATCAACGCCCGACTGCTGATTCTGGATGAGCCAACCCTGGGGCTGGACATCATCTACCGCAAAGAATTCTATTCTCAACTCCTCAACGAATATTTCGACGAGGAGCGGACCATACTACTTACCACTCACCAGATAGAAGAGGTGGAGCATATCCTCACCGATCTGATGTTCATCAATGCAGGACGGCTGATGCTCGACATGCCGGTGGAAGACATCGGCAGTCACTTTGTGCAACTCCGGGTAAGGCGTGATCGTGTTGGCGATGCCCGGCAATTGGACCCCTTATACGAGACCCAACAATTGACCGATTCCCTGATGATCTTCCGGGATGCTGATGTCGGGAGGCTGCAACTGCTCGGTGAGGTGCGGCCGCCCAAATTGGCGGACCTGTTCGTGGCCTGTGTCAAGGGGGGGCTAAATGAATAGTCAGATTGCACTGCTCCGGCGGGAACTCTGGGAGCATACCTCGTTCCGCTGGCTGCCGCTGATTCTCCTTGGTATCGTGTTGCTGGCGAATTCCGCCGTGGCCTGGATGGTGCATATCGACGGAATGATCCACATTTCAACCGATCACGGGCCATTGTCTGCAATGGATTTACCGCAGCAGTTTCTGGAACTGCCGTTAAGTCAGCAGGAACTGATCGTCAACACCACCCTGATCACCACCGGGATGATCATCAATGCCGTCTTGACGATCATGATGGTTTTTTATCTGCTCGACTCTCTGTACGGAGAGCGCAAGGATCACAGCATCCTCTTTTGGAAGTCACTGCCCGTGTCAGATACCCGTACGGTGTTTACGAAGCTGCTGGTGGCAGTCCTGATCGTTCCGGTGACAGTATTCGCCACTCGGGTCGCGGCCGATTTAATCGTGCTGTTGGTGCATAGCATCTCGCTGCGCGAATATTCTGGCGAAGCCTCCCTGTTATGGCAGCGGGCACATCTGGCCGGGATCTGGGGGATGTTCAGTATCGCCCTGGTACAACAGGTCATCTGGTCATTTCCCGTCATGGGCTGGCTGTTGTTCTGTTCTGCCTGGTCACGCAAAGCGCCCATCATCGCGGCCGTATTGATACCGGCGATGGTGGTATTGGTCGATACCGGTTTCCGGTTGAATACAGGCGTGGGCGAACTTCTGTTGGAACGCTTCCCATTGGCAGTCGCCACGCTAGAAGTAGATAACGAGATGGAAGCCTTGACTTACCGTTCGTACTTCGGCGGAACAAAGTTCGGCCTGAACGTCACGGAAGGTGACATCGGTCTCAGTATGGGGAACCCGAGAGACTACCTCTCCGAACCGAAGGTCTGGTACGGATTGCTGGTGGGGGCGTTATTTATCTGGCTCGCGATCTGGCTCCGACGCTGGCAGGACGACACGCTATAGTCGGCTAATTTTTCTACTGAAGGCTAATCCCTGATTCCATGCTATGACTCATCCGAGTTATGCTGGTTTTGTTGCTCGTTGGTTCGATGACGATTTTTTGTACAGATGGAGAATGCAGTGCGGCACAGGCGGATACGGCCGGCCTAGGGGGGTGCATGCGGTAGAGGGTCGTCAGGAACATCTCCAGCACCGAGGCGTTGGGCCATTATACAGGGTAGGTGAGCGCGCTCCGTTACGGCTTCGGTGAGCTCTCGACAGCGCCGCAGCGACGAGCTGGTCACATGAGTCCGATCGGAGATTCCTCCACTGCCGTCAACATCTGGGCGGAGCCCCGTTCGCTCAAGGGATCGTCTACACCGTCACCTCGATAACCCATTCCTCCCTAGGGCTCACCTGGCGCAGTCGGTCTATGCTGCTCATGGTTCAGTACGTGTGCGACACATAAGGGGCATTGCGGAATCCATCAATCGAGGATTTCAACTTGAAGGATAGCCCCTTCCCGAAAGGCCGGACGCCGTTAACATGGTTGGGAACGCCCTTGGCTCTGGATCGCGGAAGAAATTGGACGCACCGCTGTAGATTCGTATCAAGCGGTTTCCGGGAATCGCCAGCTAAAATATCTCAGAGGATTGAGCGCGGTTATGCAATGTCTCTTCAGGCCCTTGGTACAAACATGACTGGCGCGCCGTGAGTGCCATACAATTCAAACTCAGGGTCGGTGTGGTCATCCTAGATAAAACACAACAGGTGCGTTTCCTGTTCTCCAGTGCCTATCCCTGACAGTAATGGTATCTGTCCTTTGCGACTCGGTTCAGCCCAGAATAATTCAGAGGACTGCTGACCTGGCACGTTGATAAACAAAGGGGATGAGGGGAAGAGTGCCAGACAATGGAGGATCGGCCTCTGTCAGTCTTATTGTTTATTCATGAGTGACCGACTCAACTTCTGCGCCAGTAAACTGTGGATTCGCATGTCGGCTCGAAACATGCGGGTTAGTCACCGATCGCCCAGTGAAACCAACTGGGTCAATTGGAATCAAGATATCCAGTCAGTTGCCTGATCAATCGACAAGCTACTGATCGTCGATGGCTATCGAGCTTGTCGAAATAATCTATTGGACCAAGCGTAAGCAGAAGGCTAAGGTTGGGACACTTCCGACAAAAACAAATACCACTTCAGGAGAAACAAAATGTCTGAGCTTAAGTGCCCGGTGATGCATGGGGCGATTACGACGGGTGACACATCAGTCACGGAATGGTGGCCTAAAACTCTCAATCTGGACATCCTGCACCAACACGATATTAAAACCGATCCGACGGGAGGTGTTTTCGACTATCGCGAGGCGGTCGAGACGCTTGACTTCGAAGCGCTCAAGAAAGACCTGCATGCGTTGATGACTGACAGCCAGGATTGGTGGCCCGCGGATTGGGGACACTATGGTGGCCTGATGATCCGCATGACCTGGCATGCGGCCGGCACCTATCGGATTGCCGATGGTCGTGGTGGTGCCGGCACCGGTAATCAACGCTTTGCACCGATAAACTCCTGGCCCGACAATGCAAATCTCGACAAGGCGCGCCGTCTGTTGTGGCCGATCAAGAAGAAATACGGCAATCAGCTCAGCTGGGCCGATTTGATTGCCTACGCCGGCACTATCGCCTACGAATCCATGGGGTTGAAGACCTTCGGCTTCGGCTTTGGACGGGAAGATATCTGGCATCCGGAAAAGGATATCTATTGGGGCTCGGAAAAGCAGTGGCTGGCGCCCAGCGGCAGCGAAGGCAGCCGTTACTCCGGTGAGCGTGATCTGGAAAACCCGCTGGCCGCGGTGATGATGGGCCTGATCTACGTGAACCCGGAAGGTGTGGACGGTCAACCCGACCCACTCAAGACCGCCCACGATGTCCGTGTGACCTTTGCCCGCATGGCAATGAACGACGAGGAAACCGTCGCCCTGACCGCCGGCGGTCATACCGTGGGCAAAGCGCATGGTAACGGTGATACCGCGCAGCTGGGCCCGGAACCCGAAGGTGCCGGTATCGAGGAGCAGGGTCTGGGTTGGAACAACAAGACCCAGCGCGGCATTGGCCATGATGCCGTCACCAGTGGTCTCGAAGGTGCCTGGACGGCCCATCCGACCCAGTGGGACAACGGTTACTTCGACATGCTGCTCAATCATGAATGGGAGTTGCGCAAGAGCCCCGCGGGCGCCTGGCAGTGGGAGCCGGTGGACATCAAGCCAGCGGACCAGCCGGTCGATCCCGAGGATCCGTCGGTTCGTCACAACCCGATCATGACCGACGCCGACATGGCCATGAAGATGGATCCGGAGTATCGCAAGATATCGGAACGCTTCTATAAGGATCCTGAGTATTTTTCTGAAGTCTTCGCCCGGGCCTGGTTCAAACTGACCCATCGTGACATGGGGCCGAAGGCGCGCTATATCGGTCCGGATGTGCCCGATGAAGACCTGATCTGGCAGGATCCCGTACCAGCCGGCAGCACGGACTACGACATCGATGCGGTCAAGGTAAAAAATCGCGGGCAGCGGCTTAAGCATCAGTGACATGGTCAGCACGGCCTGGGACAGCGCCAGAACCTTCCGGGATTCGGACAAGCGTGGTGGTGCCAATGGTGCGCGCATTCGCCTGGACCCGCAGAAGGATTGGGAAGCCAACGAGCCCGAGCGTCTTACCGGAGTGCTTGGTGTACTCGAAGAAATCGCGGCTGATATCGGCGCCAGTGTGGCCGACCTGATCGTGTTGGCCGGTAATGTCGGCATCGAGCAGGCAGCCAGGGCGGCGGGTCATAATATCACTGTTCCATTTGCACCAGGTCGCGGTGATGCGACCGACGAGATGACTGATGTCGAATCATTTGAAGTGCTCGAACCACTGCATGACGGCTACCGCAACTGGGTCAAGAAGGACTACAGCGTAAGTCCGGAAGAGATGCTGCTCGATCGTACCCAACTCATGGGGCTGGCCGCGCCCGAGATGACGGTGCTGGTCGGTGGTATGCGGGTGCTCGGTACCAACCATGGCGGAACCGGGCAGGGAGTGTTTACCGATCGGCAAGGCGTGCTGTCGAACGACTTTTTCGTCAATTTGACCGATATGGGTAACACCTGGAAGCCCGTGGGTGACAACTTGTATGAGATCCGTGATCGCAAGACCGGCGAGGTCAAGTGGACGGCATCCAGAGTGGACCTGGTGTTCGGCTCCAATTCGATCCTCCGGGCCTATGCCGAATTCTATGCTCAAGATGACAACCAGGAAAGGTTCGTCAATGATTTTGTGGCGGCATGGACCAAGGTCATGAATGCCGATCGCTTCGACCTCGCTTGAACATGGCAACATTTCGTGGGGTGTCATGAACACTTGCTGATATCCCTCAACTATTGTTTGATGATATGTGACCGCCGTTTCAGTTGCGTCTGAAACGGCGGTTTGTTTCCACTAAGCTGTCGATAAATTCTGTTAGCGAGATCCTCGAGAGTCCTCGTTCAACCAGGTCAGACGGGTTTACTCATCAAGCAGAATAGATGCACAAAGGGGCAGGGTCACTTGAGAAATCGGGTCAGCCAGACTGCTGACATGAATCAATTAGATCGCTTAATGAAAACTCCGCACAGGTTGTTTGTTACAACACTTCATATTCACAAAACACTCTTCCGAAAATTCTGTTTTACTGATGCTTGTTTTTGAATGTCTCCGGTCCTTACGGATGTAAGGACGCATAGTTGCCGATCTGTAACAGTCCTGACCCATCTTCCAACAGCCGTGCTGAAACATGGCGCTCTTTATTACTGATGAGCCCTATACCTCCCAGTAAAAAAATAATAGACAAAGTCAATCACAGTCAGAGATAAATTCTATTTCAGGAATTAAAAGATTCATACTACTGTCATACCTGTAACAAACATGATGTTAGCCAGCTTTCAATCACACTGACCAGCAAGATATACAGGAGGACAAGTAATGTTTAGAAGGACCATTCCATTAGCCGCTGCCATCGCAATTACACTTGCACCGGTTGCTCAATCGGACAATATGCTCAGCGAAGGCAAGGCCAAGTCGAACAGTTTCTGGTGGCCAGAACTACTCGATCTCGGGCAACTTCGTTCACACGATGCCAGATCCAATCCCTATGGGGACGATTTCAACTATACCAATGCCTTCAGTAGTGTCGACCTACAGGCCCTGAAAACGGACATTGAAAAAGTCCTGACCAGCTCACAGGATTGGTGGCCCGCAGATTGGGGTCACTATGGCGGCCTGATGATCAGAATGGCCTGGCACAGCGCAGGAACCTACCGCGTACACGATGGTCGCGGCGGTGCCGATGGCGGCCAACAGCGCTTTGAGCCACTCAACAGCTGGCCTGATAACGCCAACCTGGATAAGGCACGCAGGCTGTTGTGGCCAGTCAAGCAGAAATACGGACGCAATGTTTCCTGGGCAGACTTGATGATTCTTGCAGGTAACGTTGCACTGGAATCGATGGGTTTCGAAACTCTGGGTTTTGCCGGTGGGCGCGAGGACGACTGGGAGGCTGACCTGGTCTACTGGGGTCCTGAGACCGAGATGCTCGGCAACGACAAACGCTACAATAAAGACGGTGAACTGGAGAAACCACTGGCTGCTGTACACATGGGTTTGATCTATGTGAACCCGGAAGGCCCAAACGGTAACAACGACCCGGCATCTGCCGCTCAGGACATCCGTGAATCCTTCGGTCGCATGGCAATGAATGATGAAGAGATCGTTGCGCTCATTGCTGGCGGACACACGCTGGGTAAGGTCCACGGAGCGGTGAAAGCTGACTGTGTAGGACCCGAACCCGCTGCTGCTGCAATTGAAGCGCAGGGGCTTGGCTGGAAGAATAAGTGTGGCAAAGGTAATGCAGAAGACACCATGACGAGTGGCCTGGAAGGTGCCTGGACCCAGACGCCGACCATGTGGTCCATCCTGTACCTCGACAACCTGTTTCGCTTCGAGTGGGAGCAGCAGAAGTCACCGGGCGGTGGGATCGTATGGGTTCCGACCGACAAGAATGCGCATAGTGCAGTACCTGACGCTCACATCGAAGGCAAACGCAACCCGCCTATCATGCTGACGACGGATCTGACGCTGAAGGAAGACCCCGAGTTCCGGAAGATCGCTGAGCGTTTCTTAAAGAATCCGAAGGAGTTCAATGCCGCGTTCGCCAAGGCCTGGTTTAAATTGACCCACCGAGACCTGGGTCCGCGCACGCGCTATGTCGGTAATGAAGTTCCAGAGGAAGCGTTTATCTGGCAGGATCCGGTCCCGTCTGTCGACTACGAGTTAATCACTGATAACGATATCGGCAACCTGAAATCGGCGATCCTGAAATCCGGCCTTACCGTGCCTGAGCTGGTCAGAACCGCCTGGGCATCAGCTTCTACTTTTCGCGGCTCAGACATGCGCGGTGGTGCCAACGGTGCACGCCTGCGACTGGCTCCGCAAAAGGACTGGGAGGCCAACGACCCAGAAGAACTCGGCAAGGTACTGAAGAAGCTGGAGGGTATTCAGAGTGACTTCAACAACAAGGCTTCCGGAGGCAAACAGGTTTCCATGGCTGACCTGATCGTACTCGGCGGTGTTGCTGCAATCGAGAAGGCTGCCGGTGACGCCGGTCATGAGGTCGAGGTTGCGTTTACACCGGGTCGTACTGACGCGTCCCAGGAGATGACCGATGTACAATCGTTCGCCGTATTGGAACCGCATGCTGACGCCTTCCGCAATTACTATAGCGACAAGAGTTACGGTACGCCGACCAAGATGCTGGTTGAAAAAGCCGATTTGCTGACTCTGACCGTACCCGAGATGACTGCGCTGGTGGGTGGTATGCGTGTCTTGAGTGCGAACAGCGGCGGCTCGATGCATGGTATATTCACCGACAAGCCCGGGCAGCTTAGCAATGACTTCTTTGTGAACCTGCTGGACATGTCTACGAAGTGGACGAGGTCTGCCAAGGACGAAGGTATCTTCGAGGGAAGGGACCGCGCTACCGACAAGCTGAAGTGGACTGCAACCTCCGTTGACCTAATTTTCGGCTCCAGTTCCGAGCTGCGAGCAGTTGCGGAGGCTTATGCGTCCAGTGATGGCAACCAGCAGTTTATAAATGACTTTATTGCTGCCTGGACCAAGGTGATGTCTCTTGACAGGTTCGATTCGAGGAGCTAATTGAAGTACCTGAGTTTTGGTCGTTACTAGTAGAATGCCCCCCTTGACCGGGGGGCATTTTCTGATAAGCGGCCCAAAGAAGTGGGGACGGCGCAAAGCGCAGGCGACCTGAGAGTACAGCCCGGGAAACATGCAGCCGTTTCCGGGTGTCTTGGATAAGTTCTGCATCCACTGCCAGCGTCGGAAGGCCTGCAACCCAGTTAGGACGCAATCTTACCTCGCCATCGCGTTGCTGCTGCATCTCACTCACGCCTGCCATGAATTCATCGAAGAGTTTGCGTTTATTTAGGCATCGGCTTTTTCTTCTGACTTCCAATTCGCTCTGAATCGCCTTTTTCGCTACTCGACATGACGCAGCGCCAGCAACTCAGAAAGCAGACGGGTCAACAGAAAAGTCTCGTTGCTGATAGCCTCTTGTACTCATGTGGATATCAACTTTCACGCAGTCGCTGGATGATAATTCGGATGGCGTCATAAATGACCAACCTAATGCCATGTCAAACCAAGTAGAGTCATGCCCTTGAATAAAGATAATGGGTTGAATTTTTCGGAAGACGCGATGGGGCATAGCGCTGTGGTCATTTTTCGTGGTGTTCGAAATACGACGGAACCACACTCTGGGTGGTTAACCGCTACCGCTGGTCACCCATTGTCATGGTCTCAAGGCAACTCTACTGTTCAGCAGCAACAGTCACATGGATTTGTTGCACTAGCGCTTTTTCGAGTCCCAGCGCATTAGCCAATGTCTCTAGATAGATCTGCTCTGGTGGTGATGGCTGATCCAGCATCAGCACTGAGGCTGCGTATACTTCGGCTGCATGCTCTGGCGAATCCACGTCTCGCGTCAGCGCCTCGATATCCAGGGGTCGACCATATTCCTCGAACAGAAAGGCCTTTTCCTCGCTGGGAAGATCAAGATCATTGATTTGATTTAGAATTGCCTGACTTTCCTGGGTGTCGATCTGACCGTCAGCTTTGGCGGCAGAAATCATCGCTCGAGCCAGCAATACACTCAATGCATGGGTTCCAGTGGTGTCACTTTCCCGTGGTAGGAAGGTTCCATCTGCAGGCGCTGGCTCTACACCCGTGGTTACAGATGGATCCGAGGGTTGTCCTGCCCCCTGCTGATAGGATTGCCAGGCCTTGTAAGCCAGACCACCCACCAATGCCATACCCCCCATCTTCATTGCCGACTTCGCCATCTTTCGGCCCTTTTTGCCGGTCAGTGCATTGGCTAGTGCGCCGCCAGCCAGGCCCCCGGCTAATCCCCCTGCAACCCCACTTCCCACAAGCTGATCTAACAGTCGTTTTGCGTTAAACATCGATGCTTCTCCTGGTTGAATTCTCAAACAGACCGTATACACACTTTATGGTTCCCAGATGCTGATCAGCTCGCACGCACACATAAACGTCAGAGGCAAGAGCGCGCATGTGAAGTCAGTAAGCGAGGCGAACCCGTCTCTTTATCCAATACCCGTAGTATCTTGTCATTCCAAGATTTTCGGCATCTGCTTTGCT
>JASJBU010000155.1 GCA_030066355.1 Gammaproteobacteria bacterium | reverse complement strand
CATGCCGCCCATACCGGACATGCCACTCATGCCACCCATACCGGACATGCCGCTCATGCCACCCATACCGGACATGCCGCTCATGCCGCCCATACCGGACATGCCACCCATACCGGACATGCCACCCATGCCGGACATGCCGCCCATGCCGTACATGCTGGCTGAAGCCAAGGGCGCGACAGCCAGAGCGGCAGCAAAACCCAAGGCTTTGATCACTCCTTTCAGGCTAGGCATTCGAATTTTTTTCATATCAATTTCCTCTCACTTTGGTTGGTTGAGTTATGAGGTCTCGGGGCGAGACCAGTTATCACTCCGTGCATTGGGTTGCAGGAGACAAAAAACTGTCATTCGGAACCTGACGATTAATCATGCCAGCCGCGAATGTCATAGGGTCCGGTCATACCGGGTTGATTGAAAGGGGTGTGCCAATACCCCTGGTTATCCAGAAAATAGAGGCTCTTCGGATAGGGGGGTTGAATACCGGTCAGTGCCCGCTCATACCAGCTCTTATCATGTGAGACCCATTCTATGACGGGCGCCCCCTGCGGACGTTGAAAAGGCGTTGTGCCTGCGACCGGATATCCCGTACCCAGCGCAATGGCCGACATCGACGTGGACATACCCAAGGTCGCGAGCAAGATTGACACGCGCATTCCCCACCTCCAAAAACGGTTGATTGTGTTTCCGTATACCTGAAACGTGTTTTTTTCATATATCTCACGCAATGGCTGTGCCAAACTGCGAATTCAGTTCCCAACCATCTGATTTAGGGGGTTTATTTAAATTCCGATGACGGATGTCAAGCAGGCTTGAAGTCACACAATTCTGACGATTTGTCAGGCTGTTCAGCCTGATAAACCTCATCAGACGTCCAGATGCGTCACACCCGACGTCCTCACTGTTTTCATTTACATTGAAAATACAATCAGTTACATTTTTTGCCGAAAAAATGTTACGAATAGATGAAAAATCTGACAATAAGTCAGAGTGATACTGACAGGGTTAACCAAGCACCGGAGTTTATCCCATCCAACCTTCCCCTGGCTCTAGACTGGACTTTATCCTGGGTATACCACTACTCCCTGGGTCCCTGGAGGACAGATAGCGTTGGAAATGCCTGGCTATCAGTTCAATTGTATGACTCGCCCGTCTGTCACCCGGATAGCGAGTTGATGGGCCAGTCGGTGAGGTGGCGCTTGTCGCACCAGACTGACCAGATAAACCCCCAGGACCTTGCGTATCCTGCCCACCGACAAGGTTTCGAGTTGCATCCTATCCAACCAGCCCTGAGCCAATGAGTGTGCCTCCTGCCACTGATCGACAGGGAGTGTGACATCGACCTGTATGAGATTGATGCCTTCACAAGGCCTTGGTGTAGGCGTGCTTGCAGTTGCTGCAGACTGCATAGCATCCTTCTCCAGAGGGTGAAAATGCAGAGAACCGTCCGGCTGTCGCTCGATTCGCCAATATTCAAAACCGGAGTGAGCCGGAAATCGATCGGTGACTTGCCTTGCAGCCTCTTGTGGCGCCTTCTTGCCCCCTTGGTTTTGTAGAGGCGTTTCATCCATTCTCAACAGTAGATTGCCACTCGAATCCCATTCCATCCGCCAACCACGCTGCCGCATGGCCCGGTTCAAATCCTCGCCACTCAGGGCTCGGCCCTCCACCTGCGACGGTTCGATTTCTCCCGTATCTGTGGGCCTGCGGTAGACAAGGCTCCCATCCGCTGTCTCTTCCGCCAGCCACCCTTGGGCTTCCAGCGCCTGACGCAAGTTTTCGGCAAGGCCGATGTCGACGGTGGCATGAGTGGAAAAGCTCGACGCCAGCAGCATTCCAGCGATGACTCCGACCCGACCTTCGATTGTTTTCGTGACTTTCACGCCCCCCTCCTTATTTATGGTATTGCTGAACCAGTCTATGGCTAGGTACTATGCAAGACTGGCACCAACCTCTTTGATTCAATGGCTTAGGCATCATCCGGCACATCAAGCGGCGCACAACCTGACAAATTGTCTGACAAATAAAACCTGAGGGGATTAAAATCAAAACAGAATATAACAATTAAACAGCCCTCTTCATGACCATGAACTGGATAGCGAACAGTCTGAACCGTAAATTCTTCTTCGGTACGGCAGTGGGCCTGTTGCTAAGCTCCCTGGTGTTTTTATTGTTGTATATCCAGCTCTATCGAGCGGAACTCACCGAGGAGCGAAGCCGCAGCGCTTGGCAGATCAACAGCCTGTTACAGACCTCGCTGGAAAACGCCATGCTCAAACGGGATCTGTCCGGCCTCACTGAAGTGGTGCTGAAACTTGGACAGCAGCAGGGAATCACCACGGTCTTTATCACCAATCCCATCGGCGAGATACGCTTTGCCAGCAGCCCGGAATTGGTGGGAAAAAAACTGCCCGATCCCTACCGGGGACGAGCCGCTACCACAAGGTTTGTTGAGAATCACCAGGGTCAGGATGTCTTGCGCAGCATCAACCCCGTATCCAACCGGTCACCCTGTATCGAGTGTCACGGGCCGATCGAGACCAACCCGATCAATGGCATTCTCTATGTCGATTATGATGCTGCACCATTGCGTAACAAGGTCCAGCAAACAACCCTGCTACTGATGGGTGCAGGTGCGCTGATTGTGGTTCTCAACCTGACTGGTGGCTGGCTTTTCATTCGACGCTACATTCTCAAACCGGTCAATCACCTGACCCAAAGCAGTGAGGCCTTGACACAAGGCAACCTGACCGACCGGGTTTCCCTGTCCGGGCATGACGAATTCGCCAGGCTGGGCAAAACCTTCAATTTCATGGCAGACAAACTGCAGTCCAAACTCCAGGAAATCGATGAACAGAGGCAGTTTTTACAGTCCCTGGTGGATGCCATACCTGACGGGGTACGCATCATCGACCAGACCTTCAATGTAATTTTGACCAACCACGCCTACCGTAACCAGTTGGCTTTAGTGGATGAAACGGGTGTCGGACAAACCTGCTATCTGATCGCCCACGATCGGGACAAGCCCTGTCCGCCAACCCTGATCAGTTGTCCTTTGCATGAGATCCTCAAGAAACAACTACCCATGAAGGTGCTCCATCGTCATCATCGCAAGGACGGCAGCCTGCTGGACGTGGAGATCTATGCAGCACCCATGGACGCGACGATAGACGGTGAAAGACAGACCCTGGTCGTTGAATCGATTCGTGACCTAACCCAGGAGATCAAATATTCTCAAGAGCAACGACTGTCCGAGTTGGGCCGCCTGGCAACCGGTGTGGCCCATGAAATACACAATCCGCTGGCCTCGGTCAAACTGGCATTGGACGCCACCGAAAAGGCATTGACCGATTGTGGTGGCTGTCCAGATCACATCGCCGGCAATCTCAGGCTGGTTGACCACGAGATCGACGAATGCATACAGATCACGGGAAAACTGCTCAAGCTTGGCGCACTGCCTTCGGAGTCCGCCGAGCTGGTGGATATCAATGCCGCCCTGCATGAAACCTTGAGTCTGCTCAACTGGCAGGCCGAGGAGAACCACATTCAGATCCTGGAAACCTATGCCCCTACTCTGCTTCGGGTGCTCGCGGCGGAAAGTGAACTGCGCATGGTGGCGCTCAATCTGGCGCAAAATGCCTTTCATGCCATGCCGGTCGGTGGTGAACTCAGGGTTTCGACCCAGATCGAAGACGCTAAGATTCTGATCCGCTTCAAGGACACGGGTGCAGGGATCCTGGAGAAAGACCTGCCCTACATCTTCGATCCCTTCTTCAGTCGACGGGCCGACGATGCCAAAGGCACCGGACTCGGGCTATCGATCAGTCTGGCGATCATCGAAAAATATGGTGGCACCATAGAGGTGAAGAGTCAGTTTTCCGTGGGATCCGAATTCACCATCACCCTGCCGGATGCAAGCCAGCAACTGGGAGAGCGCTTATGAAACAAGTGATTCTCGTGATCGAGGATGACTCGATCCTCAATCAATTGATGACCCAGCATCTCAGCCAGCTGGGTTTCCAGGTGGATGGTCGAGGTTCTTGGGCCGAGGCTCGCAGGTATCTGGACAGAAACGATCCCGCACTGATTCTCACCGATGCCCGACTACCCGATGCCGATAGTTCGGAGTATATCGAGTCGTTGGCAGAGAACTACCCGGTCGTGGTGCTGACTGCGTTCGGTTCGGTGCGGGATGCCGTAACCGCGATCAAAGCGGGAGCATCAGACTATCTGCTCAAACCGGTCAGCCTGGATACCCTGACATTGACTATACAGCGGGTGCTCGACACCGCAACCTTACGCAAGAACCATCAATTCTGTAAAAAACAACTGCAGAAGAGAAATCAAAACAACTCCTCACTGGTTGGCGCCAGTGATGCCTTGGAGCATGTCCGCGACCTGATCAAGGCAGTGGCGCCTAACGATATCACCGTACTGATCCAGGGTGAGAGCGGCACCGGCAAGGAACTGGTGGCCCGCGCAGTACATGTCCAGAGTAACCGTACAGAGAACAATTTTGTCGCCGTCGATTGCTGTACCTTACAGGAAAACCTGTTCGAGTCTGAGCTCTTCGGCCATGAGAAAGGCGCTTTTACCGGCGCCAACAAAAAGAAAAACGGGCTTATCGAAGGGGCCGAAGGCGGTACGCTGTTTCTCGATGAGATCGGTGAAATCAACAGCGGCAGTCAGGCGAAACTACTGCGTATCCTGGAGACTGGCCAGTATCGGCGGCTCGGTGGCACCAAAGACCTCAATGCCAATGTGCGCATCGTTGCTGCCACTAATCGGGACCTGGAGGCGATGTCGAAAGAGGGCAGCTTCCGCGCGGATCTGTTCTTCCGCCTCAACGCGTTTAGTATCAAGGTCCCTCCCCTGCGCGAGCGACGGGAGGACATCCCTCACCTCGCCAGGTATTTCGTGAAGAACCATACCTTCTCCACCCGTGTCAACAAGACCTTTTCCGCCTCCGCGATCCATGAACTGGTCTCCTACGACTGGCCGGGAAACATTCGCGAACTGAAAAATATGGTGGAACGGGCCATCATACTCTCAGGTGATCGACCCAATATACGTCCCGGACATTTCAATCTGCGCAGTTCTGCGAACGGACAGAATGCTTTGGTCAGCCTCTCCTTCGACCATGAGCCCAGCCTTGAGGAACTCGGGGCCCACTATCTCGCCATGCAACTCAAAAAGCATTCGGGCAGACGGGCCAAGGTAGCGGACATCCTGGGGGTGAGCGAACGTAGCGTCTATCGGATGATCAAGCGATATGGCCTGGATGACTAATCACCGATTAGTCCGCTGATATGGCTGACAGGCTGTTCATTGTTGTGCAAAATAATCCACTAAAAATTCATCGAATGAGACCTTGTCGTGCCTTTCTATGCTCCGCTGCCTTTCGAGTGACGCCTGCGTTTCCTGCCTAAACAATTCATCACTCCCTATCGGTAAGACTTGGCCTTCAAAGTACTCCAGATACTCCAGAGACTTGCGCTGTGCGAAGTCGAAAAAGCTTTCACCGTTGCTGCGCATCTCCTTCAACATACGCGCCGAGGGGGTTTGTTCAGGATCCTCCACGAGTAGTAATTGCCTGTTCAGACTCTTCATGTATTCTCCATCAGGACTTCCCTGATCCAGCAGCTCGGCGACGGGGCGCATCGCCTCACAAACCTCCCTACCCCAATCCTGCAATCTGATCTCCTGGCCATTACGCTGCAGATAGAGATTGGGGTCACGTCCGCGGTGGGCGGCTGCCCCTTCATTCCGGTCGATCTCTCGTTGCTCAAAGACATTGATCGCCGGACTGTCATGCAGCAGACAAAACAGCATGAATGTCTCCAAGAAGCAGATCTGTTCTTCGTCGATCCCCAGTGGGTGAAAGGCATTGACATCCAGGGAGCGCAGCTCAAGGTAACGGACACCGCGTCGTTTCAGGGCCAGGATCGGTTTCTCCATGCCGTCCGGGATCTGCTTGGGGCGCACAGTACTGTAGTATTCGTTCTCGATCTGCAGGATGTTGGCGTTGAGTTGTTCATATCTGCCGTTCACCTTGACTCCGATCGTCTGATAAATGGGACAGGGTGTATCGATGGCTTGAGAGAGGGTCTCCACGTAGGCATCCAAGCAGTCGTAACAGGCCTTGATGCCGGTACCCTGCTCCTTGCTGTTCTGATAACCAATGTCCCCCATACGCAGTGAAGTCGCATAGGGTAGATAATAAGTATAGGGATCGAATGACTGCAGATTGGTCGGCCGCCCACCGAGAAAGGATTTACAGACTGCCGGCGAAGCGCCGAACAGATAGGGGATCAACCAACCGAAGCGCTGCAGATTGCGCAACATGGCGAAATAGGCATCGGCGATGTAATCCTGTAAGGGTCGTCCATCACCCTCCAGCGCCTGAAATTCGGGCCAGAACAGTTCCGGCACCGAGTAGTTGAAATGTACCCCGGCGATCACCTGCATCACCCGACCGTATCGGTGTCCCAAGCCCCTGCGGTAGACGGTCTTCATCTGTCCCGCATTGGAATCGCCATAGCGGGCAATCGGTATATTCTTACCCCCTTCCAGGACACAGGGCATGCTGGTCGACCAGAGGGTCTCACCGTTGATGTGCTGATAGACGAATTTGTGAACATCCTGCAAGAACTGCAAGGCTTGAACCCGGTCCGTCATGGGGGGGGTGATGAATTCGGTGAGCGCTTCGGAGTAGTCGGTGGTGATGTAGGGATGGGTCAGTGGTGACCCCAGGGCTAACGGATGGGGGGTCTGGGCTATCCCACCCTCGGGCGATACCCGCAGACTCTCTTTTTCCAAACCAATGAGTCCGTTCCGCAACAGCTCGCTCAATCCTTCCTGATCCAGGCGAGCGAGTCTTGTGTCTGCTGTCTTATACAAGCTGAGACTATCCAGGTAAAAGGATGTCAATTATAGCCCGTGGTCTGATATCGGCCACTGATAATTCTTCGGGGAATAAACAGGGTTAAATGACTGCCTCGTAGGGTTCGACAATCTCAAGGAAATGATGCTCTCCGGGCTGTAGCAAGCACCATCAATCCGGGCCCGATACACCAACAAGGGATTGGCTGAACGGTGTCCGGTCAGATACGAAACCCAATCCCTTTACCTGCATGCCTGCAGGTACCTGATATAGACAGGATGTCAAGAGAGGCTTAGCGAACCTCAGCCATTAGGGCGCGCATGCGAATCGAATCAACCAGAATCCTCGCCGACTCGTTCAGCTGGATAGACTTCCTCGCATCGGATTCTGCCTCGGTATCGGACTCGTCCTGGTCTTCTGTGTCATCTCCACTGAGAGGCTTCAGGCCTTGGGAGATCCGGAAACGGTTTTTCTGTTCGAGCAGCTTATTCTCCCGTGCGTCCCATTCGGCCTTGCGCTTACTCTCAAGCAGGGTCACTTCTGTACGCTCGTCGATCTCGGTAAAGCGTTTTTCCTGCTCTACGAGCATATGGAAACCAGGATCATCATCGATACGCTGGCGGTGTTTCATGGTCAGATCGGCATACTTGGTCGACCCGTTGGGTCGATAGCTCGCGGGTCGTATCTTCGCGAAGGGCAGGGCATTATCCAGAGATCTCTCACCATATTCCGAGGTAAATTCCGCGGTCGGAAACTGTATGTCGGGTACCACACCGCGATGCTGGGTACTGCCCCCATTGACCCGAAAAAACTGTGCCATGGTCAGACGCAAGCGCCCCAGATCCATCGATTTACCCGGTACATAACGGCTGAGGTCCACCAGGGTCTGGACCGTCCCTTTGCCGAAGGTGGGTTCGCCAAGAATGATTCCCCGTCGGTAATCCTGGATCGCCCCGGCAAAGATCTCGGATGCTGAAGCGCTGTTGCGGTCGACCAGTACTGCCAGCGGTCCTGCATAGGCCACTGCCTTATCGGTGTCTTTCTCCACTTCCACACGACCGTTGGCATGCTTGACCTGGACCACCGGACCTGAATCGATAAACAATCCGGTCAACTCAGTTGCCTCAGACAAAGAACCACCGCCATTTTGCCGTAAATCGATGATGATGCCATCGACCTCTTGATTCTTCAGCTCAGTCAGCAGATCCCGTACGTCCCTGGTGGTGCTTCGGAAGTCCTTTTCACCCCGGGATTCTGCGGCGAAGTCTCGATAGAAGGTTGGCACCTCGATAACCCCGATACGCGACTTACCCAGACCCTCGATATTTTCGATGATCGAACTCTTGGCTGCCTGCTCTTCGAGTTTGATGGTATTCCGCACCAGTTTGATCAACTCCCGCTTACCCCCGGAATCACGTCCCTTGGGCAGGACGAGCAGACGCACCAGTGAACCCTTGGGTCCACGGATCTTCTCCACCACATCCTGCAGGCGCCAACCGATGATGTCCTCGATCTCGCCGTCCATTCCCTGGCCCACCCCGACGATGCGATCGCCGGCATGCAGCTGACCGCTCAGCTTGGCCGGTCCGCCCACCACGGTCTTCTGCACCACCGTGTAATCATCTTCACTGCGCAGCACCGCCCCAATGCCTTCCAAGGAGAGACGCATGCTGATATCGAAGTTTTCCGAGGTGCTGGGAGACATATAACTGGTGTGAGGTTCCAGGTTCAGGGTGTAGGCATTGATAAAGGCCTGGTAGACGTCATTCGGATCGTATTGGGCAACACGACTTTCCAGGCGTTCGTAGCGACTGCGCAGCGTCTTCCGGATCTCATCATCTGCCTTGCCGGTCATGCGCAGATTGAGAAAATCATTCTTGACCCGCTTGCGCCAGATTTCGCTGCGCTCCGCCTCGGTCCGCACCCAGGGCGCATCCTCGCGGTCAAAGCGATAGGTCTCGTCCAGGGTGAAATCGAACTCACCATCCAACAGCTTGATGGCGTGAGCCACCGCTTCGCTCACCCGCGTGCGGTATGTGCGAAAGATGTCGAATGCGGGCTCGACTTTGGCGTTCTTAAGATAATCGTCCAGGCTGGTCTCGTACCTGGCGAAATCGTTGATGTCACTGGCGAGGAAGAAGAAGCGGTTGGGGTCCAGGGTTTCCAGATATCGTTCGAGGATCTGTTGGGAGACCTCGTCATTGAGCTCTGAGTCCTTGTAGTGATGATTACTGATGACTTTGACGATGTGGTGGGTCGAAAGCTGGTGTTCGAAGATGGGCTTGAGTTCATCAACCGGGACAATCTTACGATCCGCCCAACTCGCTGACGCTATTAAAACCAGCAGCGTAAACGCAACCACCGGCTTCCAGTAATGATTCATGCGATCCACCCCCGTTCACCCAGACTCTTTGGTCTGGATGTCACTGTCTGATTGACTTGCCCGTCTTACTTGAGACCAGATTACCGTAATTCTGTTCCTTGGACCCTCAAATATGCAGGTTGAATTGGAATTATACAAGTGTTACACCCGGCTTTTTCAGATATTTTTTACTGAAATCCGCAGCTTGTGGCAAAACCGGAGCCTGAAAAGACCATTCGAGCGATCGCACAATCAGCAGATGCAAGACCAGTTCGAGGAGCGGCTGAAGCCAGCGAGCTACGACACGGGGGTCTGATCGAGAATCAATTTCAACTCTTAATTCCTTTTTATATCAATAACTCACGGCGCACGGATAAAACAGAATATAAAGTATGACGATTTCATAGATGCTCATGGAGCCCTTGCGTAATCTCCAGATAGTCAGGAGCTTCAGCTCGTAAATAGCTGTGCCGGACCAGGAAATCGATGATCACCAGATTGCAGTTGAGTTTGAATTCATCCGTATCCCGAACGATACCTGCCACCTCCTCGACCGCCAGAAGCTGGAATTCAGCCACCTCGCCATCCGTATTCAACGGCACGAAATCCGCCGGCAGTTCCAGGTCATAGCAATACAGGGTGTCCGGTTTCAGGCCCACCTGGGTCTCCTTGCAGTAGGTCAGGGCCCCGACCGGTTTTGCTTGACGCGCCAGTTCAGCTGGGATCGAGGCCTCTTCCATGCACTCCTTCAGCAGATTCTCCTGCAGACTCAGATCCTGTGGCAGCCCACCCGCCACCATGTTGTCCAGCTTGTCCGGGAAATTCCTCCGGTCGGCAGTTCGTCGGGCGATCCAGAGTTTGAGTCCCTCTGCGGTGCGCACAAATCCGTTCATGTGCTGGCCGTAGGCCCGCAGGCCGAAATAGGGAGCGGCAGTGCGGTCGATGGTGGCATAGGCCTGTTCCCGACAGGACGAGGTCACCGGATAGGCCTCGCCGTGTCGATGGGAGATCACACCCTGCTCGACCAGGTGTCCAGTGACCTTGGCCAAGGCCTCGGTGCGCGCTGCAAAGCCATGCAAAGCGGGCGATAAGTGAACGGCCGCCTTGTCCGACTCGAAATACTCAGGCCATTGTGCCAAGGCCTCACAGACAGGCTGCTTGAGCCGTCCCACGCGTTGCCCATCGACACGAAAATCCCGAAAATTATCGGGATTCCACTGATTACAGGTCCGTATGTGCCGTAAATAGCCGGTTTCTTGCATCATCATTCTCCCATCACGCTACACACTACCCGACGATCCCGGCGTGGCCCGTCGAACTCACAGAAGAAGATATTCTGCCAACGGGAGAGTCCCAATGATCCGTCGATCAAGGGCATGGTCTCAGAGGGCCCCACCAATCCCGCTTTTAGGTGGGAGTCACCATTGCCGTCCTGGGCGTCATGCAGCCAGACACCCTTGGGGATCATCTTGCGCAGCAAGTTGACCACATCGGTCTGCACGCTCTCGTCCCAGTTCTCCTGGATCATGATGGCCGCTGTGGCGCCTTGAGCGTAGACATTCACCAGTCCGTTGCGGTATCCGCTCTGCCTCACCACTTCATTGACCTGGGGTGTAATATCCACCAGAACCTCCCGGGCATGGGTGCGTAACTCGATGATCTCCCGCATGCGGCATGACTCCTCTGTAGAAACTGACTCGCGGAGCATTTTGCCACAGACGCCGTTTGATGATCTTCAATGTTCATCCCTTTATGATGGGATAGATTTTCCCATTCGAGGCATTTCAGGAGACAGCCATGTATGAATTCAACACCGAACTCAATTTACCCTTTGCTGAGGCCCTGGAACAGGTCCGCGTTGCCCTGATGGAAGAACAGCTGGGCATCGTCAGCGACGTGGACGTTCAAGCCATCTTCAAAAACAAGCTGGACAAGGCGATCCCCGCCTATCACATTTACGGCGCCTGCAATCCCAAATTGGCGGATCGGGTGATCAGCGCGGAGCCCAACGCTGGCACCCTGCTGCCCTGCAGTTTCATCATGCGCGAGACCGAGACCGGTTCGGTGGTGGTCAGTTTCATGGACCCGACTGCCGTTTTCAGCCTGGCCGAGACGGATGAGCCCAAAGCCGTTGCGCAAGAGGCAAAGGCGATGCTGCAACGGGTCGTCGAGAAACTGCACGGTTAAATCACGCATGCCGTGCAGCAGACACTTGGATTCCGCCACTGAGCACCCAAAGGAAGTTCGGACCCCGGCTTGCCCAGTCCCTGTGTCCTCGATGAAGCGTGGTTGTATCTCAAAGACTGGATCGGGTAGCTCGAGGTAACCCATCTTGTGTCGTTAGCAGTGGCTGAAGATCCAGCGAATGACGGCGCGGTTGGTCCAGGATGAGGCCGCGTTTACGGCCTGCTGTGGCTTGAGCCAACGATACACCGCGTGCTCGTGTCGATTCGTGCGGATGATCCTGCGACCTGGCAACTGGCAGCTGAACCAGTGTTCCCGATTGTAAAACGCATTGGCTGCGTAGCGTGATCGCCAGGGCGGTATGATAGGAAAGGTTGCGCTGTGCCTCAGATCCAGTAGCTGATTGCCCGCCATCAGGCCGGTCTCTTCGTAGAGCTCACGGCGGGCCGCCTGAACCGGCGACTCCCCCCAGCGCAGGCTGCCAGTCACCGACTGCCAGAAATCTGCCGGTTGAGTGCGGCGCAGCAGCAGGACTTCGCCGGCCTCGGTGTAGACCACCACCAGGACCGATTCGGGTCGCTTGTATTTGCGATTAGTCAGCCGACTCGCTCTGGGGCTTGCGCACCCGGATCGACAGCTCCCGCAGCTGATCCAGACCCACTGCCGAGGGTGCGGAGGTAAGCATGCAGGCCGCAGTCTGGGTCTTGGGGAAGGCCATCACCTCACGGATCGACTTGGAGCCGGTCAGCAGCATCACCAACCGGTCGAGACCGAAGGCCAGACCGCCGTGGGGCGGGCAACCCAATTTCAGGGCCGCCAACAGGAAACCGAACTTCTCCTCGGCCTCCTCCTCGCCGATCTCCAAAAGCTGGAAGATCTTTTGCTGTACCTCCTGCTGATGGATACGGATGGAACCGCCGCCCAACTCGACCCCGTTCATCACCATGTCGTAGGCGCGGGATTTGCAGTTGCCCGGATCGCTGTCCAGCAGCTCAAGCTGATCCAATTTGGGGGAGGTGAAGGGATGGTGCAGGGGATTCCAGCGATCGTGCTGATCGTCCCATTCGAACATGGGGAAGTCCACCACCCAGAGGGGCCGCCAATCCCCCTCCAGCAGTTCCAGGTCCTCACCCACCTTGATGCGCAATGCGCCCAGGGCCTCGTTGACCACCTGGGCCTTGTCGGCGCCGAAAAAGATCAGGTCCCCGTCCTTGGCGCCGGTACGTTGCAGGATGCCTTCCACCGCCGCATCGGGCAGAAACTTGAGGATCGGCGACTGCAAACCGTCGCGACCCTTGGCCAGTTCGTTGACCTTGATATAGGCCAACCCCTTGGCACCGTAGATGCCGACGAATTTGGTGTAGTCGTCGATCTGCTTGCGGCTCAGGGCGCTGCCGCCCGGTACGTGCAGGGCCGCCACCCGGCCATGGGGGTCCTTGGCCGGACCGGAAAAGACCTTGAACTCCACCTCCTGCAGCAGATCGCCCAGGTCCACCAGCTCCAGAGGCACCCGTAAGTCAGGACGGTCGGAGCCGTAGCGTTCCATCGCCTCGTCGTAGGTCATGCGCGGGAAGGGATTGGGCAGATCCACATCGAGGATCTCCTGGTACAGTTGACGGATCATCTCCTCGTTGAGCCGCATGATCTCGTCCTCGTCCATGAACGAGGTCTCGATATCCAGCTGAGTGAATTCCGGCTGGCGATCGGCACGCAGATCCTCGTCCCGGAAACAGCGCACGATCTGGTAGTAGCGATCCATGCCGGACATCATCAGCAGCTGTTTGAACAGCTGCGGGGATTGGGGCAGTGCGAAAAAATCACCGGGATGGGTGCGGCTCGGCACCAGATAGTCCCGTGCACCCTCCGGGGTGGCCTTGGTGAGCATTGGGGTCTCGATATCCAGAAAGCCCTCGCCGTCCAGAAAGGAGCGCAGCACCTGGGTCACCTTGGCTCGGGTGCGGATCTTCTCCAGCATCTCCGGGCGGCGCAGGTCGATGTATCGGTAGCGCAGACGGATCTCCTCCGAGGCCTTCTCATGCTCGTCGAGCTGGAAGGGCGGGGTATCCGCCTGGTTCAGCACCTCGAGCTCCAGACCGAGGATCTCCACCTCGCCGGTGGGCAGGTCCGGGTTGACCGTGCCCTCGGGTCGCGGCCTGACCTTACCCTTGATGCGCAGCACAAACTCGTTGCGCACATGCTCGGCAATCGCGAAGATATCCGGCAGATCCGGGTCGTAGACCACCTGCACCAGTCCTTCCCGGTCCCGCAGATCGATGAAGATCACCCCGCCGTGGTCGCGCCGCCGGTGGACCCAACCGCAGAGTTCCACTTCCTGACCGATAAGAGAGCTGTTGACCTGTCCGCAATAATGGCTGCGCATGGGCTGAATTCCTGTGCAAAGTCTCGACCGGCCCGTGACCGGTTAAAAGGCGGGAATGTTAAGGCCTGACATCGGCCTCTGCAAGAGGCTTACCCGACGGATGTTCCGCATCGGGCACCACGGCCCCCATGGATAGCAGCATTTTCAACCCTTCGTCCACTGTCATGTCCAGTTCACGGACATCCTCTCTGGGCACCAGGACGAAATAACCGCCGGTGGGATTGGGGGTCGTGGGGATGTACACATTGACCACATCCCGTCCGGTCTTGCGCTGCGCCTCACCCTGCTCGGTGCCCGTCAGAAAGGCCAGGGTCCAGAGACCCCGACGCGGGAATTCCACCAGCAGGACCTTGCGGAAGGATTGTCCGCTGTCCGAAAACATGGTCTCCACCAGTTGTTTCACAGCAGAGTAGACCGAACGGACCAGGGGGATGCGGGAAAGGATCATCTCCCACAACTCCACCAGCTTGCGGCCGAACAGATTAGCCGCCACCAGGCCGGTGAAGAAAAGGATGGCCAGAGAAAGCAGCACCCCGAGACCGGGTACGGCGAAACCCAGCAGGTTTTCCGGCCGAAAACCCTCGGGCAGCAGCAACAGGCTTTGATCCATCCACTGCACCAGCAGACGGATCACGAAGAACGTGGCGACCAGGGGCAACCAGACCAGCAGCCCGGCAACCAGGTAACGTTTCATTGCAGCAAAGCTCCCGGCTGATTATGGATCAGGGACAGGAACCACCGCTACAAGCAGACTTCTTCTCAGTCGGTTGACCCGCATTATGCACGTTTTTCTCGTTACCGCCCTTGAAATCGGTCTCGTACCAACCACTGCCTTTGAGTCGAAATCCCGCGGCGCTCAAGGCCTTTTTCAGGGTTGTCTGACTGCATTCCGGACAAATCGCCAGCGGCGCGTCGTTCATTTTCTGCAAGGCTTCGAGTTCGTGGCCACAGGCTTCACAACGATATTCGTAGATTGGCATGGTAATTTTCCCGATTGTCTGCTGCTCAACCGGGCATACCCATGGGTATGCCGGCAAAAGATTCGGAATTTTAGCATATTGGGGACGGCTTGTTTTTATTCAAGACCGAATTCACCGGTATCCTTGTCGGTCTCGGTACGGGTCTCTTCTCGTAGAGTCTCCAGGAGGGCAACCAACCTGGCATGTTCCGTTTCAGGCAGACCGAAGCGGATGAATCGCTCAGCCACCTCGGCAATCGCCTCCAGGTTGTGGTTTCTGTCATGCAGATAGAGCAGATAGTGTCCCAGCGCTTCCGCCGGTCCGGTCCTGCCGAGCAGTTCTTGAGCCGCTGCAAGCGCCTCATGAATATCGGCTTGGGTGGGTTTCTGCATCATTCGCCGAGCAGTTCATTGCGTTCCCTTTCCAGGCGCAGCATCTCACCCTGCCGTCTCAGGATGTGCCGGATCAAGGCATCCCGGTCGTTCTCCCGGATGTGTACAAAGTTGATCCGCAAGCGATGCGGATAACCCTCGTTCTCGGTGGACGGCATGACGCCAACCAGCTCTCCGAAGGCGAGGATGCCGGTGTAGGATGGCAGCAATAACAGCTTGATCTCGAGCAAGGTTCCCACCTCGAGCGATTCGGCGCTGTCCAGGGCGATTCCTCCCGCGCTGAGATTGACCGCTTTGGTAGGCTGCCCGACCAGATCCGACTCATTGGCCAGAAAGTTCTGACCCAGCAGGTCGATTTTTTCGTCCAACGCCTTTAGATAGTCCGCGATATCCGGATCGCGCTGCTCTATTCTGTGCAGTGAGGCAGACAGATGCTGACTAATCGCCTGCATTCTGGTCATGATCGTAAAACTGCCTTCCGTGCCTTGTTCGAGTGCTTCGATCCGCTTCGCCAGTGCATCCGCACCAAGCTGTCGGTAACTGACCCGGATGGTATCGTCTATACGGAAAAACTCTCTGCGATCCGGTGTTTCGTCCACCTGCTGTATACTACTCATCTGTTCTGTGCTCCATTTTGAAGATCAGGCATCACCCGAAACATCGATAACCTCTCCACTATCGATGTCTCCTCCCCGCTCTATGATCAGTTCCACTCGTCTGTTCTTGGCCCGACTCTCCCGGGAATCATTCGGCACCAACGGATTCGAATCCGCATGGCCCTCGATCTTGATGCGCCCAGCATCGATCGTGGAGTTGCTCAGGATGGCATGCACCACGGTGACCGCCCGCGCGGATGAGAGCTCCCAGTTGGAGCGAAAGCGCTTGGTAGAGATCGGGATGTTGTCCGTATGGCCCGCAACCACGATATTCCCGGGGGTGCCGGTGATCACCTCGGTGATCTTGGTGATCACCTCGAAAAAGTCCGGATTGAGATTGGCGCGGCCTGAGGGGAATGAGCCCTTTTCCTGGATACGGATGATGATCTTGGTCTGCTCCGTTTCGACCTCGATCAGACCCTCATCGATCTCCTCTTCCAGCAATTCCTGCAGATCCTCGGCTTGCTCCTGCACCTCTTGTTCCAGTTGCGCCTGAACCGCGGCCTTGGCCTCGTCGATATCCAGAGCTTGCGAGTCTTCCATGCCCTTCTCCTTGACATCGAGATGCTCCTTTTCAACCTGGGTGGTCGTCTGACGAATCTCATCGATAGGGGTGGGTTCCGGCTTACCCGGGGAAAACTCCTGTTTGATGACGCTGGTGCCTTTGACGATCTCATTCAAGGGGATCTCCCGTTGCACACCAAAGGCATCCTTCATGGATTCGGCCATCTTTTTGAAACGGATCGCGTCAATCTCCGCAAACGAAAGCAACAGGACAAAGAAGCACATCAAAAGGGACATCAGATCCGCGAAGGTTGCCAGCCAAGGGGGCAGACCAGCTTCACATTTCGGACACTCGTCAGCCATGCGGGACCTCTATTATCAACTATCGCCGGAGGGCCGTTTGCCTGACGGCAGGTAGGTGCTCAACAGCTGCTCCAGCACCCGTGGATTCATTCCCTCCTGAATGCCCGAGATGGTCTCGATGATCAGTGATTTATTGGTCTTCTCCATGCCGCTCGCCCGTGCCAGCTTGTCCGACATGGGCTGAGCAAAGGCATTGGCGATAATCGCTCCGTAGAGAGTGGTCAACAGGGCCACCGCCATCGCCGGTCCGATACTCGCGGGATCGGACATGTTGGCGAGCATCTGTACCAACCCCACCAAGGTACCGATCATACCCATCGCCGGTGCCATGGTGGCCATGTTCTTGAACATCCTCTGCCCTACTTCGTGGCGCTGGATGGTCAGGTCAATATCCTTGGAGAGTAGCTTGTTGACCAGCGTCGGGTCATGGCCGTCGACGCAGAGCCCGACGCCCTGTTTGAGAAAATCGTTGCTGATCTCCTGTCCCTCCAGAGCCAGCAGACCGTTCTTGCGCGCGATGTCGGCCAGTTCCACTGCCTCTTCGATGAGTTTTTTCGGATCATCGGTTTTGTAGAAGAAGGCCTTCATGCCGATGCTGAAGGAACCGAGGAAATCACCCAGCGACACCTGCATCAAGGTCACCATGAAAGTGCCGCCGACCACGATCAGAATGGAGGGCACATTGACAAACAACATGACATCGCCACCCGATGCGATCGCTCCGATAATGATGCCGAATCCTCCAAGCAAGCCTACCAGAGTTGCAATATCCACCTAAATCAATCTCCAATTCCGAGTTGCGGTCTTGAGTTCTGTTCTTATCAACCGGGTCATTCAGACTACCTTGATTGACACATGGCGCGGTCTAGCCGACACTGCGCCGGGTCTGAGTCTGATAGCGTTCGGGCAGGTTGAAACTTTAATTCCCTGCTGGGAGGAAAGAGACTCAAACAGGGGAGCAAACCTGTGGAAAAAACCGGCAAGCTGCGGTCAGATCGAGTATCCTGCCCCGATGCGTGATACCGACAAGAGCATTCTCATCACCGGCTGTTCCAGTGGCATAGGTCTATGTGTTGCGACGGGCTTGCAACAACGCGGCTATCGCGTCTTCGCCTCTGCCCGCAAGACCGAGGATGTCGAGACCCTGCGCAACCTCGGTCTGCAGACGGTGCAGCTGGATCTGACCGATTCGGACAGTATCGACAGGGCGGTTGCAAACGTACTCGAGAAGACACAAGGCCGGCTGTTCGGGCTCTTCAACAACGGTGCCTACGGACTGCCCGGAGCGGTGGAAGACATCAGCCGCGATGCCATGCGTGAACTGTTCGAGACCAATCTGTTTGGCTGGCATGAGTTGACCAACAAGGTCATCCCGCTGATGCGCAACCAGGGCGCAGGACGGATCATTCAGAACAGCTCCGTATTGGGGCTTACCACCCTGCCCTTCAGAGGCGCCTATGCCGCCAGCAAATACGCCTTGGAGGGGCTCACAGACACCCTGCGCCTGGAGTTGTTCGGCAGCGGCATTCACGTCTCGCTGATCGAACCCGGGCCAATCCACAGCCAGTTTCGGGCCAATGCCCACAGGATGTGGAAGCGGCACGTGGATGCTGAGCAATCGTTCTTTCGTGAACATTATGCGGCCATGGTGCAACGACTTGAGAAAACAGGACCTGGCAACCGCTTCACCCTGCCACCGGAAGCCGTATTGAAGAGGGTCGTCCATGCATTGGAGCACCCCAGACCTAAACCCCGCTACTACGTCACCTTTCCCACCTATTTACTGGGTACCCTGCGGAGACTGCTGCCGACCTCAACCATGGACAAGATCCTCTTGAAGATTTCCGATGGCGGGGGCCGATGATTCTAAATACACAAAAAATTCCAGACAGCGAGTGAGTTGAAGGGAATAGCCAATCTATGACATGATCCACAGCCTTTTCAGATCCCCGCTCCCCACTGGACACAAGTATGCCAACTGAGATTCCCGTTCCTGTCGAAATCAATCTCCACCAGAAGTCGCACATACTGGCGATTCGCTATTCCGATGGAGCCAGTTTCGAGTACCCCTGTGAGTACCTGCGAGTGTTTTCCCCGGCTGCAGAAGTCAAGGCGAGTAAGGTCCCGGTGATCGGTAAAGAGCAGGTGAATATCGACAAGATCCAACCACAGGGACAATATGCCATTCAACTGTTCTTCGATGACGGACACGATACCGGCATCTACTCCTGGGAGACACTCTATGCGTTGGGCAAGAATCAGGAGCAGAATTGGCAGGATTATTTGCGACGCCTTGCCGCAATCGGTTATCAGCGTGATGCTGACCCAGCGCAAGAGCGACGCATCAAGGTTTTCTATTTCTCTTGGCTGGTCAACAAGCTGGGCAAGCAACAGGAAGAGATTCTGCTGCCAGCATCGGTTCAGAATATCGAGGATCTATTGAAGCTACTGGCCCGTCGCCGTCCGGAATATGCACCGCTGTTCGACAAGGATCGTCTCCGCCCCACCATCAACAAACAGTTCGCGGAATTCTTCACCAGGCTGGAGCAGGATGACGAGGTCGCGCTGGTGCCGAATTCCCCGACCCCGCCAGCCACCCCCGACATCTGATCGGGAACCGATCGAGCCGCAACGGGTTAATCCAGACTGATAGTGAGTGACTCTGTCTGGCCTCGACGAACGATCTCCAGATTGATTTGATTGGCGTCTTTCAGCTTGTCGATGAGTTGCAGCGCCTCTTTGTCGTTCTGCAATGGAACGCCGTTGACAGATGTCACCAGATCAGAGGGTCGGATACCCAGCTGATTGTAGAGCTTACGATTTCTCTGCGGCAGGACCCGGTAACCTTTGACGGTCTTACCACTTCGCACCGGAACGAAACGCACATGCTCGAAGATCTTCAGCGGCTCGTTTCTGAAAATGTCCCGATAACTGCTCAGCGACTCAGCCTTGGAGGCTTGCGCAGATCTTGTGGTTTTCAGGCTCTCCGGGACGGGACCAGGTTTGACCGTCTTGGGAAATTTCAAAACCTCGGAGCGGCCATTTCTCAACAAGACCACCCGGTCGTTGAACACCGCCTGAAGTTTCACCCCATTCATGACGCTGCTGCCGACCCTGTAATAGTTCTGCTTGGCACCCGCCTTGCCGATGATCGCCGCACCCGCTTCCGGCTGCTGTTCGACGAACACCCCATGCAGGGTTAGTCTCAGGGTGGTTTCGGGAGCCTTTTTGTTGACCTCTTCCTTGATGACCGGTTTGACTTCACCGGCCCGACCAAACAGATGCAGACTGGCGATCCGTTCTGCCGTCTTATCGGTCAATGGGTTCTCGCCCAGCGTTTTTGCTTGGGGAATCTGCTGTTGCACAGGTAACTGCGGTGCCGGAGGATCCGGAATCAATCTCCAGGTCAACTCAGCGACCCGTTGCGCAATCAACACGATCAGTACCAGGGTTAGGAACTGTGGCAAACGATTGCTCAGAAAGCCGGACAACCATTTCGGCAGCTCTTTTTGGATGAGCCAATCGTTGTAGGTTCTCTGCAGTGATGTCACCAAATTCATATATCCATACCCATACTTCACCCGGTATAGCGAACCACACTGGCATCCAGACCGAATTTCTTTTTGATCCGTTTCACCAGGTTTTCGGCCTCCTGCTTGTCTAATTGAGGTGTCATCTGTACCCGGTAATGCGGTTTGTCGTTGATGGTCACGGCCTTCATTTGTGCCGGCATACCGGCCTTTTTAAGCTTTCTGACCAGTTTCGTCGCATTTTCCTGTTTACTGAAGCTGGCTACCTGGACCATCCATGCACCGGGAGTGGAACGTTCGATCTTACCGATATGCTGCTCCGGATCCGGCACAGCGGCTATTGGTTCACTTACCGGTTCATCAGCGGTTGCTGGCTTCTCCACCCGCTCTATGGGCTTGGGCAGTATCGTCTTGATCTCCGGCGGCCGCCGCATAGCCTCGGGTTTCTCGGGAATCCGCTGAACTGAAAAACTTTGTTTCGAGACGACCTTCTCTTCGAGCAACATGGGTACGAAGATCACCATCAGGGAAACCAGCACAGCCCCCCCAATCAATCTCTGTTTGAGTCGTTCCTCCAAGATCACTCCTTACTCAGAACTCAACTACTGACATGTACTTTGCAGATCTTAACCTTAGATTATATCAGCTCGTTGTGCGCTGATTTTTCCAAGGTTTCGAGCACCTGTCCCACGATCACAAAGGATCCGAATACCAGAATGGCATCCCCGGTCTGAGCACCGACCCTGGCGGATGCCAAGGCCTCGACCGCCGATGCGAAGCCTGCGACGATCCGTTGCACTCCAGCCGCGGCCATCCGCGCCTGCAGCTGAGCTGCGGACTGCCCCCGTTCGCTGCCTGTGTCCACCAGATACCAACTCGCTATTCTCGGGCTGATGATTTCCATGATGGTCGCCACATCCTTATCGGACAACAGACCGAAAACTGCATGGATCCGCTTGCCAGGCAGCATCTTGGGAAGACTGTCACAGAGGATTCTGACCGCCTGAGGGTTGTGCGCCACATCGAGTAACAGGGGGATCTCGTTGTCAACGATCTGCAGGCGGCCTTTGAGTCGACTACTCTCCATTGCCCGCAACACCGCCTCTCGAGCAACCGGCAGGGCTTCTGACAATCGATCCACTGCCATCAGCGCAGTGGCTGCATTACGCAGTTGATGGTCCGCCGACTCGGATGGCATTCGCCTAATGTGATACTGCTGATGCGGTCCGGACCAGCTGAAGCCTGTGGCATCGGCCTCAACTCTGAAATCCCGGCCCAACTGAAGGCATTCGGCACCGATCTCGAACGCATGCTGATTGACCGAAGCGGGCATGTCCGGATCTCCGAGAATCACTGGCCGTCCGCTGCGCATGATGCCGGCCTTCTCGAGACCGATCTGCTCCCGGGTGTCTCCCAGCCAATCCGTGTGATCCAGATCTACCGTGGTGATGATCGCAATATCCGGATCGACGATGTTCACCGCATCCAGGCGTCCTCCCAGCCCCACCTCCAGAATGACCAGATCAAGGGATTGGTCGGTAAACTGATCCAACGCGGCCAGCGTGCCAAATTCGAAATAGGTGAGCGAGGTGCCCTCTCTGGCCCGGTCCACACGCTCGAACGCATCGCAGAGAGCGCTATCCGAGACCTCGGCACCATCAACCCGAATGCGCTCGTTATAGCGAATCAGATGGGGCGAGGTGTACAGGCCGACCCGGTAGCCGGCCTGTCGGTAGATGGCTTCCAACAGCCGTGCTGTAGAGCCCTTACCGTTGGTGCCGGCAAGGGTGATAATCCATGATCCGAGACCGTCCGCTCGCAGACGGTGCCAGACGGCGGAGACTCGCTCCAGACCCAACTCGATCTCTGCAGGATGGAGGGTCGACTGCCAATCCAGCCACTCATCCAGGGTTTGGAATCGCATCTGTGAGGATGGTGTCAGGGACGTCCCTTGTGGAGAAAGACACTCAGCAGGTCCGCAATACGCTCACGCATGTCGCGGCGGTCGATGATCATGTCGATCGCCCCGTGCTCGAGTAAAAATTCGCTGCGTTGGAAGCCTTCCGGCAATTTCTCACGAACCGTCTGCTCAATGACCCGAGGGCCCGCAAAGCCGATCAAGGCCTTGGGTTCGGCCAGATTGACATCGCCCAGCATCGCAAGGCTGGCAGACACGCCTCCCATCGTAGGATCTGTCATCACCGAGATGAACGGTAATCCCCGCTTCTGCAAGCGTTCCAGGGCTGCACTGGTCTTCGCCATCTGCATCAGAGAAAAGAGCGACTCCTGCATGCGGGCGCCACCGCTGGCCGAGAAGCAAACCATCGGAATATGCCTTTCCAGTGCCACACTGACGCCGCGGACGAAACGCTCACCCACCACAGAACCCATGGAACCGCCCATGAACCCGAACTCGAAAGCGGCCGCCACCAGATCCTGGCCTTTGACCTGGCCGCGCATGACCACCAACGCATCCTTTTCTCCGGAACTCTTCTGGGCCTGACTCAGGCGATCCTTGTACTTCTTGCTGTCCTTGAATTTGAGGGGATCGATCGACTCCAGGTCAGCACCGATCTCCTCCCGAACCTCTGGATCGAGAAAGGTCTCCAGGCGACGCCGGGCCCCGATCCGATTGTGGTAGTTGCATTTCGGGCAGACATCGAGATTCCGCTCCATCTCTGCTCGATAGAGGATCGCGTTGCAGCCTGGGCATTTGGTCCACAGGCCTTCCGGCACTGCGCGCTTGTTTCCGCCATCCGTGCGGATGCGGCTCGGCATCAGTTTTTCAAACCAACTCATGGACAGAACCTTACCAAAAAAGTATCAATCAGTCAGGGGATTGTGGAGCCTGTCTCAACACACCAGACTAGGCCTCATCCATCGCTTTTCGCATATCGGTGAGCAGCTCGGATAATGCCGCGGCAATCTCATGGGGCCGCTCGGCGAGGGCCTCCACCCGAGAGACCAGGGCACTGCCCACCACCACGGCATCCGCAATCCTGCCAACCGCGGCGGCCGTTGCAGCGTCCTTGATCCCAAAACCCACGCCGACCGGGAGGTCGGTATGCACCCGTATCTGGCTCAACTTGTTCTCGACTGCCGTGAGATCGAGATGACTGGCGCCGGTCACCCCTTTCACCGAGACATAATAGACGAATCCGCCGGCCACCTCACAGATTCGCTTGATGCGTTCCGACGTGCTGGTCGGCGCCAACAGATAGATCTGGTCCAAGGTACTCGCTTGCAGGGTCTGTAGCAGCCCGTGGCCTTCTTCTGGCGGGATATCCACCACCAGGATCCCATCAACCCCCGCCGCTGCGGCCTGTTCGGCGAACGCCTGGTAACCCATGACCTCTATGGGATTGAGATACCCCATCAGGACCACCGGGGTATCCGGATCAACCGCCCGGAAGGTCTGCACCATCTCCAGGACATGGTGCAGCCCCACATGGTGTTTCAGGGCACGCTCACTGGCACGCTGGATCACCGGCCCGTCTGCCATAGGATCGGAAAACGGCACCCCCAGTTCGATCAAGTCGGCACCTGCCTGCACCAAGCTGTGCATCAGTTCCACCGTGACTTCCGGATTGGGATCCCCTGCAGTGATAAAGGGGATCAGGGCCGTCCTCCCTTCGGCTTTGAGTGCCGCAAATCTACCGGCGATCCTGCTCATATCTTGAGTCCCTCCCGTGCCGCGACCGTATGCATGTCCTTGTCGCCCCGACCGGACAGGTTGATCAGGATGATCTGGTCCGACGACATTTGAGGGGCCAATTTGGCTGCGTAGGCCAGGGCATGACTCGATTCCAGGGCCGGGATGATGCCCTCGGTACGGGTCAAGACATGAAAGGCCTCCAAGGCCTCGTCATCGGTCACGGCCACATACTCGGCCCGGCCACTGTCTTTCAGCCAGGCGTGTTCGGGACCGACACCAGGATAATCCAGGCCCGCCGAGACCGAGTGGGTTTCGATGATCTGCCCGTCCCGGTCCTCCATTAAATAGGTGCGATTACCGTGCAGCACCCCTGGCTGTCCCGCACAAAGCGGAGCGGCGTGATTGCCGGTCTCCAGACCATCCCCAGCCGCCTCCACACCGTAAATAGACACCGCCCGGTCATCCAAAAACGGATAAAACAGGCCAATGGCATTGGAGCCACCGCCCACGCAGGCTACCAGGGCATCGGGCAGTCGACCGGTCTGCTGCTGAATCTGCTCCCGGGCCTCCCGGCCGATTACCGCCTGGAAGTCCCTGACCATCGCAGGATAGGGATGCGGTCCGGCGACCGTGCCGATGATATAGAAGGTATCGTCCACATTGGTCACCCAGTCCCGCATGGCCTCATTGAGTGCATCCTTGAGGGTCTTGGAGCCAGACTCCACCGAGCGTACTTCGGCACCCAGCAGGCGCATGCGGGACTGGGTGACCAATGTGGACGATACCTTCTATATCATCGGCACGGTCGCCGGACCGCATCCCT
>JASJBU010000160.1 GCA_030066355.1 Gammaproteobacteria bacterium | reverse complement strand
CCTGTAGTTGTTAGCCAATGGGAAATAACACCTGACTCCCATACTACGTGTCAGGTTTGGCTTGAGGCATTGAAAATGATCAATCCTTGGCGATACGCTGAAGATTGGGTATATCGAGCAGGAAATTGTTGGTCTGGGACTCCACCAGGAGACTCTGGCGTTTGAACTCGGCGATGGTCCTGCTGGCCGTTTCGGTGGTGATGCCGAGCATTGCACCCATATCCTCTCGGGCAAAGAGTTGACATTCGCTGCTTTGATTATCCTGCACCAGCCGCAACAGCAGACGCGCCACCCGTTGCTTGGATGAGCCGGTGGAGAGCTCGGTCAGCCAGGCATCCGCTTCGTTCAAGGCTCGCTGCCAGCGATTGAGCAGTTCCCGATGCAGTGACGGATTATCCATGCTCAGGTTCTCCACCACCTTGACCGGCAGGCTGCAGACCTCGGTTTCCTGGAGGACCACGGCGTCATGGTGATAGTTCTCACCCAGTAGGCATTCCAGGCCGGTGACATCGGTAGAGCGAATCAGGCGCACGATGCGTTGACTGCCGTCCTGTAGGTATTGGACGAGTTTGAGGATGCCGGTGCGCACTGTATAGAGTCGCTCGCCGTCATCACCCGCATGATAAAGTGCGGCGCCGACCGGCAGGGTATATTGGTCGATCGGGTCATGGATCTTCTCGAACACCCCTTCAGGTAGACCGGCGAACAGTACGGACTCTCTGATGGCGCAGGTTTTGCAGTCGGCCTTTCCGTCCCAGGCCTCTTTCAGGGTGACAAGTTTAACCATGATGTTTATGTTGGTAGGGTTTCGTATCCGTTAACATCCTTGCTGGACTCATCTCTAAACAGACTAACCATATCAGAAAATTACGCTTGATAAAGCCTGTTTTTCTCGATGGATAACCACGCTCGTCGGTTAGCTGAGGCACGCTGGGGTAGTAAGATTTGAAATCGTGACCGGAGAGTTGATCACCTTTGCGAATGGTATTTTATGTCATTGATTAGGCTTAGAAATCTACATTTGGGTTTTGGCGGTCCCAGCCTGCTGGATGGGATCAGTCTGGCTATCGAGAAAGGCGAACGCATCTGCCTGCTGGGACGCAATGGTGCAGGCAAGTCGACCTTGATGAAAGTGATCCTGGGTGAACTGCAGGCGGATGATGGCGAACGGGTGATCGGCCAAGGGGTAAGGATCGCCCGCCTCATCCAGGAGGTCCCGCAAGACTTGAGCGGTTCGGTGTTTGACATCGTCGCCGATGGGGTCGGCGATCTGGCAAAACAGATCAAGACCTACCACCAGTTGAGCAAACGTCTCGCCGAGACGGGCGACGAGCGACTGCTGGGTCGGCTGGCCGGTGCCCAACATGCTCTCGAGGCGGCGGATGGTTGGCAACTGGAACAGCGGGTCGAGACGGTGATCACACGGCTTTCCCTGTCACCGGACGTGGACTTCTCCAAGTTATCCGGGGGACTCAAACGCAGGGTCCTGCTGGCCCAGGCGCTGGTCAACGAGCCTGATCTCTTGCTGCTGGACGAACCGACCAACCACCTGGATATCGCGTCCATCAACTGGATGGAGGCGTTTCTGCTCAGCTATCCGGCCGCCCTGTTGTTCGTGACCCACGATCGGGCCTTTTTACGCCGTCTGGCGACCCGCATCCTCGAATTGGATCGGGGGCGGCTGACGGATTGGCCGGGGGATTACGCCAACTTTCTCCGGCGCAAGGCGGAGATGCTGAATGCAGAGACGCAGGAAAATGCCCGTTTCGACAAGAAACTGGCCCAGGAGGAGACCTGGATTCGCCAGGGTATCAAGGCGCGACGTACCCGTAACGAAGGGCGTGTGCGAGCCCTGAAGGCGATGCGACTGGAGCGTCAGCAGCGCCGCAGCACGACCGGTCTGGCGAAGATGCAACTGCAAGATGCCGAACGCTCCGGCCGCTTGGTGGCCGAGGTCGAAGACATCAGCTACGCCTGGCAGGGTAAGCCGGTCATCAAGCACTTCTCCACCACACTGCTGCGGGGTGACCGCATCGGCATCATCGGCCCGAATGGCGCCGGCAAGAGCACGCTGTTGAACCTGCTGTTGGGTCGCCTGGCGCCGGACAGCGGCAGGGTCAAGCTCGGTACCAATCTGGAAGTCGCCTACTTTGATCAACTGCGCAGTCAGCTCAACGAAGCGGCCTCGGTGCAGGACAATGTCGGCGGCGGCAGTGACAAGGTGGATATCGGTGGCAAGCGCAAGCACATCATCGGCTACCTGCAGGACTTTCTGTTCACCCCGGCGCGCGCCCGAACCCCGGTGAAGGCCTTGTCGGGCGGTGAGCGCAACCGGCTGCTCCTGGCCAAGCTCTTCACCAGGCCGGCCAATGTCCTGGTCTTGGACGAGCCCACCAATGACCTGGATGTGGAGACGCTGGAACTGCTCGAGGAGCTGTTGATGGATTTTCAGGGCACCTTGCTGTTGGTCAGCCACGACCGGGAGTTCCTCGATCACGCCGTGACCAGCTGCCTGGTCTTCGAGGGGGATTGCCGGGTCATCGAGTATGTGGGCGGGTACAGTGATTGGGAGGCGCATCACAGGCAGCAGGCGATCCAGCCGAAACCGACGGCAAAAAAGGTCAAGACTGGCGGGCATGCGCCGAAAAAAAAGCGTGACAAGCTCAGTTACAAGGATCAGCGGGAGTTGGAGTTGCTACCCCAGCGTATCGAGGCACTAGAGGCGTCACTGGAGGAGCTCCAGCAACAGATGTCCGATCCTGCGCTCTATCGGCAGGATGGCGCGAAGATCGGTGAGTTGCAAAAGGAGCTGAAGGCGCTCGAGCAAACACTCGACACCGCCTATGCACGCTGGGAGAGCTTGGAAAGCGCTCGATCCGCCATATGATCATTGAATCGCTGCGGAGGTCTCATGCAGGTTAAATCGATGTTTATCGGCACGCTCGTAATGCTCAGTTGCAGTCAGGGCTTACAGGCCGGCGCCAGCTGTGTGGTCGTGAAAAAGCTGGGTGATTCCCAGGCCATCGAATGGGTGGCAGCCGAGCACGAAAGTGCGGCGAGTGCAACCGATAAGGCGAAACGGAAACTCTTGAGCCAGACACACCCCGACAAGTACCAGGGTTTGCACCCCCAGGCCTCGACCGACTTGCCCCATGCCCATGTAGTGATCGTGAAAACCGAATACGAGACCACAAGAGGCAGGCCGCGCACCAGCTATGGTTGTGGATTCAGCGCCCATTCCAATGAGCACGCCAAGGCGATGGCCCTCTACAATCTTCGCAACTACTCATGGGGCTGGAAGCCTGAATTCGGCTATCAAGTGCAGGAGAGTTTCCACTACTGAAGACCGGTGACGATTGACACTGAGCTGCCGCAACCCGCAAACAACAGATAAAAAAAAGCAGGGGGGTCACCCCCCCTGCCGGTTCTTGGTTAAGGTTAGCGACGACGATCAGTCGTCGTAATCATCATCGTCTCGACCCCTGCGGGGCGGTGTGTCCCGTCGACTGGGCCGAGCCTTACACTGGACTTCAGTGCCTACAGTCAGGTCGTCGTTGGTCGAAATCGCGTTGTCCGCCGCATCGATCACCGCCGTCCAACTGAGGACATAGTCGCCGGGCTCCTCGCACTCGATCTCCGCATCGAATATGAACAGGGTGGCGGCACCGCCCGGGACCACTGTCTGGGTGATCGTCTCAGGTTCGATCTCCACCTCGAGCCCTCCGTTGCTGGCACTCAGAGTGACCGTGGCAGCCTGCTCGATGTCGCTTCCATCGCCGTAAACGAGGATGCGCTTTTTGATCTCTCTGTCTTCACGCAGAAGTAGCAGACTGGGTACGCGCATCTTGGTCAGAAAGACATCCGCATCATCGGTCGTCACAGGCTGGATCTCTGCAGTCGTCGCATCCGAGTCCATCAGACCGTCATTGTCGACCACGGTCAGGCTCACGTTGTAGACCCCGGCTGCGGTGTAGACATGTGTCGGATTCGGACCCGCGTCCACCGCAGTTGTACCGTCACCGAAATCCCAATCGTAGCGGACGATGTTGCCATCGGGGTCGCTCGAGCCACCACCGTCGAAGACGATGGTCTCACCCTCGATGCCGCTGTAGGGGCCACCCGCATCGGCTACCGGCGGCAACAGGGCGGGTTCTGTGATGGTCGCCGTGGTTTCGGCGCTGGCGGTGTTGCCGAAGTCGTCGGTGACCGTCAAGGTCACGGTGTAGACATCAGCCCGCGTGTAGACGTGGCTGGTTGTCTCACCGCTGCCGCTGTTGTTGTCACCGAAGTCCCAATCCCAGGCCACGATACTACCATCCGGATCGAAGGAGGCACTGCCGTCGAAGCTGACAGGTACGTCGATCACGCCGCTGTAGGGCCCGTTCGGATCTGCAGTCGGTGCCTCGTCGGGAACGATCTCTGCCGTGGTTGCTGCCGGATCGCTTTCCTGACCCTCGTCATCGGTGACCATCAGTGTGACCGTGTAGGTCGCGGCATTGGCGTAGACGTGGGTGGGCGTCGGCCCGATGCCGGTATTGCCGTCACCGAAGTCCCAGGCATAGTCCGTGATACTGCCGCCATCCGGATCGAAGGAGGCGGTGCCGTCGAAGTTCACTTCACGCCCCGCTTTACCGGAATAGGGCCCGTTCGGATCGGCCACCGGTACCTCAGGAGCAGCCACGATCTCCGCGGAGGTCTGGGCTGCATCACTCACCTGGCCATCATCATCGGTTACCACCAGGCTGACCGTATAGGTGCCTGCCGAGGCATAGGTGTGTGACGGCTGTGCGCCACTGCCGGTGTTACCGTCACCGAAATCCCAGGCATAGTCGGTAATCGCACCGCCATCCGGGTCGAATGAACCGCTGCCGTCAAAGCTGAGTGCCACACCGGCTGTGCCGTTGTAAGGACCGTTGGGATCGGCCACCGGCGGCACCAGTTCAATCTCGATGGTCGCCGTGGTGGTGTCCGAGTCGCTCAGGTTGGTGGCGTCGATCACCGTCAGAGTCACCGTGAAGATGCCATCGGTGTTGTAGGTATGTGACGGTGTCGGTCCGGCGTCGGCGACGAAGGTGCCATCACCGAATTCCCAATCATAGGACACGATATCGCCGTTCTGATCGGTAGAGCCGCTACCATCGAAGTCTACCGGCACGCCCACGGTGCCTACGTAAGGACCATTGGCATCGGCCACTGGCGGCAGATCGCCAAGACCGATGGTGGCCGTGGTGGTGTCGGTGCTCTGCAGACCGTCATTGTCGGTCACGGTCAGTGCGACGTCGAAGGCACCTGTCACGGTATAGGTGTGAGCTGGATTCATCCCGGTGCCGGTGTTGCCGTCACCGAAATCCCACTCGTAACTGACGATATTGCCGTCTGCATCGGATGAGCCACTGCCGTCGAACAACACCGGATCATTCACCGTGCCCGAGTAGGGGCCATTGGCATCCGCCACCGGCGCGATCAGATCGACGGTGATAGTTGCTGTGGTGCTTGCCGAGTCACTGGCACCGTCATTGTCGGTCACTGTCAGGCTGACATCGTAGGTGCCTGCGGTTGCATAGATGTGACTCGGGCGTTCACCCACACCGGTATTACCGTCACCGAAGTCCCAGGCGTAGCTGACGATGGTTCCATCCGAATCGTCGGATCCCCGGCCATCGAAGTTGATCGCCTCACCCGCCAAGCCGCTGTAGGGCCCATTGGGATCGGACACCGGCGGGTTATTGATGTCGGCGGTGGTGCTTGCGGTGTCGGTCAGGTCGTCGTTGTCGGTGACCGTCAGAGTCACGTTGTAGAGACCGCCGGTGGCGTAGGTGTGCGTGGGTGACATCTCGGTGCTGGTGTTACCGTCACCGAAATCCCAGGCATAGCTGACGATGTTGCCATCGCTGTCGGTCGAACCGCTGCCGTCAAAGGTCAGGGCTACCCCGGCGGTACCGGTATAGGGACCACCCGCATCAGCGGTGGGGGCCGCAGGTGGCGGATCGATCGTAGCGGTGGTGGCAGCGCTGTCGGTCAGGCCGTCGTTGTCGGTGACCGTGAGCGTGACATTATAGGTGCCCGCAGATGCATAGGTGTGGCTGGGCGAAACACCGCTGCCGGTGGTGCCGTCACCGAAGTCCCAGGCATAGCTGACGATGTTGCCATCGCTATCGGTGGAACCGCTGCCGTCGAAGGCGACTGCCTGACCGGCGATACCGGTATAAGGACCACCCGCATCAGCGGTGGGGGCCGCAGGTGGCGGATCGATCGTGGCGGTGGTGGCAGCGCTGTCGGTCAATCCGTCGTTGTCGGTGACCGTGAGCGTGACGTTATAGGTGCCCGCAGATGCATAGGTGTGGCTGGGCGAAACACCGCTGCCGGTGGTGCCGTCACCGAAGTCCCAGGCATAGCTCACGATGTTGCCATCGCTATCGGTGGAACCGCTGCCGTCGAAGGCGACTGCCTGACCGGCGATACCGGTGTAGGGTCCACCCGCATCAGCGGTGGGGGCCGCAGGTGGCGGATCGATCGTGGCGATAGCGGTATCCGAGCCGGTTTGGCCAATATCATCGGTGACTGTCAGGGTGACCGTGTAGGTGCCGGCACTGCTGTATGTGTAAGAGACGCGGTCACCGTTTGCTGTGCCGCCATCTCCGAAATTCCATGCGTAATCGACGATGGTCCCGTCATCGGTGGAGCCTCTGCCGTCGAAGTCGATGGCAACGCCAACCGTGCCAGAGACATCAGCACCGGCATCGGCAACGGGAGGATCATCCGTGGTAGTGGTCGGATCAAGATCACCTGAGACGCCAACAGGCGCCGAGCCGGTCCAACCAGGTTGGGCATCGGCTTCGATCTCTACGAGGTTGGAATTACCTTCACCATCGGAATCGGTATCATTCAGTGACCTGATGACTGCTTGAATTTCGGTAAACGAGCCTGCGCTTGCAATACCCGCTTGGGTGAGATCCATACCATAGCCGTTATCGACGATGGGTAAATCCTGCCTTGAAGGATTAGTTACCTGATCGTGGCAAAGACCGCAACCGGCATTTACCAAAGAACGAGATGTGGGATATTCGGCTTGCCAGGCATCTCCAAACGTTGAGCTGGCTGAGGCTATGAATGAAGATAGTGTTAGAACCCCCGCACCGAGCAGCGGGATGAGAAGTCTTTGCGCAAGACTTCGTCTTTTTACAACGAGAGAAGGCATCTTGATTTTCCTCCGTTAGGATGATTCCTTAATCGTCCCGATTTATTGTTTGTTTCTGTTGGTGGCCTTGTTATTGTGTTTTCAGGTATTGCACCCGAAAATCGAGGTGTTTATTACGGAGGAGTAAATAGCAGGCAAGGTATGAAATCGATGGTCAAATCTCTACCTGGTGATACTCCCTCACATGAACCCAGACATCTTAGACCCCGAAAAAAATACTATTTGATAAAAACAGCAATTACTATTCGGGACTTCCCTTGCATTTTGCTTATGACCTACTTTGGATGGGGTTTTGATGAATTCACTTCTTTACAATCGGGACTGATAGGAAATTCAATCCCTTGCGTCAAGAGAAACAATGGATTTATAGTTAAGAAAAAGCTAATATAATAAATTAGTATTACCTCTCCGAGTCTGTATCAAGTCGACAATAGGGCTAACTATGCAGGATCCGACCAGGCTGTCCGACAGCGACCAGGGACGTGTCGAGGTCAAAGAAACCACCTGTTACATGTGTGCCTGCCGTTGTGGCATCCGCGTTACCCTGCGTGATGGGGAGGTGCGGCATATCGAGGGCAATCCGAAGCATCCCCTGAACCAGGGGGTGATCTGCGCCAAGGGCTCATCCGGCATCATGAAACAGTATTCGCCGGCACGCCTCACCAAGCCGTTGTTGCGCAAGCGAAATGCCCAGCGTGGCGAGTCGGAGTTCATGGAGATCTCCTGGGACGACGCCTTCGAAATCATCGAGAAGCGTTTGGCGAAGCTCCGCGCTGAGGACCCGAAACGGTTCGCCCTGTTCACCGGCCGGGACCAGATGCAGGCCCTTACCGGCATGTTCGCCAAGCAGTTCGGTACCCCCAACTACGCGGCCCATGGCGGCTTCTGCTCGGTCAACATGGCGGCCGGGTTGATTTACACCATCGGCGGATCCTTCTGGGAGTTCGGCGGGCCGGACCTGGAACGGGCCAAGCTGTTCGTGATGATCGGCACCGCCGAGGACCATCACTCCAACCCGATGAAGATCGAGCTTTCCAAGTTTAAACGGCGCGGTGGGCGCTTCATCTCCATCAACCCGATCCGTACCGGTTACTCGGCGATCGCCGACGAGTGGGTGCCAATCAAGCCGGGCACCGACGGGGCGCTGTTGCTGGCGATCATCCACGAGCTGATCAAGCAGGGCCTGTACGACCGGGAATTCTTGATCAAATACACCAACTCTGCAGAACTGGTGGTGGACGATCCCCAACGGGACGATCATGGTCTGTTTCGGCGTTTCGAGACCCACGTGGAGGAGGGCTGCTTCGATCCGGAGAACAAGCTCTGGTGGGACATCGAGCTGGATCGGGAGATCTCCACCCACACCCCCGGGGCCGATCCCCGCCTGTTGGGCAGTTATACCCTGGAGGACGGCACCCCGGTCAAGCCCGCCTTTCAGCTGCTCAAGGAGCGGGTCGAGGAGTACACCCCGGAGTGGGCCGAACAGATCACCGGGGTGCCCGCCGAGACCATCCGGCGCCTCGCCCATGAGATGGGTGTAGTGGCCCGGGATCAGAAGATCGAACTGCCGATCCAATGGACCGATGCCTGGGGCAACGACCATGAGTCGGTAGTGGGCAACCCGGTGGCCTTCCACTCCATGCGCGGTCTGGCCGCCCATTCCAACGGTTTTCAGAGCATTCGTGCCCTGGGCATTCTGATGAGCCTGCTGGGTACGGTTGACCGACCCGGTGGCTTTCGTCACAAGGCGCCCTTCCCGCGGCCGATTCCCCCCTGTCCCAAGCCGCCGCACAGCGCCGAGGGGGTGCAACCGAACACCCCGCTGGATGGCATGCCGTTGGGTTGGCCGGCCAAACCGGACGACCTGTTCGTCGACCAGGACGGCGAGGCGGTGCGTTTGGATAAGGCTTTTTCCTGGGAATATCCTCTGTCGGTGCACGGGCTGATGCACAACGCCATTACCAACGCCTGGCGCGGTGATCCGTACAAGATCGATACCTTGTTGCTGTTCATGGCGAACATGGCCTGGAACTCCTCCATGAACACGGAGAAGGTGCGTAAGATGCTCACCGACAAGGACGAGAACGGGGAGTACAAGATCCCCTTTCTGATCGTCGCCGACGCCTTCCAGTCGGAGACCGTGGCCTTCGCCGATCTGGTGCTGCCGGATACCAGCTATCTGGAGCGGCATGACGCCATGTCGATGCTCGACCGGCCGATCTCCGAGTTCGATGGACCGGTGGACTCGGTGCGTATCCCGGTACTGCCGCCCCGGGGCGAATGTAAACCCTTCCAGGAGGTGCTGATCGAGCTGGGCTCGCGGCTCAAACTCCCCGCCTTCGTCAACGAAGACGGCGGCCGCAAGTTCCGCGACTATCCGGACTTCGTGATCAACTACGAGACCTCTCCCGGTTCCGGTATCGGTTTCCTCGCCGGCTGGCGGGGCAAGGGGGGCGAGAAGTTCCTCAAAGGCGAGCCCAATCCGCGCCAGTGGGAGATGTACCAGAAAAACGGTTGTGTCTATCACTACAAGCTGCCCAGGTCTTATCAGTACATGCGCAACTGGAACCGGGGCTATCTGGAGAGGGCCCGGGCCCACGGCATGACCCGTTATGCGGAGCCGATCACCCTGCATGTCTACTCCGAGGTCTTGCAGCGGTTTCGCCTCGCCGCCCAGGGCAAGTGGCCCGGCCGCCAGCCCCCGGAGCGCTTGCGCAAGCGGGTGGAGGACAATTTCGATCCCCTGCCGTTCTTCGCCGCACCCCTGGAACACAAGCTGGTGGATACCCAGCAGTACCCGATCAATGCCCTGACCCAACGACCGATGGCCATGTACCATTCCTGGGACTCGCAGAACGCCTGGCTGCGGCAGATCCACACCCACAACTATCTGTTCGTCAACCCGAAATTGGCTGCGGCCAACGGCTTCGGTGACGGCGACTGGATCTGGGTGGAGTCGCCCACCAACAAAGTACGCTGCATGGCGCGCTTCTCCGAGGCGGTGGAACCGGGCACGGTGTGGACCTGGAACGCGATCGGCAAGGCGGCGGGTGCCTGGGGGCTCTCCCCCAAGGCCAACGAGTCGCAAAAGGGCTTTCTGCTCAATCATCTGATCTCGGAAGAGCTGCCAAGTTGCGACGCGGGAGAGCATCTGTCCAACTCCGATCCGGTCACCGGCCAGGCGGCCTGGTTCGATGTGCGGGTCAAGGTCTATCCCGCAGAACCTGGCGAGCCGCAGCAGACCTCACCCCAGTTCAAGCCACAAAAACGGCTGCCCTGGCAGGATCCGAAACGGGGCAGGTGGCAGGCGTTCGTTGCCGGCACCTTCCGCAAAAAGTCGAGAATCATAGGATAGCCCCATGACCCAACTGGCATTAGTCATCGATCTGAATGTGTGTGTCGGCTGCCATGCCTGCGTCACCAGCTGCAAGCAGTGGAATACATCCGGTTGGGCGGGCCCCATGGCCGATCTGCGACCTTACGATGCGGATCCCACCGGTACCTTCTTCAACCGGGTGCAGACTTACGAGGCCGGGGTCTATCCGAACACCGAGACCTATCATTTTCCCAAGTCCTGCCTGCACTGCGAGGACCCGCCCTGTGTGCCGGTTTGCCCGACCGGGGCCTCCTACAAGCGGCAAGACAACGGGGTGGTGTTGGTGGATTATGACAAGTGCATCGGTTGCAAATACTGCGCCTGGGCCTGCCCCTACGGGGTGCGGGAGTTCGACGCGCAACAACGGGTGATGAAGAAATGCACCCTGTGCATCGACCGCATTACCGACGAGAGCCTGCCGCCGTCGGAGCGCAAACCCGCCTGTGTACTGGCCTGCCCCACGAATGCGCGGCTCTATGGCGACATCCATGACCCGGAATCGGAGGTCTCGGTGGCGATCCGCGAACAGGGGGGCTATGCCCTGCAACCGGAGTGGGGCACCAAACCCGCCAATCACTATCTGCCACGGCGCAAGACCCGTATCCAGATCCACGAGGATGAGCTGGTGCGGGCGGACAATCCGCTCAAGAAGGAAGAATTGCCGCGTATACCCGAAACCGGCGAAACCCTGGACGATGTGGCCTGGTAGTTTTGAATCAAAGTTGGGATCTGAGAATGCCCCAATCATTGTTTGGAGTTGATAAATGCATCCAGCCTTTTCAGTAATCTTTTTAACCACTCTGATCGGGGTGGGGCAGGGGCTGTTTCTGGCGCTGTACACCGGCCAGCTCTATTCCCTGGCGAATCTGCTGCCGCCCCAAAGCAGCGGTTTTTACGCCATGGGCAGTCTCTTCTCCGTGCTCTTGCTGATCGGTGGGCTGCTGGCCTCGTTCTTCCATCTGGGTCGTCCGGAACGGGCCTGGCGAGCGGCCAGCCAGTGGCGGACCTCCTGGCTCTCACGGGAGGTCATCGCCCTGCCGATTGCCATGGTGCTGATCCTCGCCTATGGCCTGCTGCATTATTTCGAGTTGACCCAGCCCCTGTTTGTCATTTCCGACACGCTGCCGGTGGATATCACGTTGATCCTAGGTGCCCTGGGAACCCTGGCCAGCTTCGCCCTGTTTCTCTGCACCGCCATGATCTATGCCAGTTTGCGCTTCATCAAGGCTTGGCATTCACCACTGACCGTCGCCAACTTTCTGTTTCTGGGCATCGGCTCCGGGTTCATGCTGGCATCGGCCTTCTCGGCTTATCAGGGCATCAACTTGGTGGCCTTCTATGCCACCTGGGCGGTGGTCGCGACCCTGATCGCCGCTGTCACCCGTCTGGCATCCCTACATCGCAATACCCAATTCCAATGCAAGGTGGACCTGCAGTCAGCCATCGGCGTGCACCATAGCCAGTTGAATCAGAAGGCCCAGGGATTCATGGGAGGTTCTTTCAATACCCGCGAATTCTTTCACGGCAAATCGGATGAATTTCTCTTGATGATGCGTTTCGGTTTTTTGTTGATGGCCTTCGTACTGCCGGTG
>JASJBU010000165.1 GCA_030066355.1 Gammaproteobacteria bacterium | reverse complement strand
TTTGGATTTACCAAAGTCCGTTATCGTGGCTTGGATAAGAATGCCCATTGTGTGTTCACGAAGTGTGCGTTGGTGAATCTGGTGTTGGCAAAGAAACAGTTATTGGCCATATGACAGGCGAGTTGTACTTTGAGACCAGAAAACGGTCGAAATTAAGGCTATTTCGGGAAAAAAAGAGCCTGCTTTTGTAATCATTCGATGGTGGATGGCCAATGAAATGAAAAAGCATCAATTTTTCAGACCATCCTTAGGAAAGAGGTTTCTATCCAATGAGCTTTCTGAAATTTTAGAGCTCAATCAATAAGAGTGACATGAACCAAGTCTTGTTTGATTCCTGGTTGAAGCTTCAGCGCCGATCCATCCCGAACGTGCGCGCCGCATCGGCGCGACTGGATGGGGGTGTATCCGGACTCTCTACGAAGCCTACCTGTGATCCGGCAAATGCCGATGCGGCAGATGAACTTGGCGAGTTACTCAAGCTGGCTCGGCGAGGGAAGCGAACGGTAGTCTCGGGAGCCATGCATGGCCAGACTAACAATGGTCTGCGCCTTGCACATCCACTCACCTTTTCAAGCGAGGTGATTGGCGCCATCGCATTGGAGATGTCACACAATAAGTTAGAGCAACAACAAAATATTCTTAAGCATCTGAAACGGGCAAATTTCTATTTGGAGCTGCTGTTGCGTGCTCAACATTCAGACACAGCTATTGAACAGGAGTTACTGAAAATACTGCCTCCAGTGTTGCAGGCTACACAGTTTCACCAAGCTGTAATGGCAGCGGCTGGCGTCATTGCGCATCTTTACAAGGCAGAACGCGTCAGTATAGGTGTGTGTCGTAATGATGAAGTCCAGCCCATCGTGCTCTCGGACAGCAGTGGTTTCTCGCCCCGTTCAGTGTTGGCCGAGCAGTTGGGAAAGGCGATGAACGAAGCCCTGGTTCAGGGAGGCACTGTCAGCTGGCCAGGAGACGATCCAACCCAGACACAGGCTCATCAGGCCCTGGCTGAAGAGCAGGCGGATGTGGGAATTCTCAGCCTGATACTCAAGGATTCTAGTGGAGATTTCGGTGTCATCACTCTGGAAAAAGTAGCGGATCAACCTTTTAATCAGCATGAGTGCGATCAAATTGAACGCACAATAAAACTACTTTGTCCTATTCTGGCACTGAAGCAGGCACAGGAAGCCCCATTGCTATCGCGTGCCAGAACACGCATTAAGCAAGGGTATGCCGTCTTCAAGACGAGACATCCCATCGGCATGACGATGGGTTTGGTGGCAGGATTGGTCCTTCTGGGTGCGGCCCTGCTCGGTACTTCCCCCTATCGAGTTGGGGGATCTGCGGAATTGCAGGGCGAGGTCCAGCGGGCATTGATCGTACCCTTTGATGCCTATGTTGCTGAAGCACATGCACGGGCCGGTGAGCGGGTTGAAGAGGGATTCGTTCTGGCAGAATTGGACGACCAGGCATTGCGACTGGAACTGCGCCAACTGGAAGGTGAACTCAATGAACACAACAAACAATATCGCAAAGCGCTGGCTGGGTTGGATCATGCCGAGGCGCAGATACTCAAGGCCCAGATCTCACAGGCCAAGGCGCGTATCGATCTGTTACAGCAACAACTGCAGCGAACTCGCCTGTTGGCGCCCTTCGACGCGATTGTGGTCACCGGAGACCTTAGCCGCTCATTGGGTAAACCGGTCGAACGCGGGGAGGTGCTGTTTGAATTGGCACCGCTTGATGCTTACCGCGTGGCGGTGGAGGTGTCAGATCGTGATATCACTCTGGTCACTGCGGGTCAGCCGGGTTCCTTGCTGCTCGCCGCATCCCCCACTGAGCAACTGGCATTTGAAGTCACCAATATCACCAGCAACAGCAGCAGCGCAGCCCCAGGCACCTTCCGGATTGAAGGTCGATTGCTTGATCTACCGGAGACACTGCGTCCGGGTATGCAGGGGGTCGCCAAGGTCGAAGTGGGTGAACGTCGCCGCATCTGGATCTGGACCCATGAATTGGTTGACTGGTTGCGTTTCCAGTTGTGGAAGTGGCTGCCGTGAACATAGCGTCTGAGGCGGAAATCTGGGAGCGTATCGCTGGACTCAAGCCTCGGCTGCGCGGCCATGTGCAGTGGTATTGTCACCACTACCGGGGTGTTGCCTGGTGGTTGCTGCAGGATCCTGCCTCAGGCCAGCACTATAAATTGTCCGATTCAGCTCATCGTTTTCTACAGCGGCTCGATGGGGAGAGTACTCTCGATCAGGTATTTGAGGCGCTTAGTACAAACGCCGATACACCTCACAAGGAAGAGATTCTGACACTGATGACCAGACTGCAGATGGCAGATCTACTGCAGTTTGCCGGGCCGTTTGATCCCGCGACACTGTTTCAACGCTGGCAGCAGCAGCGTAACAAGTCACGACGCAATGCCTGGCTACGGCCTTTGGCTGTGCGCTTGCCATTGATGGATCCGAGTCGTTTGCTGGATAGTCTCATGCCATGGGTCCATCCCCTGTTTAGGCGGCTGTCATTCATCGTCTGGTGTGGCTTCATACTGCTGGCTGTCCTGCTGGGTCTACAGTACCAAACTGAACTGGTGATGCATGGGAGCAGCCGCTTCCTCGATCCTATTAATCTGCTGCTGCTGTGGTTGTTGTATCCGTTGGTTAAAGGACTGCATGAGCTGGGACATGCCTTGGTGATACGCAACTGGGGCGGAACGGTGCGCGAGCTGGGAATCATGTTTCTGGTTTTTGTTCCCCTTCCCTATGTGGATGGATCCGCGGCGACCGCATTCCAGGACAAACATCGGCGCATGCTGGTGGGGGCTGCAGGTATAATGGTTGAGCTGCTCCTGGCAGCGATGGCCATGTTTCTTTGGCTGACCGTACAGCCAGGACTGTTACGTGACCTGGCCTTCAATGTGATGGTGATCGGTGGGGTCTCGACACTGTTGTTCAATGGGAACCCCCTGTTGCGCTTTGATGGATACTATGTGCTGGCCGACTCCATCGAAATCCCCAACTTGGCGACCCGTTCACAGCAGTATTACCGCTATCTGGGGAAACGTTACTTACTGGGGATGTCGGAGATAGCCTCACCGGTAATCGCCCGGGGTGAACGCGCCTGGTTTCTGTTTTATGGGGCGGCTTCAATCTGTTACCGTATCTTTATCAGCCTGGTCATCGCACTCTATGTGGCGGGCAAATTTTTCGTTTTCGGGTTACTGCTGGCGTTATATGTGGTGATCACCCAGCTGCTCCTGCCCCTGTTGCGTGTGTTGCACTATCTGATTCGGGACCGAGTCCTGAAGGGGCGAAGGACCAGGGCAGTGACTGTTGGATTTAGTACGATAACCGCGCTACTGGTCATTTTGCTAATCGTACCTGTCCCGGCAAACACGGTGGCAGAAGGCATCCTGCTGACACCGAAAGAGTCCATCATCCGCGCTGCCGGTAGTGGTGAAGTCGCAGCAGTCCTCAAGACACCTGGCGAGTTGTTAAAAAAGGGTGAAGTCTTGGTCCGTTTAGTCGATACCGAACTGGACATGCAGCAACGGGTATTGGAGGCGCGTGCCCATGAGTTGCAGGCTCGATTGGAAAGAGCCTCCCTGCAAGACCAGGTCAAAGCCGGGATTCTACGAGAACAACTGGAAGAACTGGCTGAAAAACAGCAGGATCTGCAGCGCAAGCTCGACAATCTGATCGTAACCAACCCCAGCGCAGGCATTGCCGATCTGCAAATGGCAGCCGATTTGCCGGGACGTTTTGTCAGTCAAGGTGAAATCCTTGGGGTGATGCGGAGACAGTCAAAGGCAACCGCGCGGGTTGTGGTCCCACAGGAAGAGGCGAACCGTGTGCGTGAACAGACCCATGGCATCGATGTCAGAGTGATGGGAACGAACACCCGAGCCCTGCCAGTCAACGCCATGCGAGCCGTGCCGGCCGGCACCTATCGACTGCCCAGCATAATTCTGGGAACCCAGGGTGGGGGCGATATCGCAGTGGACGCAAGCGATGAGCAAGGGTTGACCACTATCGAACCGGTCTTTCATTTCGATCTTGAATTGCCGGCGGACAACATAACCTACTTCCCTGGTGCGCGAGTGCAGGTGCGCTTCAGACACAGTCCTGAAGCGCTGGGCCCTCGTTGGTATCGATCCGTCAGGCGGCTCCTACTGGCACGTTTGAATATATAGCCATATTTATTTTCATTTCTATTCACACAGAAATGTACTGAATATAGCTGCTGATGGCCTCAGTCTTTGCAGAATTGGATTCCCACCTAAGAACTCATTCCCTTAAAGAATTAACTTCTTATTTGGGAACAAAACAGCGTGATCAAGCCACTATCTTCAAGTTTGGCCAAATACACCCGAAAGAAACAGAGACAACCTTCAAATAAGGCAACCTCGTTTCTATGCGCAAGCAGCCTCTCAAAATGTCTCCACAAGAATTAAACCGTTTCGGCCAGGTCAGAATGTTAGGATTTGCCTTGTTAGCTTTGGCTTGTTCCATCACGACTGCGGCTGATCAACCCCAGGATCTGGATTGTGTCATTACCCCATCCGCTTTGGTGGATGTGAGCGCCGCTGTGCCTGGTGTGTTGGAAAAAGTCACCGTCGACCGCAGCGCCCAGGTCACCGCGGGGCAGCTGTTAGCCCAATTGGACTCAGGTGTCGAACAGGCAGAGCTTGAGCTTGCCCTGATGCGAGTCGATATGGACGCCATTGTCAAACTGCGCGAAACCAGCCTCAATTTTGATCAGCGCAGCTGGAAGCGTCTTACCTCGCTCCATAGCAGCAAGCTTGTCTCCACCGAGGACAAGGAGCGTGCCGAACGGGAGGCCAAGGTGTCGAATTGGCGCCTGCAGGATGCAAAGGATCTGTTGCGTCAGCGCAAATTGGAATCGGTCCGGGCAGAGAAGGTGTTGTTGCGCCGTCAGGTCTTCAGTCCCATCTCCGGAATTGTGGTCAAACGCATGCACCACCCAGGTGAGTATGTAGAGGACCAGCCCATCATGACCGTTGCCCAGCTGGATCCGTTGTACATCGAATCCATTGTTCCCATGACTGACTTTGGGCGCATCAGAAAGGGCATGCAGGCGAAGGTTTATGCCGAAATAAATTCCGATCAGGCCCTCACTGCCAGGGTCGATGTGGTTGATGGGATCGGGGATGCCGCAAGCGGCACCTTTGGAGTGCGCCTGACGCTACCCAATCCGGAGCATGCGATCCCCGCCGGAGTGAAATGTCGAATGCACTTCCTGCGTGAACGCATCGTCGATAAGAAAGCGCAAAAAAAAAATCAGGAACTCCTGGACAAGAAAAAGCTCTCCAGTCTACTAGCAAAGGATAAGCGGTAGCAGGTTGTCACTCACCAATCGGCTGCTGAAACGCCATGGCGAAAAATAACCGCTCCAAATCCCTATCCAGTCGTCTTGACATCGAATTGATGGAGCCACGCCTGCTGTTGTCGGCGGATCTGCTCGGTCTGGCCGGCTTGCCGGGTGTGGATGTCAAACAGGAGGAGGCCCCCTGGTCGAACGAAAATGATTTGGATACTTCCCTTAGCGACCTGTCAGCGATTCCAGAAGCAGCGGATCAGAACGAAATCAGTTCAGACAATCAGGCGGCAAACGAAGCCGGTATTGCAGATTTAGCCGGCAGTTCGTCTACACAATTAGTCTTCGTCGATACAACTGTACCGGACTATAACCAGCTAATCGATGGAATCCTGGAAGACAAGGACGAGCAGAATCTCATGATCTATCTGCTCAATGACAACAGCGACGGTGTTGGGCAGATCAGCAACATCCTCTCCCAGCATACCGATGTGGATGCACTGCATCTGATCTCTCACGGTTCCCCCGGTAGCCTGCAACTGGGCGACAGTGTGTTGAACACCACAAACGTCTCTGCATACAGTGATGAACTGACGCAATGGGGAAACAGCCTGACAGTGGGTGCAGACTTACTGATCTATGGTTGTGATTTTGCCGCCAACGATCAAGGACAGTTTCTGATTGATGCTATCAGTAATCTGAGCGGTGCAGATGTCGCTGCCTCTATAGATCAAACCGGCCATGCCGCCTCAGGCGGTGACTGGGATCTTGAATACAGTTTGGGTGAAATATCAACGGAAGTTGCTGTCAGCGTAGCGGAGCAAAATAGCTGGTCGAATGTACTTGCGACCTTCACCGTCAACAGTAACCTGGATACGATAGATAATAATCTCGGAGACAGCCTGGCGCAGGATGTCTCGGGCGACACCACGCTGCGTGCCGCCATCATGGAGGCCAATGCGCTAGGTGGCAGCCATACAATTATATTGGGTGCGGATACTTACACCTTATCCCTGACAGGTATTGGAGAAGATCTCGGCTTTACAGGCGATCTCGATATCAACAGCAGCCTGTCCATCATTGGCGTCTCATCCAGCACTACTATCATCGATGGCTTCAATAGCGATCGAATCTTTGACGTCCAGGACGGCAACCATGTCGTCAGCCTGGAGAACCTCAAGATCCAGAACGGAAACAGCGGCGGAGGTTTCGGTGGTGGAATGCGCGTACAGTATGTCGCCAACCAACCTGATGTCACCCTCAACAATACCTGGTTCTTCGACAATGATGCCGGGACAGGGGGCCGGGCCGGCGCCATCTTCAACCACGGCGACCTGACTATCACCAACTCCCTGATCGAGGGCAACAACGCCGGCGAGGGAGGCGGCGTGTGGACTGAGTGGGTGGGCGTGCTTGATATGACCAATGTCACCATCGACGGAAACAGCGCCACCGTGGGTGACGGCGGCGGTCTGTTCGTGCAGGACGGTACCGCTACGCTTACCCAGGTCACAATTTCCGACAACACAGCCGCAGGCACCGGCGGTGGCATAATCACCGATTCACCGACGTCGAATACCACCATCAACAACTCGCTGATCGAAGGCAATACGGCTCACAACGGTGGCGGTATCTCCAGCGGCGGCACATTGACGATGACAAACATCACTGTCAGCGGGAATACGGCAACCAATGTCGCTGGTGGCCTTTATAGTCACGCCGGAACCACGATTACCAACTCGACCTTTACCCTGAACGATGCCAACGACGGTGGTGGTATTCGGGTTCCAAGCGGTACTATCTCCGTCCTCAATACGATTTCCGCGGGCAATACCAGCATGAGTGGTCACAACGATGTGCTTGGAACCTTCACCAGTCTGGGCCACAACCTGATCGGTGATCGTACGGGGTCTGCGAGTTTTACCGATGGTGTTAACGGTGATCAGGTGGGAACCAACGCCAGTCCACTCGATCCGATGCTCGGAGTGCTTGCGGATAATGATGGCCCGACTCAAACTCACGCCCTGCTTGGTGGCAGCACCGCGCTTAATGCGGGCACGGCAGATGGAGGTTCACCTGACGACCAGCGCGGATCTATCCGTGATGCAACGCCGGACATTGGCGCTTATGAAGAAGTGGGGTCGGCGAGTTTTGCCAGCCTCAATGCCATTCAGGACAGTTACATCGATACAGGTAACAGTAGCGCTAATTATGGTTCTGCCGGATTTCTGGTTGTCGACCGGTCTGGTGCTAACGAGGGTGACCAGCAAGCGTTACTGGAATTCGATCTCGGTTCCATAGCAGCCGGTTCCACGATCAACGGTGCTTATCTAGTCATGGAGGCAACCGGTACGACCGGAGCATTCCCTGTCTATGCCTATGAAATCACCCAGGCCTGGGACGAGGCCACGGTCACCTGGGATACCGCGCCAACGTACAATAATTCCAGCATCACAAAACTGTCACTCACCGGTATCGGCGAGCATAGCTGGGAGATCACGTCCCTGGTACAGAGCTGGCTTGATATTCCAGCGAATAATTACGGTATTTTACTGGGCAGTGAAGAGCTTGGAACCACTACATTTACCTACGACAGCCGTGAAGGCACGAATGTCCCTCAACTCGTCATCAATTACACGAATCTGAATAATGCTCCACTAGCGCTGGACGATAGCTACGGCACCAACGAAAACACGGACCTCGTCGTCGGAGTTGGCAGCGACCTGCTTGACAACGACAGCGATGCCGACGGTGATACCCTGACCGCCGAGGTGACCGATGGCCCGGACAACGGCATGCTGGTGTTCGATCCGGTCGGTCTCGGTACCGAGACCAACCTGACCAATGTCGGGGCTTTCGATCACCACGGGCGCTGGTCACTGGATGGCAGCAAGATCGCTTTTACCACCGAGCGCGGAGCCGGTGGCGACCGTGATATTTATGTCATGAACGCTGATGGAACCGGTGTCACGGCACTGACCACGGATGGAACTTTTACCGACGAACAGCCGGTGTGGTCACCAGATGGCAGTATGCTGGCGATCACCTCGAATCGTGATGGTGACAACGAGATCTACATCATCGACGCCACCAATGGCAGCGTCATACGCCAGCTCACCACCGACGCTGGTGCGGATCAGCGGCCGACATGGTCTCCGGACGGCAGCCAGATCGCCTGGACCTCGGACCGTGATGGTGACTTCAGTATCTGGGTCGCCAATGCCGATGGCTCGGGTGTGCCGACCAAGCTGACCACAGCTGTCGGTGACGATACCCAGCCGGTGTGGTCGCCGGACGGCAGTAAGATTCTGTTTGTCTCAATGCGTGATGGCAATGAAAACATCTATGTGATGGACGCCGACGGTAGCAACGAGACACAACTGACCAGCGATGCCAGCAGCGATCGCGTAGGTGCCTGGTCGCCGGATGGCTCGAAGATCTTCTTTACCTCTAACCGTTCCGGTGACTTCGATATCTGGGTGATGGATACCGACGGTTCCAATCAACGCCTTGTCGAGGCTACTGCCGGTGACGAGTACTGGACCGAGGTGTCGGCGGATGGCACAAAGCTGCTGACGATGTGCGGCTTCGAAATCTACGAGATACCGTTACAGTTCGACGGGACCTTTACCTATGTCCCGGATGCAAACTACTCTGGCGCAGATAATTTCTCCTATGTCGCGAATGACGGAACCGAAAATTCCAACGTCGCCATTGCGTCCATCACCATTACCAGTGTTGATGACCCGATCAACGTCAATACCACGGGCAACACGGTGACCTTCACCGAGGACGCGGGCGCGACCACGGCGCTGTTCTCTGCTGGCATCGACACCATCGAGATCGGCGACACGATCAGCGAGCTGGTGCTGAGCCTGGCCAACGTCGAAGCGGGTGATACCCTGCTGTTCGGCGCCACCAGTATTGACCTGAATACCAACGGCGCAACCGGCCCGGATGCGGCGGGCTTTACCTACACCGTATCGAGTGCCGGCGCGAGCCCGGTAGTGACCATCAGCCATGCCGGTACGGACGATGCCACAGTAAATGCGATGTTGAACTCGCTGCTGTTCAACAATACCAGCAACAACGATCCAACGACCACCGCACGCACCGTGACCCTGACCAGTGTCACCGACTCGGGTTCCGGGTTGACCCCGGACGGCACTGTGGCGACAGTGAATGTTACCCCGACCAACGATGCGCCCACGGCGAACATTGTTCCCGCGGGATTCGGAGTTGATGAGGATGATGGCTACCGTGTCTTGTGGGGGTTCTCTGTTTCAGACCCGGATGCCGGCTCCAATGAGCTTGAGGTGACACTCAGTGTCAACGATGGTTTGATCAGATTAGGCAACGTTACCGGCCTGACCTTTACCACGGGTTCGAACGAAAGCGCCAGCATGACTTTCACCGGTACATTGACCGACTTGAACACGGCTCTTGGAACACTTGAATATCAGCCTGATCCTAATTATGCGGGTACCGACACGCTAAGCCTTACGGTAGATGACCAGGGTAATTCAGGAGGTGGCGCACTCATCGATACGAACACCGTAGATATCGTTGTATCGCCGATCAATGACGCCCCGACGACCACGCCGGTGACACTAGCACCGATCGGCGAGGATAGCGGGGTGCGCACCATCACCCAGGCAGAACTCCTGGCCAATGCCTCGGACATCGAGGGTGACGGCATGACTGCGATCGGTCTGTCGATCTCAGCCGGTGCAGGCACCCTGGTAGACAATGGTGATGGCACCTGGGACTACACACCGGCACTGAACGATGAAACCGCGGTCAGCTTCAGCTACACGATCTCGGACGGTAGCGATAACACGGCGGCCTCGGCGAACCTGAACATCACCCCGGTCAACGATGCACCGTCAGCAACGAATACTTCCCAGGGCTGGTTGTACAACGAGGGAGTACCGGTACTTAACCTGCTCGATATCGTGGTGACTGATCCTGACAGTGGAGACACGATAACGGTGGTATTGACGCTCGCTGATACGTCCACCGGAAGTCTCAGCGCAAATGATGGTGCCAGTTATGATGGAGTAACCGGTATCTGGACGGTTTCCGATACGGTGGTTAATGTGAACACGGCCCTGGCCAACCTGGTGTTCAATCCAAATACTGATAACGATATCAATACCAGCATCGCCGTGCATATCGAGGATGCCGCGGGTGCCGGACCGGCTGACAGTAACATCGTTCTTGATGTCACGCCTTTCAATGATGCACCGACAGCGACCAACCTCAACCAATCCTTGACCTATAACGAGGGTGATGGAGTGGTAACGATTGCCGATATCGTTGTCACTGATGTCGATACAGTCGAGAACATCACCGCCACGCTAACCCTGATAGATACCAGTACCGGCAGTCTCAGTGCCAATGACGGCGCCAGTTATGATGGCTTGACAGGTATCTGGACGATTACCAATACCGTGGATAATGTGAACACGGCCCTGGCTAACGTGGTATTCAATCCGAATGCCAGTAATGAGGTTGATACCAGCATTACGACCCATATCGAGGATGCCGCCGGTACCGGTCCTGTAGATGGCAGCATCATACTGGATGTTACTGCTGCAAACGTTGCACCGACCACGACCCCGGTGGTCCTGACGCCGATTGCAGAAGACAGTGGGGTCAGAGTGATCACCCAGGCTGAGCTGCTGCTAAATGCCAACGACGATGACGGAGACACCCTGACCGCGGCCTCACTGGCCATCAGCAGCGGCAGCGGCACCCTGGTGGATAACGGCGATGGCACCTGGAACTATACCCCGGCCTTGAACGATGCCAGCAGTGTCAGCTTCAGTTACACGATCAGTGACGGCACCGCGGCCCCGATCGCGGCCAGCGCCAGCCTGGATATCACCCCGGTTAACGATGCACCGACCACGACCCCGGTAGTGTTGACGCCGATTGCAGAAGACAGTGGGGTGCGGTTGATCACCCAGGCCGAGTTACTGGCGAATGCCAACGATGA
>JASJBU010000164.1 GCA_030066355.1 Gammaproteobacteria bacterium | reverse complement strand
TCCCGGAGAATGCCATTCATGACAAGAGTTTTGTCGGCAAATGGCAGGGAAAACATCTCGATGCAAAAACGGGCTCTGTCAAAAAATGGGTCCAGATCCGCAAAGATGATGGCACATACATCATTCAGTTCGACCATTACGACAATAAAGGCAAGTTATTGGGGAAATCCAACGAGACCGGGTATTGGTGGATTGAAAAGGGACTGTTTCACGAAATATCTCCCAACACCATGGATCAGCCCGAATCTTATCTTTACCGATTCATGGGTAAAGATAAAATCAAATTTATCTCGGCCAAACCAAACTCTGACTATTCGTTCGAAGACACCAGAGTTGTTAAAGAGCCGCCGAAAAATTTAAGGCTCCAATAACAGACAACGGCTGACAATCTCAGCTGTCGGTACTTCAAGGTGTGGGACCTCTCCGAGACAGGGTGCTGGCAACCATTCCCGCAGAGTTTCCATGTTTCCCTCCTGGGCCCGCATGGCGGGATCAAGGTGATTGGCCACCCAGCCGTAGAGTTTTAGCCCGGAGCGCTGGATGCTCTCGGCGGTGAGGATCGCGTGATTGAGACAACCCAGCCTGATACCTACCACCAGAATCACCGGCAGGTTAAGGGTGTTTGCCAAATCCGCAAGGGTGGCTGCCGGCCCGATAGGTACCTGCCAGCCACCAGCCCCCTCGACGACCACCCGATCGGATAGCGCAGCCAAATCCTCGAAAGTCTGGCGGATCCTGTCTGCATCGATCGTCTCTCCAACTGCCTCGGCTGCCAGGTGCGGGGCGATTGGCGGGGCATAGACAAAAGGATTGACCTGCGCATAAGGGATGTCGAGGCTGCATTGTTGTTGGATGCACAGGGCATCTTCGTTCAGCAGCCCCTGCGGTGTCTCTTCAGCACCTGCCGCGATAGGTTTGAATCCCTGTACGTTGAGACCGGTCTGCTGCAACCGGCGCATCAGCCCCAGGGTAATCTGCGTCTTGCCACAGCCGGTGTCGGTCCCAGTGACGAAAAAACCCTTCGCCATCTCAACGACCCAGCCTTAGGCTCTCTAGGGATATACTGGTCACTCCATCGCGGGTGCGCTGAGCGGGCGCCCAGGCATGCCCATAGACCACCTCGTAACTGGCGGGCAACCGCCCGTCGATGCGAAATTGTTCATAGGCTTTGAACATTGCCCGCAGCCGCCCCTTGCCGGTCAGGCCACGTTGCCTACCGGTGGTCACGTTGTGCGCACCCAGGGTCTTGAGGTCCCGCATCAAACCGCGTACATCCGGATAGCTCAGACTCATACGATCCACGTCCACCACCGGATTGGCGAGCCCGGCGCGCAGCATGGCATCGCCGATATCGTGCATGTCGGGAAACGGACTGACATGCGTGGAGCCGTCCACCTCGGCCCAGCTCTGCCGGAGCTCCGACAGGGTGTCTGGGCCGTAGGTGGAAAACATCAACAGACCCGCGGGCCGCAGGACCCGCAGGAACTCCTGAAAGGTCTGCTGCAGATCGTTGCACCACTGCAGGGTCGCATTGGAAAAGATCAGATCCACCGAATGATCGGCCAGGGGCAACTGCTCGGCATCGCCGCACACACACCGGGGTCGGCGTAGCCAGGAACCGCGTCTGCGCGCGCGCTGCAGCATCGGCAGGGCGAAATCGAGGGCGATGGTACGGGCCTTGCGGAAGCGATTAGCCAGGGCATGGGTCGCTTCACCCGTGCCCGCACCCACATCGAGGATCAGTTTCGGACTGTGCTGTATGTAATCAAGCCGTGCCAGCATCCGCCCGGCGGTCTCACGCTGCAGCACCGCCACCTCGTCATAACCGGAGGCAGCTCGCTCGAACGAGCGCCGGGCCTGACGCTTGTCGATGATCGAAGGCTGGTCAGATGGCCGCATCGAAACCCTCCAGCATATTGAGCAGCACCGCTAAGGTCTCGTCTGGATGAGAGAGAAACGGCGCATGGGCCGCCCCCGCAATGAGCTGTCTCTGCGCCCCGGGCATCCATTCCGGCAAGGCCTCCGCGGTACCGTCAGGCACCAAAGTGTCACGCCCGCCGAACAGCCAACCCAGGGGACAGTCGAGTTGTGTAAGACGTTCACGCAGATCGACTTGCTTCAACAACTCTAGACCGGCATCCAGGGCCGCCGGTTGCGGGTCTGGCTTCAGTCTCAACTGCTGTTTCAACACCCGCAGACTCTCCCGGGCCTGTTCTGAGCCGCGCACCTGCAGGGCCAGAAAACGCTCCAGGGTCTTGCGGTGATCCTCCCGCGAGGCGCTAATGAACTGGTCCAGAGTCTGCTGTGCCATGGCAGCCGGCCAGTCATCGGCCTGGGCAAAGCGCGGTGTGCCGCATAGGCTGATCAAAGCTGAAATCCTATCCGGCTCCTGCAGAGCGGCCTCGATGGCAATCTGTGCACCCAGGGACCAGCCGAGCCACACCGAGCGTGACGGCACCACCGCCAGGCAGGCCTGCGCCCAGTCCGCCAAGCCAAGTTCTTCGGCATAGCCGCTTTGCCCATGTCCGGGCAGGTCGATCAGCCAGAGCCGGTAACGGGCAGCCAGCCTGTCGGCAAACTCGGACCAGACCGCCGAGTTCATACCCCAGCCATGCAACAGGACCAGATTCCGGCCCTGCCCCCGCTGTTCAACTGCCAGGCTCATGTGGGAGCTCCTGTCAGCTTCGCCAGGGCATCCAACAGGCGTTCGAGATGTTGATCCGTGTGCAGGGCGGAGAAGGTGATACGCAGCCGCGCACTGCCTTCCGGCACAGTTGGGGGACGGATAGCGGTCACCAGCAGGCCGTAGGTCTTGAGATGTCGGCTCCAGGCCATGGCGCGTTGCACACTACCCGCCAGGATCGGCTGGATCGGGGTGGTCGTGTCCATCAGCGGTAAACCGAGCTGCTCCGCTGCCTGGCGGAACCGGCTGATCAAATCTTGCAGTCGCTCCCGCCGCCAGGTCTCTTCCCGGGCAATCCGCAAGCTGGTCCGGGTGGCTTCCGCCAAAGCCGCGGGCGTTGCGGTGGTATAGATGTAACCGCGGGCCTGCTGGATGAGAGTCTCGATCAGTTCCTCGCCACCCGCCACGAATGCACCGAAGGTACCGAAGGCCTTGCCCAAGGTACCCATGAGGATCGGCACCGCATCCGGCTCCAGACCAAAATGATCCAGGCTGCCATGCCCCTGTGTGCCCAACACCCCCAGGCCATGGGCATCGTCGACCATCAGCCAGGCATGGTGTTTGCTGGCCAACTCCACCAGTTCCGGCAGGGGAGCGAGATCACCGTCCATGCTGAACACTCCGTCTGTGGCGATCAGGCGCTGTCCTCGTGTCACACCTGCGAGCTGTTGTTGCAGACTTTGCATATCGATATGTCGATAGCGCTTCAGAGTGGCCCGGCAGAGCAGGCCGGCATCCACCAACGAGGCATGGTTCAGTTTGTCTTCATAGAGGGTATCACCCCGCTCCAACAGCCCCGAGATCACCCCCAGATTGGCCATATACCCGGTAGAGAAGAGCAGCGCCCGGGAACGACCGGTGAACTCCGCCAGCTCTTCCTCCAGGGCATGGTGGGCCTGACTGTGCCCGCTGATCAGATGGGCAGCGCCGCTGCCGACCCCGTAACGATCCGCCCCGGATTGTAACGCCTCAATCACTTCCGGGTGGTTTGCCAGACCCAGGTAATCATTGCTGCAGAACGAGAGCATCCTACGACCGTCGATTTGCAGTTCGGGCTGCTGTGCTCCCTCGACGATCAGTCGCGAGCGGTATAGATCGGCATTACGGCGCTCCTGCAGCTCGACCGCCAGCCGTTGCAGATCCATCAACCCGCCTTACTGCAACGGGCCTTGGCCGCCTTCACCTCATTCTCCACCCGCTGCTCAAGGCTCAACCCCAGTCGGTCGAACAGGGCCAGGTCCCTGTCGGTCTCCGGATTGTCGGTGGTAAGCAAGCGCTCGCCGTAGAAGATGGAATTCGCGCCGGCCAGGAAACACAGGGTTTGCAACTCGTCGCTCATCTCGGTACGCCCCGCGGAGAGCCGGACATAGGATTCCGGCATCAGGATGCGCGCTACCGCGACGGTGCGCACGAACTCCAGAGGGTCCAGTGCATCGCTGCCGAATAGCGGGGTACCCTCGACCTGGACCAGCATATTGATCGGCACCGATTCGGGGTGTTTGGGCAAATTGGCCAGCTCGCGCAGCATACTGGCCCGATCGCGACGCGATTCGCCCATGCCGAGGATGCCGCCGGAGCAGACATTGATCCCCGCATCCCGGACATGACTCAGAGTCTCCAGCCGGTCGTCGAAGGTGCGGGTGGTGATCACATTGCCGTAGAACTCCGGCGAGGTATCCAGGTTGTGATTATAGTAATCGAGACCGGCGTCTTTGAGGCGCTCCGCCTGGGGCTGGGTCAGCATGCCCAGAGTCAGGCAGGTCTCCATCCCCAAACCATGCACCGCCTCGACCATCTCGATGACCCGCTGCAGATTCTTATCGGTGGGACTTCGCCAGGCCGCACCCATGCAGAAGCGGCTCGCCCCCTTGGCCCTGGCGGCCGCGGCAGCCTCCACCACTTCCTCGAGCGGCATCAGCTTCTCCGTCTCCAGCCCGGTGGCATGCTTCGCGCTCTGCGAGCAGTAACCGCAATCCTCCGCACAGGCCCCGGTCTTGATGCTGAGCAGACTGCTGACCTGGATCCGGTTAGGGTCGAATTGCGTCCGGTGCAGGTACTGGGCACGAAAGATCAGGTCATTGAAGGGCTGATCGAGCAGTGACTCGATCTCAGTCAACGACCAGTCATGGCGTAACAGGGTGTCGTTCATGGAAAAAACACGGCTATATTTATAGATGAATCTGGCAATGGTATAGATCAAAGCCCCTCTGTCAACCAGGATGACGCATGCAGGTTTACAACTGGATTAAATTCATACCAGACATCCTCTATCCCCGCCGCTGCCTGCTGTGTGGCGCCCCGGGATCGCAGGGCCGCGAGCTGTGTACCGGCTGCGCGAAAGACCTGCCCCTCAATCACCACCCCTGTGCCATCTGCGCCCTGCCGCTGCCCGCCAACGCACCCCTCGGTACGATCTGTGGAGGCTGCAGCCGGCAAAAGCCCGTATTCGAACGTTGCTATGCGGCCTTACTCTATGACGATACCACCGGCATGCTGATCAGCCGCCTGAAGTTCAACCGCAGACTCAACCATGCAGGACTGCTGGCCGGGCTGCTTGGCGAATATCTGGAGCAACACCAGGCACCTCTGCCCGAGTTGATCCTGCCCGTCCCCCTGCACAGCCGGCGTCTGCGTGAGCGGGGCTACAACCAGGCGCTGGAGATCGGCCGCCATCTGGGCAGGCATTTCGGCCTGCCGCTCAGCAGCGACCGCTGCAGCCGGATCAAGTCCACACCGGCACAGACCGGGCTTGAGCGTAAACAGCGTCAAAAGAACCTGCGCCAGGCCTTTCGTCTGAACGATTCGGTTCGGGGTACACACATCGCCCTGCTGGACGACGTAGTGACCACCGGGTCAACCGTCACCGAGCTGGCCAAACTGCTGAAACGCTCAGGTGCCTCACGGGTGGATGTTTGGGCCGTAGCCCGTACTCCGGAAGACCGGGATTGAGCCTGTGGTTCAGTTGCTGTCGGTGGCGAAGCGGAGCCAGAGGTAGCCGGCCACTCCCGCCAGCAGGGAGGCGAACAGCACACCGGTCTTGGCCATCAACAGGTTCTCGGGCTGACCGACGAAGCCCAGTTCGGCAATGAAGATGGACATGGTGAAGCCGATGCCGCCCACCAGACCCACACCGATCAGATGGCGCAGATTCATTCCCTCGGGTAGAGTACCGAGGCCCAGGCGCAACGCCAGCCAGGTCAGACCGGCGATACCCAGCAGCTTACCCAGCACCAGACCGACCATCACGCCTAGGGCCACAGGATGAGTCAACGCCTGCCCAAGACCGGCAACGTCGATCGGTATACCCGCATTGGCCAAGGCGAACAGGGGCATAATCAGGAAGGCCACCGGGATGTGCATGGAGTGCTCCAGGCGCTGCAGGGGGGATTCCACCGAATGCACCCCGTTCTCCAGGGTCTGCAACAGAGCGCGGGAGCGGCTGTCGCGAATGATGCATTGCTCCTCGTCTTTCTCGCTCCTGGACTTGCCGGTAATCGTGTTGTTGCGCAGTTCATCCAGCAGGGTTTGCATGTGCTCCACGAACAGCTTGTGCTTGAACTTGGGCCGCACCGGGATGGTCAGGGCGGTGAGCACCCCGGCGAGGGTGGCGTGTACCCCAGATTGCAGCATCGCGAACCACATGACGATGCCGACCAGAAAATAGGGGAGGGGCTTGCGCACGCCGATGAAGTTGAGGGCCCATAGTAGCAGGAAGATCAGGACTGCCATGGCCAGCCAGTCGGCAGCGATCCGTTCTGTATAGAAGATGGCGATGACCATGACGGCCCCCAGGTCATCGACGATGGCCAGAGCAACCAGGAAGGTGAGCACGGTCTTGGGAACCCGCGAGCCGAGCAGCACCAACACACCCACGGCAAAGGCGATGTCGGTGGCCATGGGCACTCCCCAGCCGATGGCGCCGGGCTCCCCCGCATTGATGGCGTAGAACAGTGCCGCCGGTACCAGCATGCCGCCCATCGCCGCGACGATGGGTAATGCGGCGGCCTTGGGATCGGACAGTTCGCCGATGCGAACCTCACGCTTGATCTCCAGTCCCACCACCATGAAAAACAGGGCCATGAGACCGTCGTTGATCCAGTGGTGCAGGGTATGGCGGATTTCCCAGCCCCCAAGGCTGAGGGCGAGTTCGGTATGCAGCAGGTGTTCGTAGTGGTGGTGCAGGAATCCATTGGCCAGGAACAGGGCGACCAGGGTGCAAGCCATGAGAATGAGACCCGAGGCGGTCTCATCGTGAATGAACTCCTCGAATGGGGTGACGATGCGGTCGAAGGACTTTTCCCAGGGCTGATAATTGGCGTGACGTTTATCCATCAGGTAACTTCTCCAGATGATGGTCTGGGACGCAATACAAGCATTCAGGCAGCGGACAGCCTCTCCATCGTGGTGGCCAGCTGCATCTCGCCGGTAAGCCTCAGCAGGCTGGCCAGGCGCTTTTGGAATTCCGCATCAATCGCCGGTCCGTCCGCGGTCAGGGTCACGTGTCCCAGTTTGCGCCCCGCCCGTTCCGACTTGCCGTAGATGTGAGGGAATGCCCCCGGCACGGCGGTTAATGCCCCGAGATCAGGCAGCCGGCCAATCAGGTTCACCATAGCGGCCGGCTGCACCAGCGATGTATCGCCCAAGGGTAGACCGCTGACAGCACGCAAGTGGTTCTCGAACTGGGAGCAAGCTGCGCCCTCGATGCTCCAGTGACCGCTGTTATGCACCCTGGGGGCGATCTCGTTAGCCAGCAGCCCATGTTCGGTCTGGAACAGTTCCAGGGCCAGGGTACCCACATAATCCAGGTTTTGCAGCAAACGCTGTACATAGCGCTCGGCCATATCCTGCAGAGGATCGCCACAGCGGCTCAGTGCCAGGCGCAGTATACCATCGCGGTGATGATTCTCGCTCAGACAGTAACAGCGGGTTTCCCCCTTTGCACTGCGCACCGCGATGATGGAAAGTTCTCGTTCGAAGGGCACGAAGGCTTCGAGGATCAGCGGGACTCCACCCAGGCGTTCCCAGGCGGACAGCAGGTCCGCTTGCTGCTTCAAGACCGTCTGCCCTTTGCCATCGTAGCCCTGTGTGCGGGTCTTGAGTACAGCCGGCAAACCCAGTCTACCCACCGCCTGACTCAATTGTTCCTGGCTGTCCACGGCAGTGTAAGCCGGTGTAGGTATCTCGAGTGAGTCGAACGTCTGTTTTTCGCGCAGTCGGTCCTGAGCCACCGCCAGGGCCCTGGCCGGGGGATAAACCCGGGTGTGTGCCGCCAGTATTTCGATCACCGAGGCCGGCACATTCTCGAACTCGAAGGTTGCCACGTCGGCCCAACGGCGCAGACGATCCAGTGCCGTCGCATCATCGAAATCGTTGCAGAGATGTTGTCCAAGGGGCGCCGCACAGGCCTCTTCGCTGGGACAGAGAAACATGAACTCCATGCCCAGCGGAGCCCCTGCCTGGGCCAGCATCTGAGCCAACTGGCCACCGCCGAGAATGCCGATCTTCATGCTGCAGGCACCCGGGGATCCGGGTGGGCCAATACGCTGTCGGTCTGCTCGCGGCGGTAGCTCTCCAGGGCCGACTGGATCGCGGGGTAGTGATTGCCCAGTATGGCCGCGGCCAGCAACGCGGCGTTGACCGCTCCGGCCCGGCCGATGGCCAGGGTGCCCACGGGAATACCGGCCGGCATCTGCGCGATGGACAGCAGAGAATCCATACCGTTCAGCGCCTTCGACTGCACCGGCACGCCGAGTACCGGTAACACCGTCTTGGCGGCGACCATGCCCGGCAGGTGGGCGGCTCCACCGGCGCCGGCGATGATCAACTCCAAACCATTCGCCCTGGCGGTTTCGGCATAGTCGAACAGCTTATCCGGAGTCCGATGTGCCGAGACGACTTCAACCTCATGGGGGACGCCCAGTCTTTCCAGTGTCTCCACCGCGTGGCTCATGGTATCCCAGTCAGATCGGGAACCCATGATAATGCCCACCAATGGGGTCTCGGGTATGTCGCTCATGCCATCTGCTCCTGAAATCAGTGAACTCGTCAGTATAATCCATTCCTGCCGTAAAACGGGAAATATTCACGCAATTCATCACCCAACTAAAGCAATAGGAATCCTGGGTGACGGCAGTTTCGAACAGAAGCCACACCACCCTGCACCCGCTGAGGATATTCGAGGCTTGAGATCCACATGAATGTCACCCATAGCCAAGAACCACAGACTTCACGCCAACGTGCAGGAGAAGATTGACGGTGCCATTTACCAGGGTATGCGGATTCGGTCCTTATGACCAGGTGCTGTGTATAGCATGCTTGGGCCGAGCCTCCCGGGTCGGGATCGATCTCAGCAGACCCGGGGATCCAAACAGCCACATCACCTGCCGGAGTCAGACGCGCATGCAGTGAGGCACTACAGTCCAGCCGGCTGAACCTGGCATCAGCGCAACCATGTTCGAGTGACTTTTTAGCAGGTATCATTGAGCACTTTCGAAGCCACAGCAAACCGTCATGAACCAACACTCAGAACCACCGCAACTGCAGCAGGACATCGATCTTTTCACCCGACTACTGGGTGATGTGTTACGCGAACACAGCCGCAAGCGGGTGTTGGTGATGGTGGAGCGCCTGCGTGAGGGTTTCCTGGAGTTGCGCCAGCAGGAGGATGATGAGCTGCGTGGACGATTGATCGAGCGCATCGAATCCCTGGACCCCCAGACTCTGGCCGAGGTAATTCGCGCCTTCAACATCTACTTCACCCTGGTGAATATCGCTGAGGAGGTCAACGGGCATCTGAGCCGGCGGGAACATGTCAGCAGCGGCGAACCCCTCTGGCCGGGTTCTTTCGACGAAACGGTGCGAAGCTTCCAGGCGGACGGGGTGGCTCCTGAGCACTTCCAGAGCCTCTTAGAACACCTACTTTACCTCCCGGTGTTCACCGCCCATCCCACAGAGTCCAAACGCCGCACCATCCTGGAGAATCATCGCCGCTTGTTTTTACTGCTGCAGACCCTGCATGAGCGCAAGATGAATCAGGAGGAGCGGGATGACAAACTGCGCGAAATCGTCACCCGCATCCAGGTGCTCTGGAAGACCGACGAGGTACGGGCACATAAGCCCCAAGTCAGCGACGAGGTCAGGCAGGGCCTCTATTTTTTCCGCGAATCCCTATTCGATACCATCCCTGAGCTGTATCGCAACCTGGAGCGGGCGGTCCGTCGGGTGTATGGACCCGATCAGGGCATCTCGGTACCCAGCTTTATCCACTTCGGCTCATGGATCGGCGGTGACCGGGATGGCAATCCCTTCGTCAAGCCAGAAACCACCGAGATCGCCGTGCGCATGCATCACGAGCTGGTACTGGAACAGTATATCGAACGGATCAGCGAGCTGAGCCGCCTGCTCAGCCAATCCAGTTCCCTGTGCGAGCAGTCGCCGGAGTTTCTCGACAGCCTGGACCAGGACGAAGACTACTGGCTCGATACCAAGGGCGGCAGGCCGCGGCGGGAGAGTAACGAACCTTATCGGCGCAAGCTGGACATCATGTGCCATCGCCTGGAAACCAACCTGGCAAGGGTCAGGGCCAGCCTGCGTGATGAGCCCTTCGGGGCCGCCGACGGTTACGATCACGCGGATGACCTGTTGGCAGACCTGTACCTGATCCGCGATTCCCTGATCGGTCACGGCGATGCCGACGCGGCTGCGGGGGAATTACAGGATCTGATCCGGCTGGTGGAGACTTTTGGCTTCCACCTGGTGCACTTGGATATCCGCCAGGAGTCCACCCGCCATACCCTGGCGGTTACCGAACTTTTCGCACGCCAGCCCGGGGCTCCCCTGTATCAGGCCTTTGACGAACGACAGCGGCTCGATCTGCTGTCCCGCTACATCGCCGATCCTAAGGGCATGGTGATCGACAAGGAGACCCTGACCCCGGAGACCCGCGAGACCCTGGAAGTGTTCGAGGTCATGGTGCAGATGCGCGCACAGATCAGTCCAGAGGTGTTCGGGAACTACGTGATCTCCATGACCCATGCGGCAAGCCATGTCATGGAGGTGATGCTGTTGGCGCGCCTGGCCGGGTTGGCCGGTAAGGTGGGCGACGCTTGGTTCTGCGACATCCGCATCAGTCCGTTGTTCGAGACCATCGATGACCTGGCGCAAATCGGTCAGGTCATGGGCAGCCTGTTCGATCATCCCACCTACAGTGCCCTGCTCAAGGCCTCCGGCAACCAACAGGAGGTGATGCTCGGCTACTCTGACTCCTGCAAGGACGGCGGCATCCTGGCCTCCAACTGGAACCTCTACGATGCCCAACAGAAGATCATCGCCCTGGCCGACGACCGGGGTGTGGCCTGCCGCCTCTTCCACGGCCGCGGCGGCACCATCGGCCGCGGGGGCGGCCCCACCCACGAGGCCATCCTGTCCCAGCCGGTAGACACGGTCCATGGTCAGATCAAGTTCACCGAGCAGGGCGAGGTACTGTCGTACCGTTATGCCAACCCGGAAACCGCCCGCTACGAGCTCACCATGGGAATCAGTGGCCTGATCAAGGCCAGCCGCTGTCTGATCGAGCCCCCGCCCGAGGATCGTAAAGACCACCTGGACATCATGCAGGAACTGGCTTCACTGGGTGAAGGCGCCTACCAGCACATGCTGGGCACCCCGGGTTTTCTGGACTACTTCTATGAGG
>JASJBU010000163.1 GCA_030066355.1 Gammaproteobacteria bacterium | reverse complement strand
TGAAGGTATTGTCCTTCAGGGGCACTGCATCGGGTCTGCCGACCTTTTCAAAGATCCGCAGGAAGACCTTCTGCAATTGATCGGCATTCTCCACTTGCTCATACCAACCACCGGTGGCACTGGCCAAGTCCCGCATCAATTCATGATCGGCATTTCCGGACAACGCAATGGTATGGATGACGGCGCCCTTTTCCTGCAGCTGCGGCAATAAGCGCTGCAGCACACGCTCTCGAGAGGCCAGATTTTTTGCCTTTGACTTGGAGATGTCCACCATTCCATCGGTCAAGAGGATGACACTGCGTCGAAATTTTCCCGGCGGTCCAGACCAATCTTCAGTGGCTCGCTTGAGGGCATCTTCGATATTGGTAAACTGGCCGGGAGATCCGATCTTTCGTGAACTCTCTCTGGCCTTGTACTTCCAGGCCCCATCCACCTGACCCAGGGGAATCTGCATATTCACATACTGGCCGAACGTCCAGACGCCCGCACGGGTATCCCTGGGCAATAGCCCGACCAGAAGACGTAACGCGGGACGCCGCAGATTATTCGGGTCGTTCTGCTTCATGCTACCCGAGATATCGATCAAAACCCGTACATCCGCCCACTCAGTGGTCACGGCCTTAGCGAGGAGTCCGGGCGAAGCCAGCCAACAGGTCGCCCCCAGCACCAGTGCCCACCGCCTCAGTCCGCCCATCGTTAACCCCCCTCGATCCTTGCTTAAATGCAAAACAGTCAACCGGTTAGCGGCTGAGATGATTAGCACTTTAATTCGGGAGTGGGAGTCTGTTCAGCGTCTTCGCCTGTAGGGGGAACGAACCCCCTCAGGTTGGTCTTTGAAACGTTTGTAGGACCATTGATACTGTTCCGGACACGCAGCGATACAGGTCTCGACACCCTGATTCAAGGCGCCTCCCGCGACCCGGGGATCCGCTGCATCGATCCCGTCCGGCGCCGGTAGATAGTGGACTGCAAAGCCCTGTCCGCCGGGTAGCCGGAGCGCATAGCAGAAGACCACCTTGGAGCCGGTCTTCTGCACCAGACGATTGATCAACAGCATGGTCAATGCCGGCACCCCGAAGAAGGGCGCGAACACACTGCCTTTATTCGAATCCGGTTGCTGATCCGGCAGGATCCCGGTGATCCCACCGGTTTGCAGGACTCGGTACAGCCGCTTGACGCCACGGGCGTTGGTCGGTACCAGTTGTGCGCCGCTGCGTTCCCGGGCCGCCTTGACGATCGTCTCCAGGGCAGATTGTCTTGGGGGGCGGTAGAGGGACACCACTCCACCCTGTTTCGCCAGATACAGCCCGGCAATCTCCCAACAACCGAGGTGGGGGGCCAATACGATCAGCCCTTGCTGCGGCTTGCGCTGCAAATGCTCCTCGCCAGAGACCGAAACAATCAGACTCAGCACCCGCTCGATGGGCCAGAACCAGATCGCAGCCATCTCCATGAGAGTGCGACCTGCCTGCTCGAGGCTTCGGTTGCGCAGGGACATCCTCTCTGCGGAGGAGGATGCGGGAAAACAGAGCTGTAGATTGATCTCGGTGACATCACGTTCACGGTTGGGAATCAGGATATACAATCTCCCGATCAGCCAGCCGAGGCGATGCTGCCATCTCAGCGGCAAGATCGAGAGGAAACGGAAGAGCGGGATGAGAAAGCGCATAAGGCTGGATTCTACACCCGACCAACTTCCCGGGGGGAGTTGTCTTCCGATAAAAAACCTCTACCATGAAGACTCAGAATTATAAAACAGATTGATTACCACCAAAGGAACGACTGATGACACAAACGCTTCCCCACAGCCTTACCCCACAACAAGCCATCCAGATGATGGAGGATGATCCCCGCACCGTGCTGGTGGATATCCGCTCCAGCATGGAGTTCCTATTCGTCGGTCATCCGAAAGGGTCGGTGCATATCCCATGGATCGACGAACCCGACTGGACCGTGAACCCGGATTTCGTCACCGATATCCGTAAGTTGATGCTGGGCGGCAGCGTGTGCACCATCGATGAGGGCTGTGCGCCGGTGATTCTGATCTGCCGCAGTGGCAAACGCTCCCTGGAAGCCGGCAAGGCCCTGCTCGAAAGCGGTTTCTTACGGGTATTTCACATCGACGAGGGTTTCGAGGGGGATCTGGATGAAAATCATCAGCGCAGCACCCTGGGCGGTTGGCGCTACCATGGTCTGCCTTGGGAGCAATGCTGATGCAGCGCTGCCAAGTCTTGCATAACTTACCGTGAACCCAGATGCCCCGTCTCAACGGACATTCTTTTTGAATGAAGGAATATCCGCGTTCAAGGCCTTGCTGAAGTTGGCAAAGTCGATCGTCACCGAAGCCAGCTCGACACCCTCGAAATTGGCGTCGGTCACATTTGCGCTGCGCAATACCGAGCCTCCCAGCACCGCATGGGCCAGATCCGCGCCAGTCAGATCCACATGCCGCATATCACAGTCCTCCGCCGAGATGTTCCTCAGACGCGCTCCCGAGAGGTTGGCGCCATGCAGGCGGGCCAGATTGATCGCACTGAAGCCCCCCGGGTGTTTGCTCTCCAGATTGATACGGCTGAGATTGGCTCCGCTCATGTTGGTGTCGTTCAAATGACAATCGCGAAAATCCGCATCCGAGAGATTGGCCAGACGCAGTTTGGCCTTGATGAACAGGGCATCCTGCGCAACGGCATGCGACAGATCGCACTCATGCAGATCGGCATCGCAGAGGTCGGCCCGGGTCAGGTTGGCACCCGACAGGTTGGACCTGCCAAGACGGGCATTGCGCAGGTCGGCAAAACTCAAGTCCGCTCCTGAAAGATCGGCATCTTCCAGAATGGCAGCGCTCGAGTGGATATTGCTGCCGATGCGCGCGTGAGCGAGATCGGCTTCCTTGAGATTCGCATGGCTCAGATTCGCTCCACAGAGGATCGCCCCCTGCAGATTGGCATGGCTCAAGTCCGCCTCATCGAGCTCGGCGGCCGTCAAGCGTGCCCCTGACAGATCTTGATTCGTCAGATCCGCCCCCACCAGGAACATCTCACGCAAGTCGGCGCCTACCAGGCTCTCGCCATTGAGCCGGGCAATGACTGCACCCGTTTTTTTATTCTTGATTTCCAACATTCGACCACTCCTTTAATACATTCGTCGTTTTATTAAAGGATAGTCCGCTACCCGGCCAAATAAGAGCCTTATCCAACGTTAGGCTGATCACGGTCAAAACTCACAGTTCAGCAGTCTATAATGTATTGATAGAAACGAGATTCTCCGCTTTCCGGAGGATGACTCTATGCCGAAGACACCTACCCGCTTCAGGTCACGTCGACCCGCACTCACCCATCCCGCGCTGGAACACGTCCCTGAACCCCGTCTGGGGCTGGCGGGTGGCTTTGCCCGCACCTTCATCAACTCGCCCCTCTCCCCGCTGCTGCTGCTCGCCAGCCTGTTCATCGGTATCCTCGGCCTGTTCCTGACCCCGCGCCAGGAGGATCCGGAGATCCTGGTACCAATGATCGATATCTTCATCAGCTATCCCGGCACCTCTTCCGAGCAGGTCGCCAGCCTCGCCATCAACCCGCTGGAACGCATGATGAGCGAGATCCCCGGAATCAAGCATATCTACTCAGCCAGTGAACACGCCCGGGGCATTGTCACAGTCAGATTCGAAGTGGGCGAGCAACTGGGACCCTCCATCGTCAAGGTCCACGACAAGCTGCAATCCAACCTGGACAAGATCCCGCCCGGGGTCGCCATGCCTCTGGTGAAACCCAAGGGCATCGACGACGTACCGGTGGTCACCGTGACCCTCTGGTCGAACGAACTGGACGACGCCGATCTGCGCAGCCTCGCGGCCGATGTCCTGCAACGCCTGAAAGAGGTACCGAATACCGGTCAAGGTTTCATCGTCGGCGGACGCAGACAGCAGGTACGCATCGAAGTGCTGCCCGAGCGGCTCGCCGGTTACGGCATCAGCCTGGATCAGGTGGCCGCCACCATCAAGGCAGCGAATATCGAACAGTCAGCCGGCGCCATGGAGATCGGCAACACCCGTTTCCGCGTCACCGGCGGACATTTTCTCCGCGGCGCCGACGAGGTCTCACGACTGGTGGTCGGTTCGCAATACGGTAAGCCCATCTATGTGCATGATATCGCCGAGGTCATCGACGGCGCGGAAGAGACCCAGCAACTGGTGAATTACTTCAGCGGCCCGGCTCATCAGCCGGATCAACCGCCCAGCGACGGGGCCTCCGCGGTGACCATTGCCATCGCCAAGAAGGTGGGTACCAACGGGGTCACCGTAGCCGATGCCCTATTGCACAAACTCCAGACCCTGCAGGGCCGACTGATACCCAATAATGTCCAAGCGGCGATCACCCGCAACTACGGCAAGACCGCCAATGACAAGGTCAACGAGCTGCTGGCTTCACTGCTCGGCGCAACCATCGCGGTGAGCCTGCTGAGCTGGCTGACCATAGGCGGACGGCCGGCCCTGGTGGTGATCACCATCATCCCGGTGGTCATCCTGATCGCCATATGGTCGTCCTGGGTGTTGGGTTTCACCATCAACCGGGTCAGTCTGTTCGCCCTGATCTTCGCCATCGGCATCCTGGTGGATGACGCCACGGTGGTGGTGGAGAACATCTTCCGCCGCTGGCTGCACGATGACACCACCAGCAAACAGATCGCCATCGATGCGGTGCGCGAGGTGGGCAACCCCACCATCATCGCCACCCTGACCGTGCTGGCCGCCTTGTTGCCGATGGGCTTCGTCAGCGGCATGATGGGCCCCTACATGTTTCCCATCCCTCTATTCGGCTCGGTGGCCATGCTCTTCTCCCTGTTCGCCGCCTTCGTCTTCACCCCCTGGTTCGCGCATATGCTACGTCCCAGACTCGAGAGCCTGAAACGGGCGGAGCGCAAGGAAGAGCGGATCCAACAGATCATCGGCCAGATCTATCAGCCTGTCGTCAAGCCCCTGATCAACAACCGCTTCTATTCCTGGATCTTTCTCGGGATCATTGTTGCGGCTTTCTTCCTGGCCTGCTCGCTGTTCTATTTCAAGGCGGTCACGGTGAAGATGCTGCCCTTCGACAACAAGCCCGAATTCAATGTGGTGGTCAATCTGCCGGAAGGCACCCCCCTACCGGTCACCGCCAATACCACCCTGAAGCTGGTCGAGGCGCTGCGTGGGATCCCGGAGGTCACCGCCCTGCAGTCCTATGTCGGCACCGCCTCACCGTTCAATTTCAACGGCATGGTGCGCCACTACTATCTGCGCACCGAGCCCTGGCAGGCGGATATCCAGGTCATGCTGCAAGACAAGGATAAACGGGAACGCAGCAGCCACCAGATCGCGGAAGCCGCGCGCGGGCTGCTGACCCCGATCGCCAGTGAACACGCTGCGCGCATTGCCGTGGTGGAGATGCCCCCCGGACCTCCAGTGCTGCAGACCGTGGTCGCCGAGGTTTACGGACCGGATGCGACAACCCGCCGTAGGGTCTCCCAGGACCTGATGACGATGTTCGACCAGGCACCCAACCTGGTCGACGTGGACAGCTATATGACCGAGCCCCACCTGCGCTGGCACTTCGAGGTGGATACCGAAAAGGCCACCCGGCATGGGGTCAAGGTCGAAACCATCACCCGCAATCTGGACATGGCCATGGGCGGCCACCAGATGGGCGATGTGAAGCGGGGCCGGGACCTTGAACCCACTTATCTGGTGATGCAGCTGCCTTTCGCCGCGCGCGCCGAGCTAAGCCGACTGGCCAATCTGCCCATCCCATCCGATAACGGCAACACCCTGCCCCTGTTCGAACTGGGGCACTTCCAACAGATCCCCGAAGATCCGATCATCTACCACAAGGATCTGCGCCCCATGGAGTATGTGGTGGGTGAAATGGAGGGACGGCTCGGCGCACCGATCTACGGCATGTTCAGTGTCGAGGACCAATTGGAGGATTACACGACACCGGACGGCGTGCGGATCAGCGGCACCCTGACCGGCCCGCCTCTGGACGATACCATCAGCGGCTTTGAATGGAGCGGCGAATGGGTCATCACCTATGAGACCTTCCGCGACCTGGGACTGGCGTTCGCCGCCGCGCTGGTGCTGATCTACATCCTGTTGGTTTGGGAGTTCGGCAACTTCATCCAACCGGCGATCATCATGGCGCCGATCCCCCTGACCCTGATCGGTATCATCCCGGGACACTGGCTGCTGGATGCGGAATTCACCGCCACCTCGATGATCGGCTTCATCGCCCTGGCGGGCATCGAAGTAAGAAACTCGATCCTACTGGTGGATTTCGCCAAGAACGAGGTGCATCGGGGCATCAACGTGAAACAGGCAGTGATGATGGCCGGACAGATCCGCATGCGGCCGATCTGGGTCACCGACCTGACCATGATGGCCGGGGCCTTCGCCATCCTGTTCGATCCGATCTTTCAGGGTATGGCCATCTCTCTGTTGTTCGGCCCCATCGTGGCGGTGCCCCTGACCTTGATCGTCGTGCCGCTGGGTTGCATTACCGCTGGACAGGCGTTCTGCAAAGTGGAAGCCGAAGCGGATGACAGATGCGAGCTTCCTCAACCGACATCGACCTGAAATAGGTATCTATATGCTTTTCCTCGTCAACATAACAACAATCCATAACCCACTCTGTCAGCAAAGTCAGTATCATCGATAAAGTCATCAAATATGACACAACCCTATAATAGAGTCACAAATTCCGTTATTAGCCGACTGCGTTGTATTGAGTGCAATTATGCCGTTATTTCTTCCCTAATAGCTTTTGGTGCCGCCAGCCATCATTCATGAGAACTAATAGAGCTTCGTGGTTGATCGGTTCTGATACAGATGCCGCTATATCTCGGATTTCTGTATAAGCTTTATTGTTAGATACGGTCATTTCGGAAATCTCATAGACCCATTCTGGGATATCAGTATATTGATATTCATAAAAAACTTTCGATACGGTTTGTCCACGCATGCTCTGTGGGGCAGTGAAGTTTTTAATGCGTACTACTTTAGGTTTTCCCAAACAAAAGCCTTTACCTTCTAAAAAATATTTTTTACCTTTTTCAGTTAAATCGTAATTAATACTTTTTGGGCCTTTGCCTTTCGACGGCCCAGACTTGTTTAAAAGCCCTACCTTTTCTAACAGAGCTGAATAATTGACATCTAATAAATTCAAATAGATGCTTTTTGTTTTTGGATATGGACCTTTTTCAATACAGTAGGTCCCTTGCTCAGTGAGGTGGTCTCCATAAGCCTGTATTGCTTGAGTAAAATTCTCCTCACTTGCATCCTGCGGATTAGTACAGGCATTAATCAAAATGGATAACGATGTAATCAGTACAAAACGCTGCATCATGATGTTACCTCTCTCTGTTATTAGTATTAGTTGCTAGCCGAATACAGAAAATGGGAAGAGTCGCAAACATATCGAATGTAATCTTGTGAAATAACTTTTTATCTTTGGTGGTTTAGAGATTAACAGCTCTACGATGTAGGCCCCCCATCCATATGGAGGGTTTATGGCGTCAAGCATTGAAAAGGATCAAGCGTATCTGAGGTGAAATCGATGGGGACAGGGAATCGATTGATCAACAAAATTCCATTTTACTGATGCGAATCTTGTGTAGCTTGCAACGGACAGCTCATCGGGCGATAAGATGATCGTCTCGCCACCGTCTCGATGGTTATAACACTTCCAGCCTGGCGCACAATGGCACCGATAATCAGGGGGACGGAGACCATCTCATCACCCGCCGGATGTTACAACTGGGGAGTTTTACAGCAGTGCGTTCGGGAACCAAATAACGAGGGCGGAGACCGGCATGGCCGGTCTCCGCCCTTTCAGCCACTAACGATATTTCCCGTCCGACGAGTTCTGCTCGCGAGATTAACCCCCGCTGCTTCCTTACTCGACGACCCGAGTCGTGGCTGTCGCCGCATTGTTGTTGAGGTTGGTATCGCCTTCGGCAGTCACCTCGGCGACCCATTCGATCACGGTCGGATAGCTGGGTGTCATCCAACTGAACTTGAGCTCCGATTCGGTATCGGCAGCGAGATCGGTGAATTCGGCGTTGATGCTCGCGACCACCTCGCCTGCGCTGTCGGTGCCGATCACGCTGACCGTACCACTTGCGGCGTCTGGACCATAGTTCGTGATCTTGACCTTAAGCTCTTCCATCTTGTTGACTTCGACGCTAAAGTCGACTTCCAACTCGTCGATCGCCACATCAACCTCGTCGGTTGTACCGCCTCCATTGAGGAAGTCTTCCAGAGGCGGGGCCGGATTGGCGACCCATGCCGGTTCTTCGTTGCCGTAGTCGTTTGGTTGGACCCCCGCAGCGTTCACGGAAACCGTGGTCATACGGATCGTAAAGGTGGGGTTTGCAGCGGCATCGTAGTTGCGACCCAGATAGACAAAGTAGTCGACATTGAGACCCGCCAGATCGTCGGTCACGCCGGTTTCGTACAACGGGCCGGGAGGGAAGCCGGTATCCGGGTAGAGAACGAAGTCAGGCTCTTCCACTAACGGATTCTCAGCCCATTCCGCCAGCAGCGCCGGATCCACCGGTGCGAAAGCGTCATCCGGGTTGACCACACCATCAAACACTGAGCCGTCGATGCCCCAGCGATACTGTGCACCGTCCCACCAGGCGATCAGGCCGCCTTCGGTCGCTGGTATGCCGTCATCGTCTGCGTAGATACCCCAAGGCAGGATGCCCACGTCCCCGTCTGCCAGCACGCCCCAGTACATCAGGTAACCGAACGGGTTGGGCAACGGCACGTCATCAACCGTCGTGGCGCCGACCTCGGTAGCCTGCGTGGCGATGATATCGAAGTAGTTGGGTGTGGTGGCACCGACATAACCCGGCAGCGCTGTCGCGCCATCGACGCGGCTGTCCCAATAGACCGGATCGTCACTGGCTGCAACGCCGCTGTCGAGCAGGCCCAGGGACTGGATTGCAGGCGGGTAGACACCGGCGGGGCGTTTGTCCCAGAAGCCACCGAGAGGCCTGCGCTTGTCACCGACGAAGGAATACATGGCCGGCGAGAAGGTCCCGTATTCCTCCTCCAGCCAGATCTCCTGCGGCAGTTCCTGGCCGGTTGAGTCTACAGTGCCGCTACAGGGGTTTTGCCCCGAACCTGGCGGGCGGTTAGGACGAAACACATCAAGGAAATGGTCCGGCATGCAGGGGCGCAGCTCAAAACCCAGCACCTTGTCCACTTCGAGACCCGTGCCGTCCGCACTCTCGATGGGCGCAAAGGCGCTGCCAACGCCATGTCCGAGTGCCATGCTGAAACCCGCGATGCGCACACCGTCGCGCGTCTGGGTCGCTGAATCCATCGCCGTGGTATTGTGCCATTTCTGCAATGAGCGGTAGACACGGCCGGATTCCTCAACGCCGTCAAACGTCGGCAGGGTATCGTAGTTGGTGTAGGTCAACGGGAGCGGCTCGACGTTATACACCAGGTCGATGGGTGCGTCCGAGATCAGCACGTTCATCTTGAAACGCTTGGAAGATCCCTGCGGGTTGCTGCAGGTCTTTTCGACTTCGATTGTAGCGTTAGGATCGTTTGGGTCGGGCACTGGAATCACGTCACCGGCGGCCATGATACAGTTGCGCGATTTGAAGCCGTCGATATCGGACTTAGACATCACGCCCGGGAAAGAGCCACTGCCGTTATCGAGTTCCCAGTGGATCATCGCGACAGCGGTGTCCGGGATTTCAATCGGCGGTGTAGCATCTACCGTTGGATCCCACCAGGCATCCGCAGTCGCAGCATCCGGGAAGATGTAGAGCACATCGTAATCTCCCCCTTTCTCATCGGGATCCGAGCGATCCGGGTGGAAGCCACCGCGCACATTGATGGGATTCAGCGCGTAGGCAGTGGGGTTATTGACCAACCAGTTTTCCATCGTATTGACTAGCGGGTCGGTAGATTTCAGAGGATAGTCCTGCTTGATCCGGTTTCCGTCTACAGTAATCGCAGCATGGGTTGATGAAGCGGCAAATACCATCGCTCCAGTCATAACAGCCGTCAGCAGCTTAGTCTGAGTTCTTGGTTTCATCACGGTGGTGACTCCTCCTTATTGTTTGTTGATAGGTCGCCCTGGAACATTCTTCTTGTTTTCCAGACGACCGAATCTGGCTTGTTGACTTGTTAAGAATTACCTCCCTATGGTTGCTAAAAAATAAGAATATAAGTCCCCTTTCAGCCAGAGGCAACCAAAAATATCCGGTTATCTATACCCATATACGACAAATTTATCGTTAGATTTCCGAACCGATAAGAATTTATATTGTGGGAAATTCTGAACACATAAGACTTAACTCTTAGCGCCCCCTCGACTAATGTGAGGTTGTGCGCATCAAAATCGTCTCTGGTTCACGGTTTCTCTGAAAAAGATTGAAGAGATTCTGTTGATTAGGTTTGTAGAAATCATCGCTTGCCGATTCCGCCTCGGTAACCAACTGAAGTAGATGGGTTATCTCAAAAAAAGCCAGGCTCAGAATTTGTGAAATATTGTGTCAAGATCATCGATGAAGCCCTTAAAGGCAATGCAAGCCCAATATTCCTGGTTTGTACTTCAGACATCTGGTCAATAAATCTCTGTCATCGACAATTGTGCTGCACATACCCGTTTAATCTGTCAGTCTGCCGTTCGCAGGTCAGGACGATCACCAGACTGCGGCGCATTGGGTTCATCAACACTCGAGCCACATCCAGATCATTGGCGGCCTAAAGGCACTCGGAGCGTGTTGGTCACAGGTGGATCGGTTGCGCCCGTGTCTGAGATTCCGCAATTAGAATGATTCGCATACAATGCATGAAAAGTATGGCGGGGCCGCCTGCAGCGTTGACGCGCACCCGGTCCATCCACCCATGATCCCTCCCTGAACTGTAATGCGAAATAGTCAGGCGATCCAATCTTCACCCTGGTGTGCGATCCAGACCATTACCAGTCCATGATGCCCGGGGTTTGCCCCGTCCATTTTGACCTGATCTTTGAAGTCATTGGTATGACATAATCTTACTGGCCAGTCGCATCTCCATGCGGATCGTCATCCAGGGTCAGAAACCTTGCCGGTCTGCCGTTCAGCAAGCTGGCCATACCTCTGTTTGCCAGACACTTACCCCACCTACATCGTCCGACGTACAACGGGCAAATCATGATGCCTGAGATTTAGCGATCACTCGTCTTGGCCGATTATTGCAGTGAGTAAAAATTCAATTTGGCAAATCACTGATGACTGAGTGGAGCAGTATTCCCGAATGCCCCTGTAAGACTAACTGTCAGGTAAGGCCTGTTCTTCATCGTCCTGCCTCTCTGCAAAGTCGGCCAATCCCAACTGGGCTGTATCTATCAG
>JASJBU010000162.1 GCA_030066355.1 Gammaproteobacteria bacterium | reverse complement strand
AAAGCACGGGCGTTCATTGACCTCGCCAATGCGGCGGCATGGGTATCCTGGTGTATACGTACCCGAGAAAAATCCGCACCGATGCGCGGTTCGAAAAAACCCCGTTCAGAACCGCTCAAGGGCCGTCCTGCCGGCAACGATCCGAGTCCTGTGGTTATTGTACTGGTCGCCTCAGATTGCTCAGCGTTGTTGCGTTTCGCCTGCAACAGCTCCTCATCATCAGTACAGGAGCTGCAGCTGCGCCGCATCTTGGGATAGGGATCAATAGCATGGCTGAGCAATGGCCCGCCAACCGCGTCAGATGCTGCCGGATCAGGCATTTTCATCACCTGTTCCGCAAGCCGATCCGCCTCTTGTTCGTATTGGTCATTCACAGGGCCAATGGTGAGTTTGGCCTGCACCAACCTGCGCTGCAGGATCTGTTGAACCCGGGCATGTTGTATACAATGCACCACTGGTCTCGCACGCTGCCCTGACATAGAGACGGGCCTTGTTTTTCGAATCTGGCTCAACATGCTCAATGGTAGAAGGTGAAACTGTCCGAGACACTCAGCACGTCAGGTGTCGAATAGATGAGGAAGTCACCCCCCCGATTGTTGGCGGCTCGCCAGGTACGGTAATCCACGTTACCCACACAAGTGGCATTGCCCTGAAACAGGCGGGTACGGCCCACCGTGTTGGCGACCGGATCCCAGCATCCGAGATCCTGATCGCCGTTGAAATCATAAGAGTCCTTGATATAGATACCGACATCCGACAGATCAACTTGGTAACTGCGGCTGGTGCCGAAGGCGTGCCAGGGCGATGCCCCCGTGTCGGTGATCCGCCCCCTCACGACCACCCGGTAGACAAAATTGGCAAGCGCACCGGCCAGACCGTCCAGTGCAGTGAACAGGCCCTGGTTGACCGCCCGATAGTTGATATAGTCGCTGTCGAGCGCAGGGGCTGAGCCCGTTACCGATCCGAAAGCCTGGCTGGCCCCATGACCGGGCAGACCTGCCCCCACAAGCCTGCTTTGCAGGAGATTCTGTGCTGCATCGTTTACCCAGATCCTATCGGCAACCAGCGTGTCGTACACGGATCTTGCCCGACTGAATCCATTGGCCCAGCTGATGGTCACAGCGCTGGTATTCGGTGTACCGGAAGCAGGAACCGCATTGGCGGGACGGGAAAACCAGTCGTTCATGAGCGCCGCTGCCGTGTTCCACGACATGGCCGTCATGATCCCGGGAATCTGCGTAATGGAGAAGGCCGGCGGCGCTGGGCTAGCGGGTGGTGCCGGTGCCGGCACATTCTGGCGTCGCAGCGTCGCCTCGTCGCTGCGTTGCTGCAGCACATGTACCAACTCATGGGCTAGCAGCCCTCTGCCGGCAGTTTCACTCGGGGAGTACTCCCCGCGAGCGAACATCACATCGCTCCCCAGTGTGAATGCGCGGGCACTGAGTGACCTGGCCAGCTGATCGGCGCGGGCATTGTCATGGATGCGCACGGCAGACAAATCGACCCCGAACCGGGGCTCGAAAAAGTTACGTGCTGCACCAGGTAAAGGCTCTCCCCCGCCTCGCAGCGAGCGGATGCTCTGACTCAACGCTGCAGAGACAACAGGTGCCCCTTGCCCCTCGATCGATTTTTTCTGCAACAGCTCATCATCTTCCGCACAGGATTTGCATAGGCGTTGGATCATTGGTTCCGGTTGCAGGCTCTGATCATCTAGTGACCGATCTCCATCCTGCAGGCTTAAACGCGGATCGGGCATCCGCATAATCTGTTCCGCGACACGATCGGCCTCTTGCTCGAATACATCGCCCGGCGTATTGATGCGTAACTTGGCCTGAGGTACCCCTCTGCCCGTGCGCAACAGGGTACTCACCTGTGAAACCTGGCGGGCCGCCAGTCTGCCAACCGACGGTCGACCGCTTGGACAGGTTTTTCCGATATCCTTGACTCGTACAGTGCTGCCCATGTCATGTTTTCCTGGTCACACGAACGCTGACTTACCTATCAAAAATGCGGCAAGACGACTTGTTGCTCTCCGATCAGTCTTAATTCCACCGTGCGGTATTCAGAACTGTCATCACCTGGAGGGACACCCTCCTCAGCCGCTTGTCTCTCACCAACGGCGAGGGACTGAATCTTTTCGTCCGGCACGGGTCTGCCCCACAGTGCTTCAATCAAGTCCACCACGCTGGCAATCCGCCGCTCCGACAATGCCTGATTATGGGGATCCTCACCAATGCGACTGGCCTGTCCGAACAACTGAAGATCGAAGTCCCCCTGGTCCAGAACAGTCTGGTTGTCCTGCACGAACTCCTCAAGTGCCAGGAGGGATCTGTCATTCGGCTGATCACTGTCTGTATCGAACCCTATAAGCAGTTCCAGATTGACTGGCTTTTCCTGGACAAAGGCCGGTTTTTCCGGCAGTTGCTGAGTGGATCCCGGGTCAGTGATCTTTTCGCCGAGTTCCCGGTTGAGATACCCCCAGTATTTCCCTACACCCACGTCACCCGGCGTACTCGCGATCCAACCGCTCAATGTAATGGAAACCGGGGGATGATTGCCCTGTCCGGTGAGTGTGGCACCGGAAAAGCTGTAACCACCGAGTGGCGCGATATCCAACTCTGCCAAGTCCATCTTGCCGACGAATTCCCCCGGACCCCAGTAAAAATCAGCAGTGAAGGGGGATTTGCTGGGTGATGCGGTTGCTGCCATGGGTGCAACCCCTATCGCCGGGCCCATACCCTCGAAGTTGTATTCTTCCTTCCAGATTTCCTTCCCATCCTCCAGGTAGGAAATGTAAACCGGAGAACCCTTTACCCCGACAATCCCCTTGCCGCCTCCTGCACCCACCAGTTGCATCTCATAGGTAAATTTCGTGGCTGGATCGATAAGCAAGACATTTTGAATGTGATACGTGGCATCGAGCGACACATAATTGAGCAGAATAGCCAGTCGCTGATGAGTCTTTGCGGGTAAATAATAACGCAATGCCTGTTTACCTGAGCCTGACAAGGGCTCTTGGACGATCACCGGCTGCTTGCCCATCATCTCGGTCCTCAGTTCCGTGACCTCACGCAGGATCTGCTCAACCTCGCCAAGCAGCGCGAATGGCTGGGTTCCCTGTTCACGAATCACCTGATCAAAACCATCCTCGATCAGTTGGTTAATTCGCATTGCCGTATCCTGCGCCAGCCTGTCCTGAGATTCGGATAGCTCGGCTGATATCGACTCCACATCAGGTTGGGCGGACGAATCATCTTGCCGCTGTACTTTCAATCCTGTGCTTTGTTGCTGCACGACATGGGCCAGTTCGTGCGCCAGTAGTTTTTTCCCCCTGATGCTGGCCGGATCGTACTGATCGCGGTTGAAGACCAGGTCCGTTCCGACGGTAAAGGCCCGAGCCTTGATGGACCCGGCCAGCGTGGATGAGATCGGATCCGTATGGACCCTCACACGACCTAAGTCATAGCCGAAACCTGACTGGAAAAACGATCGCGTCGTCGCATCCAAAGGCTTGCCCACTGACGTGAAAAGTTCAGATGCGCGTGGGGTCATGAGGTTATCCAAAGTGCTGGCTCCAGGTACCCGGCGCGGTTCGGCTGACAGCTCGCGATTGGGTGTCGGCTCGCTCGGTTTACGCTCGGCTATCCTCAGCACACGCTCAGCCATACTGTCCGCCTCCCGCTCCGCCGCATCCCCTGCACTGCCGACTTCAACCATCGGCTGGATCGCATGCCTACCGGTACTCAACAGAGCACTCACCCTGGAAGCATGACGGGTAAAGGTCTGCCCGACCGCAGGTCGAATGGACCGGATCGGCGGGGCGGATTCCGCCTTTACCGCTTGTTTACCCATCACACACTCAACGAGCGATCACCAGCTTGTCATTCGCCTTCTTGATCAGGCTGGTCGCCGTATTGTGGCGGATGCCCAGCTCTTTTAGACGATCGACGTTCGCATCCGCCAATTGCTTGACCGTGGTGATGTTGTTCGCCTCCAGGATCCTCGCATTCTCCGGAGAGATGCCCTCGATGGTCGCTACCGGTTCCGCCGCTCTGACGATTGGTTCCACATGGGTCCGCAGCTTGTTGAGCTCGACGATGTCCTGTTCCAATTTGGTGAAACGCTGATCCGCCGAGGTCTTCTCTTCCTTGAGCACAGCGATCTCAGCCTTCAACGCGGTGACCTCTTGCTCTGCCTGCTGTTTGTCCACCTCGACCGCCTCGACCCGTTTTACCAATACGTTGTTATAGTCTGCCTCGAGCGCCTGGAAGCGCTCTTCGGCGGCCAGTTTCTCCTGCCTGAGTGTATTCACTTCGTTTTGCAGCGTCGCCACCTCATCCTTGGTCTTGGCCCGGTCGATCTCGATACTGTCGACCTTATCCTTGATCGCCTGGTTGGTGGTGAACGCCGGCTGCACGGTCTGAATAACACCGGGTTTGTAGTGATACTCGGTACCCACCAGATCCTGGTAACTGCTGTTATCCTGGTATCCGGCCCTGACCAGTTCGTTCAACCCCTTCTTCGTCACATCCTTGCTGGCCAGGGAGACCGCCTGCAGCATGTTGTTGTGATCGGTATTCATCACCGCGCTCACCGTACCCAGTTGCTGCGGACTGATGGCGAACGCCTGGGTCTCCCGCTGCTCAAAGAGGTTCGGCAAGACCAGGCAGCATAGCCTTTCGATCGCCCAGGCCACGATGGGGCCGATCGGGATCAGCGACAACCAATAGGCGAAGGCGTCCAAGGTCTTGACGGTCTTTCGTTTGGTAAAGTTACAGATGTTGTAGACCTCGTTGTCGCGCAGGCTCAGACAGCCGAGATAGACCTTGTCGTCTTCGTCACATTCGGGGCACTTGACCAGCAGGTGTTGGCAGAAGCAGTCCTTCAGATACTGCAACAGGCCGGATAGCAGTTGATAGAAGGCGGCAAGTACATCCGCCCGATACTCCTGCAGAGTCGGTCTCTGCTCCTGATACTCCGGTAACGCGTAGTTGAGCACCGTGATCGACTGGCCCATATGGTTGAGCACATGCAACTGCTGCAACTCGTCATGGGTGGCGATATCCACCGGTCCGGCCTGCACCGGGATACTGGTCAACAACGTCTTTTGATACTGGCGGGGATCCCCCGGGATATATTGCATGTCGTGCATCGCATAGCGGGTCGCCACCACGCCGTCGAGCTTGCCGCCTCTGACATATTTCAGGGCGATATGGCTGGCCGCGCCAAAGGAATGGTAGAAATCCCCCGGCCATTGTTGACCGTCCAGCTTCTGCAGCACCGCGGCATCGAAGCGGCACAACACCTTGGAATCGCCGATATCCGCCACCAGGAACAGCAGTAGGTTCCTGTTCAGATTACTGATGACGATTTCCGCGGCCGCATTGTCGCCTCTCACATCATCCCGCTCCCCTGCAGAGGATTGGGCCACGACGAATCCGTCACTGCCGATCACTGGCTGATCATTGACGATCGGGACCAACATCGAGACGGGCTGTGAGTTCACATCCGCATCCAGGACCGGTTTGAAGAAGACCAGCCGGTCGTACTGCCCCTTCTCACAACCCGATTTCTCCGCCGCGGTGCAGATCACCCGGGTCCCATTGACATCGAAATCCAAATGCCCGGAGGCGGGAAACGCCCAGTCCGGTTCCCGCTCGATCTTGTCCTCCTTGAACAGCGCTTCGGGATCGATCAGATAGGCGCCCTTGCACAGGCCCACTGCATAGAGCTGTTGGGTCGACCAGGGGGACTGCCTGAGCACGACCACCTTGACCCCGCACATGAAGCTGGTCTGCCACTCGATCTTCAGTTCGCACTCCTCGCGGCTGATCTCCGGCAGTTTACCCCGAGCGAACAAGGTGTCCTCCTCGTGCACGATGCCGCTGAGATGGATCAGGTTATCCCGGTCGATGGTCAGATCGGTGATACTGCCGTTGTCCAGTTGCGGCACATCGAAGTAGCCCACTAGATCACCCAGGCAGCCCGCCTTCAACTGTTCAAAGACGAACACCCGGTTGCTGCTGCGCCGCCAGGCGAAGGCCAGCTTGCCGTCCGGGTGCAGGCGGATGTGGTCCAGCGGCTGCGGCGTGAACCAGGTGGCCCGACATGGCTTACCGTCAAAGGGGTAGTCGGGGAAATCCTGGTTCTGGAACTGGGCGCAGAAGGTCTTGCTGCGCAGAAGATTTCTCAATCTGTCATACAGATCCTCCAACAGGGCGTGTTCACACTGGGAGATGTTCAACACCGTATTGGACTCGCCCTGCTGATACTGAAACAGGAGATTGGTCAGGGTCAGGGTACGCCGCTGCACCGGCCGTATCTCCTGTCTGCCGCACTGGGTGATGGCGCAACGGGCCTGTACGTCGGTCTCCTGCAACTCACCGGTGAAGGCCTTGATCAGATCCAGGATGCAATGCTCATAAAAATCGAAGAGCAAGGTATCCCGCAGGCGCTCGACCAGGTCCTGGTCCTCCGGATCGTAGAGCTCGATGCCCAGGTCCAGCTGCCCTTCCGGGGTGTACTCCAGATAGAGGCAGAGCCCCTGGTCATCCTCCAGGGTCGCCGGATCGATCTGTTCCTCCTCGAGGCGTTTCAGGATATTGATGCTGACATCGTCCTCCACCACCATGTCGTTGCCTTCGCAATCCAGGGCGTAGCCGGTATTCAGCACCACGCTGGCGGGATCCTCCGGATCGCATTCCAGGATCAGGCCGCAAACCACGCCCCAGCCGTGCAGGTGTTTGTTGTGCCAGCGCAGGTCCCGCTCCTGGCAAAGATGATCCAGGGCCTCCTGCACCGTGCCGACCTCCGGCATCTCGCAGGTATTGTTGTCGAAGCAGATGTCCTTGGCCCGCAGATCGGTGAGGCTGGGAAACTGGGGCAACTGGCAGGCGTTATAGCCGTCGCAGCCGCTGGCGGGAGGTAGACTCAGAGTACCGTCCGCCGCCACATCCACCAGCAGCATGTAGTGATGGGGCTCGCCCTCCGGCGGCACGCCATCGCCGTCCTCATCCTCCAGCAACACCTCGCCCTGCTGATGGATCGATTCGCGTACCGGCACCGTCCAGAAGTCACCCGCCACCAGAGGATGATCCGCCAGTTCGATCTCCAGGCTGATCACCCGCAATTCGATGCCAACAGCATCACCGCCCTGGATCACATGCCCCGGCTTGTCGGCGCCGACCCCGCTGGTCAGATCGATACTGCCCTCGAAACCCTCAGTAAGCTGCCAGTCGCTGCCGCTCTTCTCGATCCGGCACCAGCCGTCCCAGCGGCGCACGAAGTCCCTGGCGGATGCTGAAGTGTCCGAGAACTCGTTGACCAGTCCCGGACGCTGACCATCGATGATCCTCTGCCCGCTCCCGTCACGTCCCAGATGCACACCCAGGCGTTTTTCTGACACCTCGTCGAAGAACTCATAGACGAACTGGTTACTGGCGAAATCGGGGGGCACGTCCGCCGTGGCATAGGCCTCGGCCCCGTTCTCCGATGACCACTTGAGCACCAGCGCCTCCGGCTGGTCACTACCGTCATAGCTGACGTCGTGCACCTCGACCCGGAACAGATAGTTGCCCACCGGGTCGTTGAGCTCCAGCTCGTCGGCACAAGGATCGCAGGGATCGGCGCTGGTCGCCAGGCTGCGCAATACCAGACGCAGACGGGCGTCGCCAAGGGTCGGGTTGATGTCCGGGCAGAGCGGATCGAGCAACCCATCGCACCACTTCACCTGAGCCGTGGTCTGGGTGCGGGTGGTGGTATCCGCGCCGTGCAGTCCCGGGTCCCGCAGCATCTCATCCTCCAGCCAGATGACGCTGCGCTCCCAGACATCCACATAGAGCCGATGGGCCGCACTCTCAGGCAACGCCGGTGCCTCCGGAGAGTAGCGCTGGTGGTTGTAATCGAACAGATCCGCATCGGGGGCATCCGCATCCGCTCGAACCTCACCCAGGACGCCGTCCACATACACCCGCCCCCAGTGCAGACTGGGGATCCGCTCATCGCCGGACTCGGTCACCTGCAAGAGGGCACCGTGGCGGGGTGTGCCGCTGCCGATCACATCCTTGAGGGCCTGGTTCAGACGATCTCGCGAGAGCAGCGCCTGCTCTGTCAGATCCGAATCGGTCAGCATCCTCCCCTGCTGATGGCAGACGGAAGAGTAGTCTTTGACCGGCTGTCTGCTGTTGCGCGATTTCTGAATTTTCATGCTGGCTGTCCTATTGCTTGTTTATTCCGAATCCGCCGCTTCACTGAACTCGCCCGGCAGGTCATGCAGCGAATGGTCGGGGATGATCACCGGTTTGATCCCGGTCGGCAGATAATCCTTGAGCTTGGTGATCACCGCCGCACGGCTGGCGACCAGATGCAGATGGTGATAGGCGCCCATCTCTCCTCCATCCTCGGCACCCTCGGCGATCTCTTCCGGGGTGGCCGGATGCAGCACCCCGCAACCCGGCTGGCCGAAGCTCACCGAATAGAACACCGCCGGCAGTTTGTGGTGATCAAACAAGCTCAACTCGCCCTCGGCCTGTTCCGGCAGCAGGCTGGAAAAGCGTACGCAACCCTCGCCCGGCTCGCTGGCTGGATCGTGATCCTTGTGGATCGGTCCGTTAAAGATGCAGTCGCTGGCCTGCAGGCTCTCGGCGATGGTCGTGGTCAGAACGGTGCAGTACTGCAGCCTGACCAGGCCCTTGGCGGCCTGCACCCGCTTGAACAGGCAGTCATCGGCGGTGAGCACCGGGCCTTCCAGGTCGGTGCTGTGCACCTCCGCCGCCAAAGCCGCGCAACGAGAGAACTCCAGACGCCCGGAGTCCGCCTCTACCGTGTGGCTGAAGACGATGCCTTCGAAGCGCCAGACCGGCGGGTCCACCGGACCGGTGCCGCTCGGCACCTGTTCCAGCTTGACCCGCATGCGAATCACCACCGGTACGAAGGGTCCCTCGTCCAGGGAGCGGTTGCGGAAGGTGGTGCGCTCACCCTCCACCGCCACGGCAACCACCGCTAGAAAGTCTTCGTCCTGCGCCAGACCCTCCGACCACTGAAAGCGGTGCTCGGTGGCCGCGAAGAAGCCCGCATGGGTGGGTGAGAAGAGCAGCACCCGGCGCGGATGGAAGTGGCCCTGACGCCAGGTGGGATTGCGAAAGTCGACGGTGCGTACCGATGGATCATCGAAAGTGCCGGGAATCCAGTCCGGTTCCAGACCTGGCATGGGTAGTATCCCATGTCCTTCATGGCAGTTCTGCGCCCCGTGCAGGCTGCTCTGCCGCCAGCGATAGCTGTTGCCTTCGACCCGGCTGATCTGCGCCGCCGGATTGCCCTCCGCTGCCGCTACTGCCGAGCCGAGGCAACGCAGATCGACGGTACCTGCCGGCAGCCCGGGATGTCTGGCCCGCATGGGTGCATGCTGTGGGGCAGGCGCATCGCCGGCGTACCCGAAAGTCTTCACAGCCAACAGGGGCATGCCGACCCTTGCTGTGGTAGCAACACGTTTCCAGCCCTCATGCACCACCACTTCGAGGCCGCCCACCGCCTCAGCCACTTCGTCGACCACCCGCAACGTGCCCTTGGCCTTGCGCCAGGAGATGGCGTTGGCGATCTCCGCCCGTTTGCCCGACTCCAGGGGCGAGGTGAGCCGCACATCCAGCAGGGCGGCGATGTAGGGCAGCAACCAGGTCTGGGAATCCAGTTCGAAGGCCGGATCCGAGTCGGGAAAGATGTCCGCATAACGCTGCAACAGGGTCCGGTGCAACTGATCCAGCAGCAAGCCGCAACCGTTGAGATATTTCTGCAGATCCCGACTGTCGTCCCGTTCCCGATAGATCGAGGGGAGGATCTGGTAGAGCAGTTCGGCGTGATCGTAGGATTTACTCATGTCTCACCCCACTCAAATCTCGTACTGACGGGTGGTGACGACCGGCTCATGCAGGTCCGGGTCCAGATAGAGCAGCTGATGGGGCTTCACCGAGACCCGGCGGATACCCCCGTCGTCCGCCTTGTGCAGCCTTGGTCGCTCGGCGACGCTGAGCCCCACATAGGGGGTGGCGAGGATCTCGCAGTGGCCGTTCTCCACCCCTTCCACCTGCTCCAGCAGGGCGATCACTTCGCTGCGGAACAGGGGCTGGCCCAATCTGCGCTGTTTCAGCGCCAACCCTGTCGCCAACTGATCCTGCACCGCCTGTGCCACCTGCTTCTTGTCGAAGGCCGCCTCGTCCACCATGATGGAGACCTTGAGATCCAGCAGCAGGGGTGCATAACTGATCACCGAGACCGGGGTGCCGGGGATGCTGTGCTCTTGCAGATAGTTCTGGATCAACAGGGCCGTCTCCGAACCCGGGTTGAAGGTCGCGCCGCCGGCCGCCACCACCACCACCTCGATCAGCGGCCGAGCCGGGCGGTCGGGCATCTTCTCAAAGGCCCGGGCCTGCCAGACCATGCTGTGGTGGGCCGCCAGATGGGTGAAATCGTCCAGTGAGACCGCCCGCTGCAGGGCCAGCACGGTGGCCGGGGCGCTCTCGCGCATGGATTCCGCCGACTCCTTCTCGGCCCCGCCGGCACTCGCCAGGGGTGCGACGAAATCCTCGATCAGGCGATGCGGTCGGGCGATCTTCACCAGCGCGTTCGCATCGAGATTCCCCGCTTCCCCGTAGCCGGTGCGATAGCGCACCCGCACGTTATCCACCCCGGTGGGCAGACGGCGACCGTTGCGCCCGTCGCCGAACTGCACCGAGAGCAGGCCGTCCTCGTCCACCTCGACCTGATAATCGTGATCCTCCGCGCCCGAATGGGCCAGATTCTCCACCTGCTGCCAGACCCGTTGTCCGACCCGCAGGGTCAGGTCGGCCCGCACCCCGCTGGCGAATTCGGGGTCCGCCACCCAGGAGATCTTCTCCGGGGGGAGATCGAATGACGGCTGGGTCTGAGAGGCATCGCCACTGCCGAGGATCTTCTCCGGCTGGGTCTCCCCATGGGTGGCGCGGGCCACATTGGCGTAGAGGATGCATGCGTGACGGCTCAGGCCCGTTGCCTCCGTGTCCTGGTGAAAGGGTGGGGCCAGATGCAACTTGGTCGAGCCGACTTTACGCTGGATGTCCTTCAGCTCCACCAGGGCGGCGAAATCGTCGCCGGCGCAGATCAGCTTCTGCCCCAGTTTAAGTTCGTTCGCGAGGGTCGGATCGGCCAGCTCGACCAAGGTCACCGCCTCAGTGCTGGCGGAGCTCCAGGCCAAGCGGCCATTGACGTCGTGCTCCCGCGGTTGCAGGGCGAGCTTGAAGGCGGAACGCAACAGTGACACGGCGCCGCTGCTGCCGCTCAGCTCCAGTTCGAACCAGTCTTCGTCCTCATTGATCTGGCCGATCGGATAGGCGACCAGGCGCTTGTCCTTGTGGGTCACCAAGGCCCAGCCACCGCTCTCCAGGCCCTTGGCCTCGC
>JASJBU010000161.1 GCA_030066355.1 Gammaproteobacteria bacterium | reverse complement strand
ACGAAGATCGCCAAATCAGGCATCTCCTGGCGCAGACGCTCCAGACCCGGCGGTTCTTCACGACTGTCGGTGACAGCAAAATCCACCCCAAGCCAATGTAAATATCGAGCGCAAGAGAGCCCGGTCTTGCCGAGACCGACGATCAGCGTCTTAGCGTCTTGTGGCTGCAGATTTTCCATTAGCGAATCTTCAAACTGGCCAACCCGATCAACACCAGAACAACGGTAATGATCCAGAAACGCACAATGACCCGGGGTTCGGGCCAGCCCTTGAGTTCAAAATGGTGGTGCAGCGGGGCCATCCTGAAGATACGTCGTCCGGTCAACTTGAAGGATGCGACTTGTAACATCACTGATACCGTCTCCATCACGAATACACCACCCATGATGAATAACACCAGCTCCTGGCGCACCGCCACCGCCACCACACCCAACGCGGCGCCCAGCGCCAAGGCCCCGACATCGCCCATGAAGACCTGGGCCGGATAGGTGTTGAACCAGAGAAACCCGAGCCCGGCCCCGACCAGCGCCCCACAGAAGATGATCAGCTCACCAACACCCGGCAGGTTGGGGATCTTCAGATAGGCCGAAAAATCCGCATGACCCGAGAGATAAGCAAACACGCCCAAGGCGCCTCCCACCATCACCGAAGGCAGGATAGCCAGACCGTCCAGACCATCGGTCAGATTCACTGCATTGGATGAACCGACAATGACCAGGTAGGTGAAAAGAATGAAGATTGGCCCCCAGTCGAGCGAGACGTCTTTTAAATAAGGTATGAGCAGAGCGGTCTCGACGGACGAGTCGGCGCCCAGATACAAAACGATCGCCGCCCCCAGACCGGCGATCGACTGCCAGAAATACTTCCAACGTGCCACCAGGCCCTGCGGATCCTTGAGTACCAGCTTTTTGTAATCATCCACCATGCCGATCACCCCGAAGGCCAGGGTTACGATCAATACGATCCACACATAGTGATTGGACAGATCCGACCAGAGCAGGGTGGCGATGGCGATGGCGACCAGGATAAGCGCCCCTCCCATGGTCGGAGTGCCCGCCTTGGAAAAGTGGCTTTCCGGTCCATCGTCGCGGACCGTCTGGCCGATCTGATGGAAACTGAGTCGACGGATCATCATAGGCCCGACCATCAGAGAGATCAGCAGGGCGGTCAGTACACCGAGAATCGTGCGTAAGGTCAGGTACTGGAACACGTTGAAGGCACTGTCAAATTCCGCCAGCCATTCGGTGAAATAGAGCAGCATGATCAATCCTCCCCCATCTGTAGTAGGGAGTCTACGACCCGCTCCATAGCGGCACTCCGCGAGCCCTTGACCAGCACCGTGTCCGCACTCTGCAGGGTGCGCCGCAATTCGGCAATCAACCCTTGCTGATCAGAGAACCAACGACCGCCGGCACCAAAACCGTCCACCGCCCCACAACTCAGGGTACCGGTGGCCCAGAGCGCATCGATCCCTGCCTGCGCGGCGCTGCGCCCGACCTCAACATGGTGCGCCTTGGCATCCTTCCCCAGCTCAGCCAGATCTCCCAGCACCAGAAAACGCCTGCCTGGCGCGGTCCGCAGCACCTCGATGGCCGCTGCCAAGGAGTCGGGATTTGCGTTGTAGCTGTCATCGATCACCCGCAGTCCGGATGTCGTTATACGGCACTGCAGCCTGCCAGGTACTGGAGACAGCTGGGCGAGCCCCTGCTGTATATCGGCGATTCCGATCCCCAAGGCCTGACAGGCAGCGATGGCCGCCAGGGCATTTCGCAGGTTATGTTGGCCGGCCAAAGCCAGGCTCACCGGAAACCGCTCTGCACCACTCAGCACCGTGAAGCGCATACTGAATCCAGTTTCGCTCCATTGGGTCGACAAAATTTCCGGATCGGTTCTGACATCCGCCAGCTGACTGAGTCCGAAGGTCTGCACCCGTTTATCAGCCGCCAGCTCCCGCCAGATCGGCAAGCGGGGATCGTCTGCGTTCAACACGGCCACGCCCCCTCCAACCAACCCGCCGATGATCTCCCCTTTTGCCCTGGCCACGCCATCCAAGTCACCGAAGCCCTCCAGATGGGCGGCGCCGGCATTGGTGATCAGAGCAACGTCCGGCTGGGCGATGCCGCTCAGGTAGGCGATCTCTCCCGGGTGGTTGGCCCCCATTTCAAGGACCGCGAACCGCTCGTCCTGCAACCTCAGCAAGGTCAACGGCATACCGATGTCGTTATTCAGATTCCCCTGGGTGACCAATACACTCGCGCTTTGCCCCAGGATGGCCGCAATCATCTCCTTGACCGTGGTCTTGCCGTTGCTCCCGGTCACCGCCACCACTGGGACCGAATGTTGACTGCGCCAGCCTGCAGCCAAGCGACCCAGGGCACGCCGGGTATCAGCAACCCGAATCGTTGCCAGATCGGTCTCACGCGAGGCACTGACCAGGGCGCCGGCCGCGCCCTTCGCAGAGGCCTGCTCGAGAAATTCGTGGCCATCGAAGTTGGGTCCCTGCAGGGCGACGAACAAGGCATCGGGCCGCAAGGTTCGGGTATCGGTGCTCACCGAAGTGAAGAGCCGATCATCACCCTCAAGCGGGGCTTGTAGGATCTGGGCGGCGGCAGAGAGCTTCATCATGTCTCACCCCGCCAGTTTGCGAGCGCACTCAACACCTCTTCCCGGTCACTGAAATGCAGGACCTCACCAGCGACCAACTGATAATCCTCATGTCCCTTGCCTGCCACCAGCACCAGATCTTCGGGCCCGGCGGCATCGATGGTTTGATGGATGGCCCGGGAACGATCCCGCTGTACGCTGACCCGGTCCCCTTGTTGGATGCCGGCCAAGATTTCCGCGATGATCCGGTCCCCCGGTTCCGTACGCGGATTATCGTCGGTAAGCACGACCCGATCCGCCAGCCTCGCTGCGACCCCGCCCATTAACGACCGCTTTCCCCGATCCCGATCGCCGCCGCAACCAAACACCACCCACAGCTTTTGTGCACAATGGCAACGCAGTGCCGACAGGGCCTTGTCCAGCGCGTCCGGGGTATGGGCATAGTCGATGACTACCGCCGGCAGTGCGTCATCACCATAACGTTCCATCCTGCCTTCGACGGTCTTCAGGATCTCAAGTCCCTGCAGGGCATCCGGCAGGGGCCAACCCTGATCCAGCAACACCAACAGCACCGCCAATAGGTTTGCGGCATTGAAGCTGCCCAGCAGATTGCTGTGAAATATCCCTTCCCCCAAGTGGCTGGATAATGAGATCTGCAAACCCTGAGCGGTCGGCACTATGGATTCCGCCCTTACCCAGCCAGCGGCTTTTTGGGGGATCTCGCGATTGGGTTCGAGACTATAGGCCCAGATTCGCACGTCCTTGGCGATATTCATCAACAGCTCACGTCCCCAGGGATCATCAAGATTGACCACTGCAGAACGCAGATCAGGCATGAGAAACAGACGCCGTTTGGCTGCCGTGTAGTTCTCCATGCTGCCGTGGTAATCGAAGTGGTCGCGGCTGATATTGGTAAACACGGCGGTATCGAAATGCACTGCATCCGCCCGCCCTTGATCCAGCGCATGAGACGATACTTCCATCGCCACAGCCTGGGCGCCATCTGCCTTTAATTGGGCGAGCAATTGTTGGAGAGTGACCGCATCGGGTGTGGTATAGCCCGTGGCGGTCAAGCTTTCTGCATAACCCACCCCCAGGGTTCCGACTATGGCACAGCGGGTTGTAGGCTGCAGCGCCTGCGCCAACAGATGACTGACACTGGTCTTACCGTTGGTCCCGGTAATCCCCACCATGAACAACTGGCGACTGGGATCATGGAAGAACCGGCCGGCGATCAGGCTAACTTTTGCGGATAGCTCAGGAACAGCTATAAAAGGTATGGACAGACTCTCCTCCAGAGACCGCGCCTGCGCTTCGGTGATCGCTTCATCCGGTTCCCAAACGATGGCCGCCGCCCCCTGTGTCACGGCCTGCTCAGAAAAATCGAGACCATGTCGTTTTTTTCCCCGACAGGCAAGAAACAGCCAGCCTGGCGCAGCCTGGCGGCTGTCCAAAGTGAGACCGGTTATCTCCCTATCCATCTGATCAGGCACCACAGCGATGCCGTCGAGCAGGTCCGTCAGCTGCAACTCCTCTGACTGAGCCGTAATCGCCATCATTGCCGCCCTCCGGTAACGGCCAGCAACGGCTTTTGGGTGTACTGGCGATCCGGCGGTATATTCAGAATCCTCAAGGCATCACCCATCACCTTTGAAAACACCGGTGCTGCCACCTTTCCACCGTAGAACTCCTTGCCGCCCGGCTCATTGATCAGGACAGCCATCACCAAACGAGGATTGCTGACGGGCGCTATGCCAACGAACAGGGATAGATATTTATCTTCCGCATAACCACCCGCCACCGATTTTTTTGCGGTACCGGTCTTGCCAGCCACGCGGTAGCCGGGTATCGCCGCTAAAGGTGCGGTTCCGTCATTGCCGACCACGGACTCCAGCATCTTAACTACTGTACGAGCCGTCCGTCTGCGCATAATGCGTTGCCCTTTGGCCGGATTCTCAAGCTTCAAGAGGGAGACTGGCATAATGATCCCATCGTTCGCCAACGCTGCGTAGGACCGGGCCAATTGCAGGGGCGTTACAGATAAACCATATCCGAATGAAAGGGTCGCCTGCTCGAAGGAGGACCAGTCAGAGAAATGCGGCAAACGACCACTGGATTCACCCGGAAACAGACTGTCGGAGGGTGTACCAAAACCGAGGCTGGCATAGAAACTCCACAGGGTTTCGGGCTGCATGGACAGGGCGATCTTGCTTGCCCCGACATTACTCGACTTTTTAAGCACCGTGGCCACGTCGATCATGCCGTAGTTGCGTTTGTCCCGAACCAGATAACGGCCTACCCGCATCTGACCGGGATTAACGTCGATCGGGGTGTCCGCTTGGAACCTGCCCTGTTCCATGGCTGCTGCGACCGTCAGCGGTTTGACCGTGGAGCCCGGTTCGAAGACATCCGTCACCGCCCGGTTGCGCAACCGACCGTTACGATTATCCCGACGACTGTTGGGGTTGTAGGAGGGACGGTTGACCATCGCCAGTATCTCACCGGTTTGCGCATCCAGGATGACTGCCGAACCGGAACGAGCTCGATGTTTGGTGACGGCTGCTTTCAGTTCTCGATAGGCGAGAAACTGCAATCTACGGTCGACACTCAGGACCAGATCATTCCCGGGTTTCGGGCTGGCGATATTCTCCACATTCTCGACCACCCTGCCGGTGCCGTCCTTGATGACCTGCTTGGCACCAGGTGTGCCACTCAGCCAGTCGTCGTAGGTCAATTCGAGACCCTCCTGGCCCTGATCGTCGATATTGGTAAAACCCACGATGTGCGACATGACTTCACCACTCGGGTAGTAACGCCGAAATTCGGTATGCATGGTCACACCCTGTAGTTGCAGATCTTCGATCTGCTTTGCCGTATCCGGATTGATCCGACGCTTGAGATACACGAAACCTTTGCCGCTGGCGAACAGATTCTTCAGCCGATCAGGATTCAGGTCCAGCACCGAGGACAGTGTACCGATCGTCTCATGGCTGGCGGATACAAGACGCGGATTGGCGGTGACGGTCTTGACCGGTGTGCTGATCGCCAACGGTTCGCCATTCCGATCGGTGATCATACCGCGCCCGGCACTGACCGTAATGTTTCGCAGATAACGCATCTCCCCCTGCTCTTGAAGGAAGGCCGTCTCAAACACCTGGCGATCGACAGATCGCCAAATCAATGCAGCGAAGGCAAGCGCAAGCATGCCGATAACGAAGAAACGCCGGGCTTGATAGCTCGGCGCCTTCTTCGCTTCCGCCTGCTGCTGTCTGTTCCGTTTTTTTGCCATCTTCAGTTTCTGATCACCATGACTTCATCTATCTGCGGCAAGTGCATACCCAGCCTATCCCGCGCCTTACTCTCAACCTGTGAGTGGGTGGCCAGGGTGCTCTCTTCCAATTGCAGGCGTCCCCATTCGACAGTTATCCGTTCTTTCTCCAACTGCAACGCCTGCAGTTCAACAAAATGTTTTCGACTGAGATACTTGGCATACACTACCCCGATCCCGGAAGTGACCACCGCCAGACCCAGCAGAACCAGCAATCCGCTGTGCACGCGACTCATGCCAAACGCTCCGCCACACGCATGACCGCACTACGCGCCCGCGGATTGTCCTGTACCTCGCATTTTTCCGCTCTGATCGCCTTACCCACCAACCTGAAGTGCGGTTGCATTTGACTGCGAGTTACCGGCACACCGGGTGGAAATGGATCCCCCTTCGCCTGGTCCCGCATGAAACGTTTGACCAACCGATCTTCCAACGAATGGAAACTGATCACTGCCAGGCGTCCGCCCTGACACAACACCTTCGGAGTTTGCTCCAGGCATCGCTGCAGCGCTTCCAGTTCCCGATTGATAAAGATCCGTATCGCCTGAAAGCTGCGGGTTGCCGGATGCTTCTCTTTTTCCCAGGAGGGATTGGCCCGGACCACGATCTCCGCCAACTCCCGCGTTGTGCGAATGGGTCGCTCCCGCCGGGCGTCGACGATGGCCCGAGCAATTCGCTTGGCGTGTCTTTCCTCGCCGAAGCGTTTCAACACATCGGCGATCTCACGGTGTTCCGCCACAGCCAGCCATTCACCCGCGCTGGGCCCGATCTCCGGATCCATACGCATATCCAATGGCCCCTCCTGCTGAAAACTGAAACCACGCTCCGCCTGATCCAGCTGCGGAGATGAGACGCCCAGGTCGAGTAGAATTCCATCCACCCGGCCCGTCACGCCTGCCTGTTCCGCTACTTCAGCCAACATCTCGAAACTCTCCCGCACAATTTTGAAGCGCTTTTCCCCCGCGAATTCTCGCTGCGCAAACGCGACTGCCTGGGGGTCTTTGTCGATCGCAATAAGCCGTCCCTGCTCGCCCAATCTCTGCAGAATCAAACGACTGTGCCCACCCCGACCAAAGGTACCATCGATGTAGATACCCATCGGTTTAATCAACATGGCCGCCACCGACCGCTCCAGCAGAACCGGTCGATGTACCTGGGCTTGTTCAGCCATCAGATAGAGAGAGACTCTAATTCAGCCGGCAAATCCAGATCATCGAGATCCACATTCTCCAGCCAATCATCCCGTTGCTTATCCCAAACCTCCTCATTCCAGAGCTCAAAACGTTCACCCTGCCCCACCAGGGCAACTCTTTTCTCCAGACCGGCAAAGCTCCTCAGGGTGGGGGGCAACAACACCCGGCCCTGCCCATCCATTTCCACCTCATGTGCATGTCCGATATACAGGCGTTGTAAAATACGCGTTGCCTTATTAAAAGAGGGCAGCTCTTTGAGTTTTTTCTCCATCTCAACCCAAACGGGTTCCGGATAGATCAGGAGACAACGATCCTTGTCAACGGTTATCACCAATTGAGAGGCACAAGACTCCATCAACCGTTCACGATACTTTGTAGGTATCGCAAAACGGCCCTTGGCATCCAGATTGAGTGTGGAAACTCCACGAAACAAATCCCATTCCCCCCTTTGAACAATTTTCCCTTTCTATCCACTTTTCTCCACTTTTCTCCATATTAGGAGTCAATTCCCCACTTTGTCAAGCAAACAAATGGAAAAAAACGTTAATGCTCAGTGAGTTACACGGGGATCTTATGAGCACAAAAAAGCCCTTGCAAAACCCTAAAATACAGAGGAATAACTTTTAAACCTAAAGTTATTTATTAAGAATGAGGCGTATTTGGGAGGATAAAACAGGAATTAAAGGCGGGAGTCGACCTGTAAGCCGGGTTCTGTCGAGGACAGTCATTCATCTGGGATATGCGTCACCACATACCTCATGCAACCTACCCAGGAATAGTGCGGGCCACACTGCGTACTCCGTAGAGTAACGATTCCTCTATTTGGTCTTGCTCCGGGTGGGGTTTACCCTGCCACTTCTGTTACCAGAAGCGCGGTGCGCTCTTACCACACCTTTTCACCCTTGCCGGTATCCGAAGGATACTTTGGCGGTATCTTTTCTGTGGCACTTTCCGTAGGTTTACACCCCCCAGGTATTACCTGGCACCCTGCCCTGTGGAGCCCGGACTTTCCTCCGCCTCGCTTCCACGAAACAGCGACTGTCCAGTCGACTCCCCAACGCCAATGTAGGCGTTTTCTGCAAGACAATCAATACACTCGACGAAAGAGATTGTGCAGCACCTGCCATGACAACCGAGCCTTGTAGGCCTGCTGACCACCACTTGCTATAATCCCCGCCCTCGCCCTCGTAGCTCAGCAGGATAGAGCAATCGCCTCCTAAGCGATAGGTCAGAGGTTCGAATCCTCTCGAGGGCGCCACACACAGGACCATTTCGAGTGACTATTCGATATCTCGCACCAACATCTCACCGACCTTACAGCATCACATGGCTGCTTCTGATTTTTCTTTTCAGCACTCAAGTTGGTTGGGCTGTATCACTCTCCGGACAGGTATTCTCAGTGGAGACGGGCAACCTGATTTCTCTAACACGGCCGGATGGTGAACAAAGAAGTGTTCGATTGATCGGAATTGCCACACCGAGAGATGGACAACTGGCGAGGATCTCGAGGCGTCATTTGCATATGCTGCTCGCAGGAAAATTTGTCTCAGTCATCTACGATACCGTGACAGCCAAAGGCGAAATCCTTGGACAGGTATTGCATGGAGGTTCAGATATCAATCAGCGCATGCTGACTCACGGTATGGCTCGTTTCAGTTTTAGCGATAAGCTGTCGCCTGAACTTCTGACCGCCTATCAAAGAGCCCAAACCCAAGCCCAATCCAGACGACAGGGAATATGGCGCACCAACAGGCCATAAAGTTCCATCACACACCGTTAAAATGTGCGTTTTTTGTGTCGTCCAACCTGTTCACGGAGATGAATTTTGAACGGGTTACAATTTTATGAAAAAAATTAACAAAAGACCTTAACTTTTACCTCTAACTAACGATACTATGATTGTAGTTGGAGTAAGGCTTGGTAACACACCGAATGGTACACAAGATGGAAAAACAATCATTAAAAAATTGCGAAAATTGCCCGCATGAATTGATTCATGGCGTTGCCTGCGATTGGCAACCAGAGAACTGCCGGTATCACAACATCAGTCACGAATCCGCCACGCTTCGTTCTCACAAGCACGATGCTTGGGCAGTCAATGTCGCCGAAGAGAGTGAGTACGACGCAGTCAAGAGTTTTGGTTGATCCGAAACTTCACCTGACTCGATCTCACTGAGCAAATCGTATCTCTCAAACGAGGTCAGCCCCAACTTTTGGGTACCTCGAGGTACAGACTGCGTAGCAAAGTTGACTGTTTCAGATTAAATCTATCGGGGAAGTTCCTGATCCACCGAGCATCGGCTTCCCCGCTGCGAATCTGCTAATACCTCACCCAACCTGCTCGTTCGTTGAACGAGACTGCTCCTCCCGACCTTTCAGACATTTGAGAGTCTCCTCCAGAGTTTTCGCCAACACCCCATAGACCCTGACCTGAGCCTGCTGATAATAAGTCTCGGGTGACCCCACCAATTCCAGGCGGGCATTGAAATAGGCGACATCCGCCTCGAGCGCGATGGGATTCAGATTGACAAGCAATGTTTTCCTGTTGTGTTCAGACAAATTTTGCTACCTGTTGTTGAGTGACCCTGACAAATCAAAACACTTTGGAATTATAATCACTATACGCAAGAAAAAAGCGGAATCTTCTCTCTGTGCTAACATCCTATAACAATAGAAACAAAAGCCTAATTTCAACAACAAACTACCACCTCGCTTGAGAACATGAGTGCTGAGCTGGATCTCTTAAAAGCCTCTTCCGCCTTGGCCAGTGGGAACGCCGCCTTTTTGGATGCGTTGTATGAGCAGTATCTGGAGAACCCGGAGACCATCCCTGCACACTGGCGCAGTTATTTCGACCAATTACCCGGCAAAAAGACCCTGGACAGGCCGCATGCACGGGTCATCCAGAAGTATCAACGGCTGTCCCGGGAAAAGATTTCGGCATACGCCCATCCTCCGGCCTACCCCACATCGGTTACTACGGAGCAACAAGCCGCCGTGTTGCAACTGATCAACGGCTACCGCTTTCGTGGACATCAGCTTGCCAAGCTTGACCCACTGGAACTCAGAGACAGGCCATACATCGCAGATGTGGATCTGCAGACCCACCAACTGGACAAAGTCGACCTGAATAGCGTTTTCAATACAGGCTCGCTTTACGCTCCGGATCGCTTGCCTCTGGGTGAAATCCTCGAGCGCCTGAACAAGGCCTACTGTGGCAGCATCGGCAGCGAATACCTGCATATCACCGACACCGAACAGAAACGCTGGATTCAGCAGCGGATCGAAAGTGCGCCCATCCCACCTGCGATTTCTAACGAAAAGAAGCAATGGTTGCTGAGCTTGCTGACTGCCGCTGAAGGACTCGAAAAATACCTCCACTCGCGCTATGTGGGACAGAAGCGCTTTTCTCTCGAAGGCGGTGAAAGCCTGATTCCGCTGCTTGACGAGCTCATCCAGTACAGCGGAGAAAAAGGGATTAACGAGGTGGTCATTGGCATGGCTCATCGGGGTCGGCTTAACGTGCTGACCAACATCCTCGGCAAGCCGCCCCAGGAGATTTTCGACGAATTTGAGGGCCGGGTGGAGACCAGTCCTGAGCGACAGGCGGGTGATGTCAAATACCACATGGGTTTTTCCACGGATATCGACACCCCTGGCGGCATCATGCATGTCGCCCTGGGATTCAATCCCTCACACCTGGAGATCATCGACCCGGTGATCGAGGGTTCAGTGCGTGCCCGGCAACGCCGCCGTCGGGATACCTCTGGAGAGCGTGTGCTGCCAGTGCTGGTCCATGGCGATTCCGCGTTTGCGGGCCAAGGCGTGGTCATGGAAACCTTGAATCTCTCCCAGACCCGAGGCTTCTCGACCGGCGGTACCATCCACATCATCACCAACAATCAGATCGGCTTCACCACCAGCAACCCGCTCGACACTCGATCCACCACCTACTGCACCGATGTGGCGAAGATGATCCAGGCACCGATCTTCCATGTGAACGGGGACGATCCCGAGGCAGTGCTCTTCATCACCCAGATCGCCCTGGATTTCCGCATGCATTTCCACAAAGACGTGGTGATCGATATGGTCTGCTACCGACGCCACGGACACAACGAAGCGGATGAACCCTCAGTGACCCAGCCGCAAATGTATAAAAAGATTCGCAACCACCCTACCGTCCGCACCCTGTATGCAGACAAGCTGATTGGCGAGTCGGTCATTACGGCGGAGATCGCCCAGAGCATGGAGAACAACTACCGTGACTCCATGGATGAAGGTTATGTGGTATCACGACCCGTAATCTGCGCC
>JASJBU010000010.1 GCA_030066355.1 Gammaproteobacteria bacterium | reverse complement strand
AGCAGTTGTCAGTGCTGCTGCAGACCCTGGTTGATCAGGGTGCCATCGGCGGCTTCGAGTCGGCCAACCGCTATCTGCCGAGCATGCAGACCCAGCAAAGCCGTCAAGCCGCCCTGCCCATGCCTGCGGTCATGCAAAGACGTCTGCACGAGGCGCTCGAAGGCCAGCCTTTTCGCGCGGAGAGTTTCAGCCCCTTTCTGGATGACCTCGAGACCAGTCGACACCTCGCCCCATTGACTTACTCTGATCTGGCAGGCACCCCGCCGGGCATCCGTCTCAAGGCCCTCTTGAGGGAGCGGGAGGATAGCTGGCTGTTGATCACCCCTTTGAGCCAGGTGAGTGACGGAGCCGCAGTGGCAAAGCTGCTGGAGCAACAGTTGCCCGCTGCGGAGTATCTGAACCTGCGCACCGAAACCAGCCGGCTGGTGGCGGGTTTCCGAGATCAGGTTCTCGAGCGGCTGGGATGGGGCGTTGCAGTGATGCTGCTGGTCCTTGGATTCGGCCTGCGATCCCTGGGTTCCGCGCTGCGCGCGCTACTGCCGGTGGCTCTGGCTATCGGATCGACGATGGCCCTGCTCTATTGGCTGGGCATCTCGTTGACCCTGTTCCATCTGGTCTCGCTGATGCTGGTCTTGGGCATCGGCCTGGACTACAGCCTGTTCTTCGGTCGTCATGAAGAAGACCTCCAGGAGCGCACACGCACCCTGCACGCCCTGTTGATCTGCGCCATCAGCACCAGCCTGGTCTTCGGAGTCCTCGGCAGTTCTGAGGTCCCTGTCCTGCAGGCAATCGGTCAGACCGTGGCCCTGGGCGTGGTCAGCAGTTTCATTTTGACCTTCACCCTCGCCCGCAGACCACCGCTGATTGCCCAACCGGAGCTTGTCTGAGTTGGCCTCGTTCCCCAACAACCGGGTATGATTCGCCCATGAGCCACCGTCTTCCCCTGTTTCATCATTCACATGATCAGGTGATCGCCTGGTACCGAGGTCGGGCGGTCACGGCGGACAGATTTCTGACGGATGTCATGCACACCGCAGAACAACTGCCAAACGCCACTCATGTGATTAACCTGTGTGATGACCGATACCACTTCATGGTCGGTTTCGCCGCCTGCCTGATCAACGAATCTGTCACCCTGTTACCCCCCAACGATACCCCCGGAGTCGTCAACGAGCTGTCCAGGGAATATGCAAACTGCCTGTGCCTGGCAGACAGGCCCAAGGATGGGTTGGACATACCACAGCATCTGCTTCAACCCCGGCCCGAGGCCCCCTCCAGAACCCATTCGACACCTCAGGTCACACAGGAACGGCGGGTCGCGATCCTCTTCACCTCGGGAAGCACCGGAAAACCCACCGCCAATCCGAAATACTGGGGGGATCTGCAAAAAGGCGCGCAACTGGCTGCACAGCGCTTCGGTCTCCAGGCCGGCAGGATCAATTCCCTGGTAGCGACCGTTCCTCCCCAACACATGTACGGCCTGGAGACCTCCATCCTGATCCCCTGGTTTGGGGGTGTCGGGGTACACGGGGGCCGCCCCCTGTTCCCGGTCGACGTCAGAGATGCGCTGGCCGCTCTCGATGCCCCCCGGGTCTTGATCACCACTCCGCTGCATCTGCGTGCCTGTGTGGGCGCCGAGTTGGACTGGCCGGCTATCGAGTTCCTGATTTCCGCCACCGCGCCGCTGGCCAAGCCCCTCGCAGAGGCCGCAGAGCGGATCATGGGCACCCGGGTCCTCGAGATCTACGGATCGACCGAAACCGGCTCGATCGCCTCCAGACGGACCGTTGAGAGTGAGCAATGGAACCTGTATTCCGAGATGTCCCTCGAGCAGACACCAGATCGATTCCTGGCCCGGGGTCCGCAGCTGCCGCAACCCGTACCCCTCGGAGATCAGTTGGAGATTTTCCCCGATGCCTCGTTTAAGTTGCTGGGTCGGCACTCGGATATGATAAAGATCGCCGGCAAGCGGGCATCCCTGGGTGACCTGAATCACAAGCTCAATCAAATCGAGGGGGTGCTGGACGGAACCTTCGTCACGCCTGACGACACTGATTCCGGCATGCAACGACTCAGCGCCCTGGTGGTGGCACCCAGCTTGAACAAGGAGCTCTTGCTCGCCGCACTGGCCCAGTCCTTGGATGCCGCCTTTCTGCCTCGTCCCCTCTATCTGGTGGACGAACTACCAAGAAGCAGTACTGGCAAGTTACCGCGGCAGGCCTTAATGCATCTGCTGAACCGTTTACACAAGGCTGCTTCGAATTGAAGACAAGCAAACCCCATGGGCGAGAAGCTTTCTCAGCATTGTCCAGGTGGACCTTTAGTCGTTAGAATGCTCCTTTTCGTGTGCCCGGAGGCGGCGCACAGGGATGCGCCGGCCAGATAACCGGCGGCGAATGACCAGACTATGCCGATCACACCCTTAACGATTACACACTTCACCCAGACCAACGCCCTCGGTAAAGGTGTGCAAGCCTCGCTAAACGCCCTGCAGTCCAGGCGTTCCGGGCTGACTCCCTGTGATTTCGAGGATGCGCAGTTGGAGACCTGGATCGGCCGCGTGGCAGGCCTCGAAGAATCACCACTACCCGAAGCCTTTGCGGAATTTGAGTGCCGCAACAACCGGCTCGCCCGGCTGGCCCTGGAACAGGACGGCTTTGCCGGGCGGGTTGCGGAGCTCATCGGGCACTATGGTGCAGCACGCATTGGCCTGTTCATCGGCACCAGCACCTCGGGCATCCGAGCCACCGAGACCGCCTATCGACAGCGGGACCGGGATACGGATCGCCTGCCGGATGATTACCTTCCATCCCACACCCACAACATCTTTTCGCCGACCTGGTTTATCCGTCGCTATCTGGGACTCGAGGGTCCGGCACTGGCGATCTCCACCGCCTGTTCGTCCAGTGCCAAGGTGTTTGCCGCCGCCCATCGCCAGATCGAGGCGGGACTCTGTGATGCCGCCCTCGTGGGTGGTGTGGACAGCCTCTGCCTGACGACACTCTATGGCTTCAACGCCCTGGATCTGATTTCCGCCTCTCCCTGCAGACCTTGGGATTTACATCGAGATGGCATCAACATTGGTGAAGGCGCCGGCTTCGCCCTGCTGGAGCCGAGCCGCACGGATATTCCGGGAGAACGGCTACTCGGATATGGCGAGAGCTGTGACGCCTTCCACATGTCGACCCCCCACCCGGAAGGCCAAGGCGCTGCACTGGCGATGCGCCAGGCCCTCGAACGAGCAGGGCTGGGTACTCAGGATATCGACTATGTGAACCTGCACGGCACCTCCACCCCGTCCAATGACGCAGCCGAGGACAAGGCGGTCGTCGCGATGCTCGGCGACCAGGTCCCCTGCAGCTCGACCAAGGGCTGGACCGGCCATACCCTCGGTGCGGCGGGCATCACCGAGGCACTCTTTGCGTTACTCTGCCTGCGACACGGCTTCATCCCCGGCAGCCTGCAGACCCGAGAGATTGATCCATCGCTGCAGGCCCGTATCGAACGGGAGAACAGACCGGCCAGACTCAACCAGGTACTCAGCAACTCCTTCGGATTCGGCGGCAATAATTGCAGTCTGCTGTTCGGGAGATCCCCGTGAAGCCGGTCTACATCCAGACAATCGGGATCATGGCTCCAGGTCTCGTGGGTTGGGAACAGGCCCAACAGGTTCTCAGCGGTAGCGGTCCCTATCAACCGGATAGCCTGCCCGCCCTCAAACCCGAGATGCTGAAACCCAACGAGCGACGACGCACCAGCAACACGATCAAACTGGCCTTGCAGTCCATCCAGGACGGTCTGGGTACGCGTTGTAAGAAACATGATCTGATCACGGTATTCACCTCCTCGGAAGGTGATATGGAGATCGTGGACAAGATCTGCAGGGCATTGGACAGCCCGGAACGCCCGGTATCGCCCACCCATTTCCACAACTCGGTGCACAACGCCCCGGCCGGTTATGCCGGCATCGCTGCCGGCTCGCAAAGCGCTTCAACCAGTCTCGCCGCCCGCGCCGGCAGCTTCGCCAGTGGCCTGCTGGAGGCTGCGGTGCAGGCCTGGGCGGCACGGCAACCCGTCTTGTTGGTTGCCTACGACTACCCGGTACCCTATCCCCTGAGCGTACCCATCCCCATCACCCGACCCTTCGCCACCGCTCTGCTGCTTTCGGTAGACGCCGATGCTGACACTCAACTCGCTGTTTTGAATCTGCGACTGGCACAGCAGGGTGTAGAGAGCCGTATGCAGGATGCTGAGCTCGAAGTACTCAGACTCGACAATCCGGCTGCCAGGTCTCTGCCCATCCTGCAGGTTGTCGCCTCAGGCAGCCAGGCAGAGCTGAGTCTGCCCTATCTGCCGGGCTTGCATCTGACGGTCGAAATCAGTCCATGCTAGACCGGATCGCGCTCTGTCGACTGATTCCGCACGCGGGGGGCATGTGCCTGCTGGACGAGGTACTGAATTGGGATCAGGACTCAGTAGTCTGTCTCAGCCGTTCCCATCGACGTGGGGACAACCCGCTGCGCGAACTTGCCGGGCTGGACGGCATGCATGCCATCGAATATGGCGCCCAGGCCATGGCGGTACATGGCGGCCTGCTCGCGAAGGCCTCCGGCAGCCCCATCCAAGCCGGTTATCTGGTGAGTGTCAGCAATGTCAAACTAAGGGTGGACCGATTGGACCTGATCGAATCACCCTTGATCGTTTCGGCCCGCCAGTTGATGGCCGATGGCGGCAACCTGCTTTATCAGTTCGAGGTCAGTGCAGAGTCCACATCCGTCGCCACGGGCCGGGCCGCGGTGATTGCCCGGGGTGAGGTGTCGGGATGAAGCGGGCTCTGGTCACCGGCGGCAGCGGGGATATCGGTAGTGCAATCTGTCAACGTCTCGCGACCAGGGGACAGCATGTGATCGTACATGCCAATCAACAGCTCGAACGAGCCGAGGCCATGGCAAACTCGATCAACCAGGGCGGTGGTTCAGCCGAGGCCGTCGCCTTCGACATCACCGACGCAGAGGCCACTGAGGTGAGCCTGCAACAGCTCCTGGAACAGGGTCCAGTGCAAGTTCTGGTGCACAATGCGGGCATCCACGACGATGCGCCGATGGCCGGCATGTCCCAGCAACAGTGGCAGCGGGTCATCGATGTCACCCTGAGTGGTTTCTTCAACGTCACCCAACCCCTGCTGCTGCCGATGATGGGGACCCGCTGGGGACGCATCATCGGCCTCTCCTCCATCGCCGGGATAACGGGCAATCGGGGGCAGACCAATTATGCCGCCGCCAAGTCCGGACTGCACGGCGCCAGCAAATCGCTGGCCATCGAACTGGCGTCCCGGGGCATCACGGTAAATGTCGTGGCGCCTGGCATCATCCAAAGCCGTATGACTGACGGGTTGTTCGACCGGGAGACCCTCAAGCGACTGGTACCGATGCAACGTGCCGGCAGACCGGAGGAGGTCGCCGCACTGGTGGACTTTCTGGCCTCGGAGGAGGCGGGATACCTCTCCGGCCAGGTCATCTCGATCAATGGGGCCATGGCCTGAACCATGCAATCCGCCGTCGTCATTCCCATCTACAATGAAGCCGCCACCATCAGAGAGCTGGCGATCGAGGTACTGAAACATACCGATGCCCTGATCATCGTGGATGACGGCTCTGAAGATGACAGCAGGATGCAACTCGATGGCCTGGCAATCATTCTCCTGAGCAATCCTCAAAACATGGGCAAAGGCTTCAGCCTGCAACGAGGCCTGCAACACGCCCTGTCATTGGGTGCCCGATCGGTCATCACCCTGGATGGGGACGCCCAGCATGATCCGCACGAGATCCCCAACCTGTTGCAGGCGGCGCTGGCCCACCCGGACAGAATCATCATTGCAGCCAGACTCAAGCAGCGTGAAAACGCCCCGAAACTCCGTCTGTTTGCGAACCAGTTTGCAGACTTTTGGGTCTCCTGGGCGGCCGGCTACCCGGTGCAGGACTCCCAGTCCGGATTCCGACTCTACCCATCCAGGGCTTTGGAGGCGGTCAGGATCCAGGTCAATCGTGAGCGGGGATTCGTCTTCGAAAGTGAATTTCTCATTGAAGCCGCCCAGCACAGAATTTATAGTATCTCCGTACCTGTCGAATCGATCTATCGAGAAGGCGGGCGGGTCAGCCACTACAAGCCTTGGACGGATACCTGGCGAATCGTACGCATGATTGCGGGACGTCTGATTCGCCGGAGACTCTATCTGCGGGGATTGTTTCAGGCCATACACCTGATGCCTGATCCAAGGAAAGCAGACTGAAGGATAACAGTAACACCTTTACTCATCCCTCCTTCATCTATCTTCCATCCAACAGCAAACGAAAAGGGAGCAACCATAATGATGAAACACTTAAAAATTATACTGTTCGTGACCGTCTTGGCCTTCACAATCGGATTAATGGGCTGCCGCACCGCCCCGCTCTACAATGTCGAGCAATCCCCGGTCGACGTCAGTGCCCAGGCGACCCTCAAGGATGTACGAAAGGCCATCATTACTGCCGGCGCCAGTTTGGGTTGGAAGATGAAAGAAAACGAGCCTGGGATCATTACCGGCACGATCAACCTGCGCAAACACATGGCCCAGGTCACCATCCCCTATTCCAAGACCAACTACAGCATCCTCTACAAGGACAGTGCCGAACTGCAATACGATGGCACGAGTATTCATCAGAACTACAACGGCTGGGTACAAAACCTGGATCGGGCGATCCAGGCCGGCCTGTCTGTTCTGTAGTCATCTGCTTTGAGACTGCGCGGGGGCGGCCGCCCCCGCCGTAACCCCCCGGCCATCACCCTTTCATGCCTGTCGACCCTGATCCAAAGGGCATAGACTGGGATGGCATATTTACCTTCTTGCTTACTCTGCTGGTGGTCGCCCTGAGTTTCGGCCTGCTGTGGTTTCTCACCTACCTGCACACACTGAACATCGCAAGATCGAGTCGTTGCGCGGGAAATCGCGATGCCGTACTGCTGGTGTTCGGTAAGCGTTTGCAGCAGGACCGGATAGACCATGATTACCGTCTGCGCCTGGACAAGGCCCTGGAGTTGCTCAGCCGGAACCCCAAGCGCAGCATCATCCTCCTGGGCGGTTCACCCGGAGACGGGCATTTGAGCGAAGCCAGAGCAGGGCAAGACTACCTCGAAGCAGCGGGCCTGCCAGAGCATAGCCGCATCCAGCTCGAAGAGCACTCGCGGAATACCCTGCAAAACCTGAAACACGCCCGAGAACTGCTCAGGGCACTATCAACTGGCCCTGTGCTGCTGATCACCAACCGCTACCATCTCGCCCGCAGTCGTATGATCGCCAGGAGCCTTGCTGTGGAACATGACTTGTGCCCCGCTGAAGCCACCTGCGACCTCAGATTCTCGATGATGCGGAGGCTGGTGTTCGAGGCCTTCTATATCCTCTGGTTCAGCACTGGTAAGACCTGGGCGCGGCTGACACGCAGTGAGCGCATGCTGAAGCGGGTTACATGAACCTCATGCAGAAGGTTCCATGATCCGGTCGGCCAGGCTTTCCAAGATCTTCAGCCTTTCGCTTTGCTTGTGCACAGTTCCTGCTACTGCCGAAGAGCTGCAAAGCGTCGGAACCAGCGAGACCCTTACGGCCTGGCACCTGCTCGGCGGCCTCGGTCGCTCCCATCCGGGCTGGGGCGATACTCAGGAACGTGTCGAAACCTACGATCTGATCCTGCGTCACGAACGGAAACAGTCAGTACTCAAGGGTCGGGGCTGGCATCGAAACCGCCGATCCATCTTCATTGAGACCGCCATCCATCATCTCGAATCGCCGGATGAGCCGCCCATGTTCGCGCTCTATTTTCAATCCGCTTGGACCTTCAGGCCCGGAAAGACCGCGCAACCCTACCTCATGGTGGGAGGCGGCCCCGTGTATACCCGCGCAGAGATCCCCGGTACCAGCTCTGAGTGGAAAGGTTCCTATCAGGCGGGATTGGGCGTGCGCTTAGCCCTGAAGAAGCGCGAGATCACCCTGGAATACCGGTTTCACCACCTCTCCAACGGCGGTATCGAAGCACCGAACGATCCACTCAATTCAGACAAGCTGCTGGTTGGTTTCAGGCTGAATCTTTAATCGGCCAGGACCTTGCAGGCATTGACGATGGTATTCACCGAACGCTCACTCTGACCCACGAAAGGATTGTTCTCATCCCAGACATAGCCGGCCAGTACGGAACAGATCTGGTCTTGAAAGATCTCCTCTTTCATGGGACTGAAGAATATCGTTGGCAGGCGATCATCGTACCAGGCGTTGACGAAGGTCCGGAAGGTATTCACCCCCATCATCAGATGTTCCGCATACTCTTTCTCCCAGTCCGGCTGCTCGCCATTGAGCTGACGGATCAGGGTTTTGGCGGCCCGATTGGCCGACTCCATGGCGAGGGTCACACCTGACGAGAAAACCGGGTCGAGAAATTCAGTAGCATTACCCATCAGGGCGAAGCCTGGTCCGTGCAGACGTTTGGCGGAGATGGAATAGCCGCGAATGGTCCGCACCGGGAAGGTAAATTGCACATCGGACAGCCTCTCCCGGGTGGCGGCACTCTCCTGCAAGATGGCCTGAAGCCTGGCATCCGGATCTTCCGGGAAACGGGCCAGATAATCCGGTTTGGCGACGATACCGATCGAGGTCTTCCCATTGGAAAAGGGGATGATCCACATCCAGGCATTCTCTTCATCCCCCATCAAACAGACCCAGATGCGCCCCTCACCCTCACCAACAGGCCGTTTGTCGCCCGAGACATGGGTAAACATCGCCTCACGCAATGGCAGGCTCGAAGCTTCATCCAGATTCAGCAGCCTGGGCAAGACACGGCCATAGCCACTGCCGTCAAGGATGAAGCGGGCGGAAACCTCGAGGCTTTCACCGTTCGGACCTTCGAGGTGGGTGAGCGAATGCCCTGAGTCATCGAATTCAACCCGGGTGACCCCATGCTCCCACAGAATCGGAATGCCTCTTGCTTCCACCGCATCCGCCAGGGTCTTGTCAAACTGATCGCGGGGTACCTGGTAGGTGTAGCTCCAGCCATTGGTGAACTGCTGGGTAAATTTGAAGGTGCAGGTAGCCTCGCCGCGCTTGAACACAGCCCCGTCCTTGATGATGAAACCCTGCTCGCGGACGCTATCCAGCAGTTCGGCCTCCTCCAGCAGGTCCATGCAGCGCGGTAACAGGCTCTCACCGATCACGAAGCGGGGAAATCGCTGTTTTTCTACGATCACAACCCGGAAGCCCGCCTGCTGCAGTAGTGAAGCGGCGGTGGCCCCGGCGGGACCGGCGCCGATGATCAGTACGTCTGTTGTTCTATCCATTGTCTTTTCAAATGTCCCGGTGAAATTAAGCTCTGTTTAGTCAACCCAGGCCCTGGCGTTCCTGAACAGCCTGAGCCAGGGACCCTCTTCTTCCCAATCGTGCGGATGCCATGAATTTTGCACGGCTCTGATGACCCGTTCCGGATGGGGCATCATGATCGTGACCCTGCCGTCTTGCGTGGTCAAGCCGGTGATACCCTCGGGTGAGCCGTTGGGATTGGCCGGATAGCGGCTGGCGATCTCACCATTGTTTTCCACATAGCGCAATGTCTGCAGCTCGCTAGCGGCAGTGAGATGGGCCGGATCCTTGAACTCGGCACGCCCCTCCCCATGCGCCACGGCAATGGGCAGTCGGGAGCCGGCCATGCCCTGTAACAGGACGGAAGGCGAATCGACCACCTCCACGGTAACGAACCTCGCCTCGAACTGCTCGGATCGATTGCGCACGAAATGGGGCCAGTGCGCCGCCCCGGGAATCAGTTCATGCAGGTTGGAGAGCATCTGGCAGCCATTGCACACGCCCAGGGAGAAGCTGTCGGGACGCATGAAAAAGGCCTGAAACTGATCCCTCACCCGGTTGTTGTAGAGTACCGATTTCGCCCAACCTTCGCCGGCACCCAGTACATCACCGTAGGAAAAGCCGCCACAGGCCACCAGGCCCTTGAAATGCCCAAGAGAGGACCGCCCCTCCACGAGATCAGACATGTGCACATCCACACAGTCGAAGCCTGCCCGGTGAAACGAGGCCGCCATTTCCAACTGACCGTTGACGCCTTGTTCACGCAAGATCGCCATACGCGGACGCACACCGGTGGCGATCATCGGCGCCGCCACATCCTCTTCAGGATCGAAGGTCAGCTTCACCTGCATCCCTGGATCATCTTCCGCGATCCGGGCGAATTCCTCCTCAGCACATTCTGGATTATCGCGAATGGCCTGCATCTGGCGGGTGGTTTCGGACCAGGCCTGCTGAAATTCGACCCGACTGCCCACGAGCACCGGCTGGCCATTGCGGGTGAACTCGATCCGGTCCTCGCTGTTGAGGGTACCGATCACATGACTGTGTTTACCCAGGCCGGCATCCCACAACTGCTTGAGTACATCGTCCGTATCCGTGTGCCTGACCTGGATGACCGCCCCCAGCTCTTCACTGAACAGGATCGGCAGATCCTGATCGAACAGCTCATCCAATTCGATGCTGACGCCACAGCGTCCGGCAAAGGCCATTTCACAGAGGGTAACAAACAGTCCACCGTCCGAGCGGTCGTGGTAGGCGAGAAGCTGATCGGATCCGCTCAGCTCCTGAATAATGGCAAAGAAACGCTTCAAGGACTGCGGATTCTTGAGGTCAGCGCCGCGATGCCCCAGCTGTTTGTAGACCTGCGCCAGGGCCGAAGCACCCAGGCGATTATGTCCCCTACCCAGGTCGACCAGGAGCAGATCCGTATCGCCCTGATCAGTACACAACCGGGGTGTCAGGGTACGGCGCACATCCGTCACCGGGGCGAAGGCGGAGACGATCAAGGAAAGCGGCGCAGTGACTGCCTGTTCTTCACCTGCGTGCTCCCACACGGTCTTCATGGACATGGAGTCCTTACCCACCGGTATGGATATACCCAGCGCCGGACAGAGTTCCATACCCACCGCCTTGACGGTTGCATAGAGTTTGGCGTCTTCACCGGGGTGGCCCGCAGCGGCCATCCAGTTTGCCGAGAGCTTGATGTCACTGAGCTTTTCGATGCGGGCCGCAGCAATGTTGGTGATCGCCTCGCCGATGGCCATCCGGCCCGAAGCGGGCGCATCCAGTAGCGCCAGGGGTGTTCGCTCACCCACGGCCATCGCTTCGCCGGTATACCCCATCAGTCCGGATGCGGTTACAGCCAGATCGGCCACCGGGACCTGCCAGGGTCCGACCATCTGATCCCGGGTCACCATACCGGTGATCGACCGGTCGCCGATGCTGATCAGAAAAGTCTTGTTGGCCACGCCGGGCAACCGCAGTACCCGCAGGGCTGCCTCTTTCAGATCGATATCCGCGAACTCCAACTCCGGCTTGTGGAAGGTCTTGCAGTGTACATCCCGCAGCATGCGTGGGGGTTTGCCGAACAGCAGCGGCATGGGAAGATCGATGGGATTGTTGTCGAAATGCGCATCACCCAGTACCAGATGTGCTTCATCCGTCGCCTCACCGACCACCGCATAGGGACAGCGTTCCCGCTCACAGATCGCCCTGAATTCATCCAGTTGATCCGCATCCACTGCCAACACATAGCGTTCCTGGGACTCATTGCACCAGATCTCCATCGGCGACATGCCCGGGTCGTCATTCGGCACCGCCCGCAGCTCGAACTTGCCGCCCCGGCCCGCGTCGTGCACCAACTCCGGCAGGGCGTTGGAGAGACCGCCGGCACCCACATCGTGGATAAACAGGATGGGATTGTCGTCCCCTATCGCCCAACAGCTGTCAATGACCTCCTGGCAGCGCCGCTCCATTTCGGGATTGGAGCGTTGCACCGAAGCGAAATCCAGGTCTTCGTCGGAGGTGCCGCTGGCCATGCTGGAAGCGGCACCTCCGCCCAGCCCGATCAGCATGGCGGGGCCGCCCAACACGATCAGCGGCGAGCCGCTGGGAAAACCGGTCTTTTCAATATGCTCCTCACGAATGTTGCCCAGACCGCCGGCGAGCATGATCGGCTTGTGATAACCGCGCAGTTCACTGCCGGTCGGTCCCGGCACCGCTTCCTCATAGGTGCGGAAATAACCGCACAGATTGGGACGCCCAAATTCATTGTTGAAGGCAGCTGCCCCGATCGGCCCTTCCAACATGATGTCCAGGGCGGAGACGATACGCCCCGGTTTGCCGTGATTCGTCTCCCAGGGCTGTTCCGCCCCCGGGATACGCAGGTTGGAAACGGAAAATCCGCACAACCCAGCCTTTGGCTTCGACCCCTTGCCTGTGGCGCCCTCATCCCGGATCTCCCCGCCGGAGCCGGTCGCCGCACCGGGGTCGGGTGAGATGGCAGTCGGGTGATTGTGAGTCTCCACCTTCATGAGGATGTGGATGTCCTCCTGGCCAAATCCATAGGTTCGGTTCGCCGGGTTGAGCACAAACCGTTCCGCATTCGGACCCTGGATCACCGCTGCATTGTCCTTATAGGCCGAAAGCACGCCCTCGGGCGAACAGTCGGTGGTATTCCGAATCATCTTGAAGAGCGACAAGTCCTGACGTTTGCCATCGATGATCCAATCCGCATTGAAGATCTTGTGGCGACAATGTTCCGAGTTGGCTTGGGCGAACATCATCAGTTCGACATCGGTGGGATTGCGCCCCAGCCCCTGAAAGCTCTCCACCAGGTAGTCGATCTCGTCATCCGAAAGCGCCAGACCCAGATCGTAGTTGGCCTTCACCAGAGCGGGACGGCCGCCCTCGACCACATCCACCTGGATAAAGGGCTTGGGATCTGCATGCAGAAACAGACAATTGGCATCCTCCATGTCCTGCAGCACGACCTCGGTCATCCTGTCATGCAGCAAATCGATGGCCAGCTTCAACTCATCATTGTGCAATTCAGGATCACAGCTGAGGTAATAGGCGATGCCCCGTTCGAGGCGCTCGATATTTTTCAAACCGCAATGGTGAGCGATATCCGTCGCCTTGCTCGACCAGGGAGACACGGTACCCGGCCTGGGTACGACCAGCAGCAGTAGACCCACGGGATCTTGTCGAGTGAGTTGGGGGCCATAGCGTAACAGACGTTCGAGCACGACCTGCTCCTGCTCACCAAGCGACTGACCCAACTCCGTAAAGTGCATGTACTCGGCATACAGGCTGACGGCCCTGTCAAGTTCGGATTCGAGTCGTTGAGTGAGTTTTCTGAGACGAAAATCGGAAAGTGCGGGGGCGCCACGGAGAATCAGCATCGTCTGGTCTTCACTACTGTTAAATCGTAGCTCAATGATACTAGAAAACGGCACCGAGTTAATGGCCGCAGCGAAATTGTCACCATGGCTCGCTCTGACCAGAGTCCTTATCAGGCAAGACGGTGACGCAGGATTTCATTGCAGGGTGCACTCGGCTGGAGGTCCAGTCAGGCCCGGATATTTTCTTGAGATACGGTTTTTCTGTACTAACGGAAAAGGTTGGAAAGCAGACTTCCGCAATAATCCCTTCGATCCGCAAGATCGTCGACATCGCCACGCAAGACCCGGCAACAGCAAACCGTGCTGCTGTGTTTCTCGATGGCCCGAGCACTGATTCGACACTCAGAGGACCTGGGTCGATGAAACCATCCTGGAGCGGGCGATCTTCATCCACCCTGAGCAGCGCGGACGCGAGCTTGGATCGGCGCTCCCCTACACCGACCTATTCCACCTGGTGCGAGTTTTAACCAAAAGCTGGAACGGGCGCTCTTCATCGGCGGTGGGATGGGTGTGAAGCCGCGCTCCTTCCGGTGCCACTTTACCCAGGCCCAGCGATACTGGGGCAGACTGGGCCAGGCCACGCACCGGGGGAGGATACGGAATTGTTCTATTTTGCCTTGCATACCGGCAATCTGTTCGATCCCGAAACTCACGAAAGCCAAGTCGGTCTTCACAGTGTGCGATGAAATTCCATACTGGATAGTTAAAATAGCGGAGCCGATGAGCCATCGCGGTATTTCGACCGGCATGACCTGCCGGACAAACGGCTTCCAGAGAGGATGACGGGTAATCATGTCCAGTGAACCTAGCACCAAGGTCTTCATTTCATACTGCCATGCGGACACCGGGTTGGTGAATCCGGTCGTGAAACTGCTCAGAGCAAACCAAACCTTCGTATTTCAGGATATCGACCACATACGCCCGGGAAAGCAGTGGCGCAATGAACTCGATCAGGCTCTGGATAAATCGGAACTGGTGGTTGTGTTCTGGTGTGAACACGCTAGTCGCTCCATCGAGGTGGCAAAGGAGTGGAAGACGGCGCTTGCACAGAAAAAGGACCTCTTACCTCTACTGTTGGACTCGACGCCTCTGCCGGAAGGGCTTGACAGGTTCCAATGGATCGATTTTCGTGCAACCTTTGGCGAGAACCACAAGATGCACGCTAAATCCACCTGGCTGAAAATCGCTGGTGCCATTCTGGTTGCACTGGTCAGTCTCCTATTGGCAGCCTGGTTACTCGTCGGGGTCATCAACGATTATGTCGACAAGAAAATCGATGAGGAAATAACAACAGTCAGGGAAGAGTATGATTCAGTGCGGACTGAGTTGCAGATGGGACATCTGCAGGATACAAGAAAGGTCATCGATCACGTTGTGATGATCAGTGACGAAGCTGAAAGAAACCATGCTGAACTAGCGTCCATACTGGCAGATTACAGTGCGGTAAAAAATACCGATGCGCTGCTTTCGCGCCTTGCTTCGTTACAGGGTGCGCTTCGCGATCAGGCAAATCTAACCGAAGTCCTGATAGACCAATATAATCGCAGATTTCGAAGAATGCTGGATGATGTCAGTGACGTTCAGGCCTTTACCCCTACTGATGTAGGTACGAGACTCTGGTGGCTACAAATCAGTGGATTCCTCCTGGCGTCGGCTTTTGCGCTATGGTTGGTGAGGAGATCAGGAAAACGCGGTCGATCATTAGCCACAGAAAAACAGACTCAGGCGCTTATCGCCAATGAGCTTGAAACTGAGATGCTGCGACGTAGGTCAATGAAATAAAATTCATAACAAGCAATCACGCTGAAATGACTCCACAAGCCCCACAAACAGGACAAATTCTTCAGGGTATCGTTATTCGCAGTAGTTCAGGTTCCTGGAATAATCTCTTCATAAATCACACCGAGAGCGATGGAGAACTGCTTTGGCTCTATGAATCAGCAATTGCCGGAGATAACCGTCACATCGTTGGAAGGTCTGATAAATAGATATTTTTATCTCTCAGTGACGAGACAAATCATCAACACAGCTGCCATACAGCCTAATCTAGCGTTCTATAAGATTTTCAGAATAATCTGAGCTACCTTACATACGACATATTGCCTTCAACGACTGCATCGGGAATACTCAGCACTCGGTTATCGGCACAGGTCTCAAGAATCTCGTTATACCTCCCGATACTCAACGTTCAAGTCATGACAACACAGTAAGGAAACGCAAACATTGGTGCGCATACCATCATTTTTTTTGATCAGGCGATTGATTTGCCAGCTTAGCGTCAAACTGACCATGGGTTTGTTGTGGATTCCTCTGGTCGTTCAATCAGCAAGCCATCTCCCCCCCGGCATTGCCAAGGCTTTGCAGGCTCAAGGTATCCCCGAGGCTGATGTCAGCCTCTATGTGAGCCGGGTGTCTGGGATCTCGCCAAGTCTCACCCTGAATCCATCCGTGCCCCGCAATCCCGCATCCGTCATGAAACTGCTTACCAGCTTAGTGGCATTGGATATTCTGGGGCCAGACTTTCAATGGCGAACGGAGGCATACATCGACGGAAGCCTGAGGGATGGAAAACTCACCGGCGATCTCATCCTAAAGGGTTATGGAGACCCATACCTGACTCCAGAGCGATTTTGGCAACTGCTGCATGGTCTACAGGATCGAGGACTCAGACAGATCGCAGGCGATTTGATCATTGATAACAGTTACTTCGCAGCGCCGACAGCGCATCGGGGTGACTTCGACGGTAAGCCACGACGCGCCTACAATGCCTTACCAAGACCCCTCAGTCTCAACTTTCAGGCCACACAGCTGCATATCCGGGCAGATCAGAATGGAGATACCATCAGTGCCTTTACCAACCCGCGCCTGGCCAACCTGGAAATTCGCAACCAAATGAAACTGGTCTCGGGCGCATGCCAGAAACAATATCTGCGCCCGAAGATCCGTTTTACTGAACACGAGAGGGGAGCAACCGTGAATATCCAGGGCACCTATTCAAAAAGCTGTCCTGAATGGACGAACCCCTATCTGGTCATGGAGCCGGACGCGCATATTGCCGGCGCCTTCCGCGCACTCTGGATCGAGATGGGTGGCCAGCTAAGCGGCGAGATCAAACAGGATATGATCCCGCGCGACGCCAAGCTCTTCCACCAGATCGAATCACGACCACTGGCTGAAGTCATCCGTGGTATGAACAAGTTCAGCAACAATCTCATGAGCCGCATGCTGTTGCTCACCATGAGTGCCGAAACTCGGGGCATACCCGCCAGTATCGCACAGGGACAAACGCTAATTACCGACTGGCTTGACAGATCACAACTTCCTTCAGGAATGGTTCGGGTCTCAAATGGTGCAGGACTCGCGCGTGATGCTCAGATCTCAGCGGAGATCGTGGGTCGATTGTTACAGACGGCTTTCGATAGTCCCATGATGCCTGAATTCATGGCTTCACTGCCCATCGTGGGTATCGACGGGACGATGCGCCATAGGCTTCGCAAAACAGGTGTGGCCGGCCGCGCGCATATCAAGACCGGGTCTCTCAATGATGTCAGTTCGATGGCCGGTTATGTCCAAGACCGATACAACCAGCGCTGGGTGGTCACTCTGATCATCAATCACCCTGGCTTACAGACCTGGCAAGGTAAACAGGTTCAGGATGCTCTGCTGCGTTGGATTTATCAGGGTCCCAAGCGAGTGTCGACGCAGACAGGGCTGATCACAGATACATCAGCACCTGAATGTAACGGTCAGCAACAGACAAAGACCCGGACTGAGGAATTTGGAGACAAATACACATCTGTTCCGCAACAAGCCAAACAAGCATTGTTGCAGACTGCAGCCATTGGAGAGCAAGAGTCCTTGGATTAGCTGGCCATGTTTCATTCAGCTTGATGATTGTTCTACTGGCACCTACTTGCAGTGTGAATACAAGCCTCTGCGCATTGCCCATCACCACTTTAGCCATCAACTGATCGAATGCAGTGGGTGCGTGGCCCTGCACCTGTTTGGCGAATCCCAACTCGACTGGGTCTGGCGTTTCGGCACCCGGTCCGATCATGATATTTACAAACTGACATCGATCGAGACAACGACTTACCGAACTGGTTGCCCCTGACTCTCAGAAGCCATGGGTTGGATCGAAGGGAAGGTCGAAACAAAAATGGATGCGGGTGACCGGACCGTCTAACTGCTAGAAATCATCAACAGCCATAGCCGTATCACACAAGAGGTCCCCCTGACCGAATGTCGCATGCTGGAACTCGCAACACCAGAAAACCAGAGAAGGCTCGAGCGCTTGTTGATGCGTGACAGGGTCATCGATGCCAAAAACATCGACGAATGGTGAATGAAAAATTGCGCATCCACCGACACCTTTGAAGGGCCAAGCAAACCCCAGGGACGATGACAAAGCAGGAATTCATTTCTTAAATCGTATATATAGATTTTCATAATATTATTTTTTTCTGATATATTACCTCGCTTTTTACCGCCAAGCGAGGTTGCCGATGTTCCAATTGACCTGTCCTGGCAAGCAGTGTGTCAAGAACGATGTGCTCTCAGGTCTGACAGTTGCTCTGGCCTTGGTGCCCGAGGCAGTTGCCTTCGCCTTCGTGGCCGGTGTAGCGCCTCTGGTCGGACTCTACGCCGCTTTTATGATGGGTATTATCACTGCCGTTATCGGCGGTCGACCCGGCATGATATCCGGTGCAACTGGCGCCATGGCCGTGGTAATGGTGGCACTGGTTGCCGAGCACGGAGTGGAATACCTTTTCGCAGCGGTACTGCTGGCGGGGCTGCTCCAGATCACTGCCGGGCTTCTACGCCTGGGTAAGTTCATCCGCATGGTGCCCCATCCGGTAATGCTGGGTTTCGTGAACGGCCTGGCGATCGTGATCTTTCTCGCTCAACTGAAGCAGTTCCAGGTGGCCGACGAGAACGGTTCGATGATCTGGCTCAGCGGCAGCTCACTTTGGACCATGTTGGGATTGGTGGCCTTGACCATGGCGATCATCCACTTCCTGCCCAAACTCACTGCGGCGATACCAGCTTCACTCGCGGCCATCGTCACTGTCACGCTGCTGGTCATCCTGCTCGACCTCGATGCACGCTCGGTACAAGACGTCTTGCGTGACCTGTCTGGAGATCCCATGGCGACCATCGCCGGCGGCCTGCCCACCTTTCATCTGCCGATGGTACCCCTGACCCTGGAAACTCTGCAGATCATCCTACCCTATGCCTTTATCCTGGCCGGTGTGGGATTGATCGAATCCCTGCTGACCATGAGCTTGATCGATGAACTGACCGAAACCCGCGGTCGCGGGAACAAAGAGTGCATCGGCCAAGGGGTGGGCAATACGGTCAACGGCCTGTTCGGCGGGATGGGTGGCTGTGCCATGATCGGTCAGAGCATGATCAATATCAATTCCGGTGGCCGGGGGCGCCTCTCGGGCATCTCTGCCGCACTCTTTCTGCTGGCGTTTATCCTCGTCGGCTCCAGTCTGATCGAAATGATCCCGGTGGCCGCTCTGGTCGGTGTCATGTTTATGGTGGTACTGGGTACCTTTGAATGGGCCAGTTTCAGGCTGTTGGGGCGGATTCCCGTAGCGGATACCTTCGTCGGCATCCTGGTAGCCCTGATCACCGTATTTGCCGATCTGGCCATCGCGGTCATCGTGGGGGTCATCGTTTCTGCCCTGGTGTTCGCCTGGAAACACGCCAAACAGATGCAGGCGGCTACGCAGCTCGATCAATACGGAAAAAAATTCTATCGCCTCAAGGGGCCATTGTTTTTCGGTTCCGTACAGACCTTCGCCGATTTGTTCGATCCCAAGAATGACCCGCATGAGGTGATCGTCGATTTTGCCGAGGCCCGTGTCTATGACCACTCAGGCCTGGAAGCCATCGATGCCCTGGCGGACAGATACATGCGGGCGGGTAAGGCGTTGCACATCCGTCATTTGAATCAGGAGTGTCAAAATCTGCTGGTCAAAGCCGGTGACCTGGTGGAGGTGAATATGATGGAAGATCCTATCTACCGCGTCGCGGATGACCGGGTGGCTTAACCTCATCCTAGAACTACCAAAGACTGGCCCTATGAGTCTATGCCAGAGGATTTCAAACCTCACGAGCCATCAGTGGCATTTTTTGCTATAGTCTTGGTTCCGGCGCTCCTTCGGTCAGCGCCAGCATCGCCCAGCCAGCTTCCGTTGTCTGTTTCGATATCCCAATAAATTACCGCCTGGACCGAAACGAGGCTGTTTGCCCTGTCAGGCTGGATTCAGGAGTAATTCCCAAACATGTCTTTTCAACGCCTCGGCCTGTCGGCCGAACTGCTGCGCGCCGTGGCCGAACAGGGCTACAGCGAACCCACCCCGATTCAACGCCAGGCCATCCCCGTGGTGCTGCAGGGCAAGGATATCCTGGCCGGCGCCCAGACCGGTACCGGCAAGACCGCTGGATTCACCCTGCCGTTGCTTGAATTATTACAGGAACACGCCCAGGGAAAAGGGAGCCGTCCGATACGCGCGCTGGTATTGACCCCGACCCGAGAACTGGCCGCTCAAGTCGGTGAGAGTGTCGAGATCTACGGGAGACATCTGCCATTGCGTTCAGCCGTGGTCTTCGGTGGGGTGAAGATCAAACCACAGATCGAAAGATTAGGCCACGGTGTGGATATCCTGGTGGCCACCCCCGGTCGGCTGCTCGATCACGCCCAGCAGAAGACGGTGGACCTGTCCCATGTAGAGATCCTCGTGCTGGATGAAGCCGACAGGATGCTCGACATGGGTTTCATCCATGACATACGCCGGGTACTCAAGTTGCTGCCACCCAAGCGTCAGAATCTGCTCTTCTCCGCCACCTATTCCAAGGACATCAAGCAACTGGCCAATGACCTGCTCAATGAGCCTGAACTGATCGAGGTGGCGCGCCGCAACACCGCCGCTGAGACCGTCGCCCAGTTGATCTATCCGGTGGACAAGGCCCGCAAGCGGGAACTGCTCGCACATAAGATCGGCGCCGAGAACTGGCGGCAGGTACTGGTGTTCACCCGCACCAAACACGGTGCCAACCGGCTGGCGAAGCAACTGGAAAAGGATGGCCTGAGCGCGAGCGCAATTCACGGCAATAAAAGTCAGGGCGCGCGTACCCGGGCACTGGCCGACTTCAAACGGGGCGATGTGCGGGTCCTGGTGGCTACCGATATCGCTGCCCGCGGTCTCGATATTGACCAATTGCCCCATGTGGTCAACTTCGAGCTGCCCAATGTCCCGGAAGACTATGTGCACCGCATCGGTCGCACCGGTCGTGCCGGCAACGAAGGCGAAGCTATTTCCCTGGTCTGCGTGGATGAATTGAAGCTGCTGCAGGATATCGAGCGCGTCCTGCAACGCAAGATCCCGCAAGAAGTGGTACCCGGCTACGAGGTGGACCCAAACATCCAAGCTGAACCAATCCGGAAAGGTCGTGACACGCGCCGGCAGCAGGCTGAATCTTCAGGTTCGGGCCAGCACAAACGCCCGAGAAATGCGTCCAGCAAGAAGCGAGCGCATTCCCGTTCCAGCCAGGCCACTACCGGTAACCGTGGTGGGAATCGAAGCACATCAGCTCCCAAGCAACGTTCCGAGGCGAAGCCGGCAAGGCCCGGAAGTCGAACCCCTCAGCCAAAACCAAGCAAAACCGTCAACCAGGGTTCGAGAAGCAAAAATCAGATACCGGCGTTGTTGGGCTAGAATAAATCCGAGACGACCCAACGAGGCCTGATTCATCATCAATCGCTTTAGATCGGATTCGTCATGAAGTGTTGTAATTCAATCCAGACCGACACCGGACGCCTATTCAATTGGTTCGCCGTCCCCGGTCGTCTGCGTCACAGGTTTTTGG
>JASJBU010000169.1 GCA_030066355.1 Gammaproteobacteria bacterium | reverse complement strand
TGATAGAGGCGTGCTTTTCATCCCTGAAAAGTCTGGGCTTACTCGTCAATCATCTTGTTCTGGGAGGTTTTCCCCATCAGCCAGGATATGCAGCTCCCATTTGCTGCGGGCATCTCCCGATACCTGATGCACGGTGTACCCCTGAACTTCCAGCTCCCAGGTCCCCGGCATCGGTTTGGCGATCACTACACGCTCGGGACTGGCCAGGGTGGCGCCCTCGAACGAAACGCTACCTTTAGGATCGTAGATCAGCATATCCAGATCGTTGGTGGGGTAACGACTCCAGTTTCGTATCCAGGCCAACTCGATCACCAGCTCGGCAACTCGCGGCGGAACGTCAAAGCTGACCAGATCCACCTCTCCCTCGAGCAGCTTACCCTTGGCGTAAGGATCCGGCAGTTCGTTGAGGCTGCGGGTGACAGTCATATCCGTTGAGATCATGCCGGCATTGGTCCAGTCACCCATGACCGCAATGCGGATCAGTCCGGTCATCGGATTGTCGATCTCGATGGTGGTATCAGTGGCGATAAAGCCACCCCCCAGGATCGCCTCATCGGAGGTGATGGCATCCTGGATCACCACGAACAGATCGTCGCCAAACAGGGCATTCTGTTCTTCGGGCGGTAGTTCAGCCATGATATTGTTGAAATTTATAGTGAGTTTTTCGGTGTGCTTGTCCGCATCAACGAAGAAGTGGGCAACCTGGCCCGGCACCAGATCCTTGATGGAGGTCGAGTAGCTGTCATTGTCGAATTTGATGTCCTTGAAACCGAGCAGCTCGATGTTGGCAAGTACTGTCTCTTCTTCGGCACCCTGCTCCAACACCTCATCCACATTCCCGGTATCGAGCAGGGCCAGGGCAGCTGCGGCATCGACATAGCCCAGTCCCCGGTCGATGGGGGCCGAGTTGTCGCCGAATAGTTCCGGGTTGGCGCTCTGTTGCATGGCGTTCCTGATCTGGGTGGCGGAGGCGTCCGGTGCGGCTTCGCGCAAGACCGCGGCAACCCCCGCGGTTGCCGGGGCGGAAAACGAGGTGCCGCTAGCCAGGCCGAGGCTACCATCCGCATTCTGCACGAAAACCGCGAAGCCGTTGACTGCATTGTTGGTGCTGATGCGCCCGTCCGCGGTCGGGCCGCGGGAGCTGAAGGTGGCCATCTGGATATGCTCCGTGGGCCGGTAGAGTTCGCCAAAGCCCAATCCATACTGCAAATCCCGCAGTACCCGCTCATTGGCGGCCAGGCTGGCAGCCCCGGAAGTCAGTGCGCCGCGACCGGTACCGGGTGATCCACCGGTCATGGCGGCGTGGCCCTCGTTCCCCGCAGATATCACCGGGGTGATGCCGGTGTCGAGCATCACCTGGGTGAGCTGGTCGGTGACACCGTTCGCCGCGTAGAGGGTGGGACCGCCGAGACTCATATTGACGATCTGGATGTTCAGCGAATCATAAACATAGGGGTCTTCGGCGGTACCGGACCCGCTGACCGGTACCGAGGGTATGCCGGCATCAAAGTTTTGTTTCAGGGTGATTGCCCGTTCCATGGCCATGGCAGTGCGTGATGTCGGACTACCGCCTCCGGCGGCGGGGAAAGTCTTGAGGGCGTAGAGACTGGCGCCCGGTGCCGTTCCGACCATGGGTATGATGACCAGGCCTTTTGGACAGATGTCCCCGTCGCAGGGTAATACGCTCTCCGGCGAGTGTATGCTCAAGGATTGAGCGAGAGGGCTGTTGTGTCGAAAGAGGAAGGCGATATCCGCGGCCAGGGTGCTGCCTACCTGGGTGCCATGGGGGTGGTTGAGTTGGCTGGTGGCGGAGGGCTCGTCTTCCCCTGGGACAAAGTTTTCACCGCCCAACACGGAAGCCTGGATAGCGGGTACCGGCGCGGTGCCGGTATCGATGATTGCGACCGTTACACCGGATCCGAAGTAACCCTGATCGGACAATGGGGTGACATTCGCAATGGTGTTGTTGACCAAATAGTCAGCGGGATAGTTTTCCAGCAGGGTTTTAACCCCGTCGATTTCACTGGAGATTCCGGCGGCCTCCACCGGCACCGCTTCTATCGGTGATGGTGCGGCGATGATGCTGTCTTTGTAGGCGGCTTTCACGGCCGGTTTAGCGGCGAGCAGGTCTCTGGATCCTTTCGGGATGAGGGCCGCTATGGCGTCGACATGAGTGAAAAGATGGGTGACCTTACCGCCCATGAGTTCGATATTATTGACGACACTCTTGTAGTCGCGCTTGTTGACTTCCAACATCACGCCTTCGAGTTCGGTTGCATAGATGTTGGCTGAGATCAGCAATCCCATCAGCCCGGTGAATCTTCGAAGCCAAATACGATTTATCCAAAAATGCATGCTGCTCCTCCCTTTAGATATTTGTTTCTAAGCAGTTGGTATTGGTTTATAACGTGGAAATCAAACCAACTGGTCCCCACTGAATAGCAAACAGCATCCAGTGATCGCTTGGTTTGATGATATATACATCCCCTCAGGCATTATCCAATTGAAGTCGTGTATGGGATAGTGACTGAGGGAACGGAGTAAAGTCTAACTTAGAATCTGTTGTTTGGAAACGGATCAGAATCCAAGTGGGCGCATTAAGTCGGACCCTTGATAATTTGGCCATTCAGCAGTTTACAGGGTCTGCCTTTATAGATCTTCAGGAAGCCATGCATCTCCTCACTAGACTCACTGAATACCAGGTTTTTGTGGATGTAAGTCATCAACATTGGATCTGGTCGTCTAAAGTTAAGCAAAGAGGATCCGGCAACAGAGGCACCTGGTCAGTCAGAACTACCGATTGAGTGTCTCATCAATCATACCAGCCAACCTTGTCCCTTTGAGGACTTCATTGTCATGAACACAACAGACGTGGAGCAGTTTCAGAAACTCATCGAGTCGCCTATGCGCAGTGAGGCGCGTGAACGAGCCCTCAGAGCTTGGGAGACCTTTAAGCTTGCAAAGCAGGCTGGATATGAAACAGGAAAGCGTCTCGATGATGCGCCACAGCGCCTGGCCAAACAGGGGGTGTGGACGAAGGGGGACTACATCAAATCCCTTACGACGCCGGCGATCGATTTAAGCGGAGCAACCTTCACGGATGTCTGTGTCGGCTATGTCGATCTACGGGGTGCCAGGCTCGATCATGTGACATTCGACCTCAACCGACTCGCTTGGACTGCCCTGAAAGGCGCAAAACTCGAGGCGGCCAGTCTGCGTGAAGTACAACTCCCCCAAGGTCGCCTGCTGGAAGCCGATTTACGCAGAGCCGATCTGACCCAGGCCGACCTGAGCAATGCAGACTTGAGCGGGGCGAACCTCGCGGGAGCCGTGCTGCGCCAGACATGCTTGATCGGTGCAGACCTCGAGGGCGCCAACCTCGTGGGGGCCGATGTACAAGGATGCCGGCTCGATGGCGCACGGGTCTATGGGGTGGCGGCTTGGGATCTCAAGGGCACACCGGAATCCTCACGGGATCTCGTGGTGACACCGAATGGTTCGCCAGAGATTACTGCCGACGACATTCGGGTGGCACAATTTATCTACCTGCTGGTGAACAATCCGGAGATACGCAATGTCCTCGACACCGTTACACGGAAGGTCGTGCTGTTGTTGGGCCGCTTCACCCCGGAGCGTAAAGCCGTGCTGGATGCCTTGCGTGATAGGCTCAGGCAGCATAACCTGGTGCCGGTGCTGTTCGACTTCGAACAGGCGACTGATCGAGATATCACCGAAACCATCACCTTGCTCGCACGTATGGCAAGGTTTGTCATTGCCGATCTCACAGAGCCGGCCAGTATCCCCCAGGAGCTGCAGGCGATAGCACCCGATGTGGCCGTACCGATACGGCTTGTCGTGCAGGCAGGCCACAAGCCCTATAGTATGTCGAAGGACCTCAAGAAGTACCCCTGGGTGATCAAGCCATACCGTTATGCGGACTTGGACGACCTGCTGGCCAATGTGCAGACACAGGTCCTCGACGTTGCCGAAACCAAACGGCTTGAGATCCAGGAAAGCCGCGAGGACGACGACTGGTGATCGTCATGACCCAATCAAATATCGACAAAATCAATCAGGCTATGCCCAGTGACGAGATGCGTACCCTGTTTTATACAACCCTGGCGGCGATACCGCCCGGGCGGTACTGCAGTTACGGAGATCTCGCCAAGCTCTGTGGCGTGCATGTCCGGCAGGTGCTGGCCTGGCTGCGGACGCTGCCGGAGGGGAGCGAACTACCCTGGTACCGGTTGATCACCAGCCAAAGACGGATCGCGGATTATCCGGGCAACGAGAGGCAGTATCGTTTATTGGCCGAGGAGGGACTGATCCCGGAGTCGAATGGCCGTTTTCCGCGTCATCTCAGGTGGCCGGATGGATAGTCAGAAGAGCTGATGGATGGCATGATTGGCAGATTCTTGTACCCAAAAAACCCCGTGATTCCTGACCTTGCCGATTCTCTACTATGTGCATGATCCAATGTGCAGCTGGTGCTGGGCATTCAGGCCAACATTGCTGAAGTTGCGAGAGCAACTCCCACAGACTGTCACGTTCAGGCAGCTGCTGGGTGGACTGGCGGAAGACAGCGATCAGCCGATGCCAGTGGCGATGCAACAGCAGATACAGGCCACCTGGCAGCGTATTCAGAAGCGCTTACCCGAGACTCGTTTTAACTGCGATTTCTGGCGAGTCAATCAGCCTCGCCGTTCGACCTATCCTGCCTGTCGGGCGGTCATCGCGGCCCGGAGACTCGATCCGAGCCAGGAGTCAGCAATGATTTTGGGCATTCAGGAGGCCTATTACCTCGCGGCGAAAAATCCATCGGATGATGCGACACTGCTCCAGATCGCAATGGCACTGGGCTTGGATGCTGATCGATTCTCATCTCTGCTCAATGCCCCGGACACCCAGGCCGAGTTGGCGGCAGAGGTCGGACAGGCCCGATCGATGGGTGTGCACAGTTTCCCGTCTCTGGTGCTGACCCAGGGACAGAGCTATTGGCCGGTTCCGGTGGATTACAAGGGGGGTGCAAGCATGCTCGAGACCATCGAATGCTTGCTCGATTGACTTATGACGGTCGGCAGGTAAGACTTCCGCAGCATGCATGATCGGCAACAACTCGACAGACTGCGGCAGGATATCGTCTTCGAAGCCTCACTGGGCGGTGAGGACTTCCTGTTCCATTCGACCTGGGGCATTTTTTCACCCCGGGAGATCGATGAAGGCACGCGCCTGTTGATCGAACAGCTGCAGGTCGAACCGGATGACAACTGCCTGGATCTGGGTTGTGGTTACGGGCCGATTGGCTTGTACCTGGCGAAACGGGCGCCGCTGGGCCGGACCCTGATGGTGGACAAGGACTTCATGGCAGTGGACTACAGCAACGCCAATGCCAAGCGCAATGACCTCACCAACGCTCGGGCCCAGTTGAGCAATGCCTTCCAGCATATCGATCGACAACTGCGTTTCGACCTCATCGCCTCCAATATTCCCGCCAAGGTGGGAAAAGAGATGCTGAGCCTCATCCTGCATGATGCCCATGATCGGTTGAAGGCCAAGGGTCGGCTCTATCTCGTCACCATCAATGGGTTGCGTCAATACATGAAGCGCAACCTCAACGAGGTCTTCGGCAACTACCGGAAACTCAAGCAGGGACGCAGCTATACCGTAGCCTTTGCCCGGAAGCTGGATTAACCATCAGTGGTTTTTTCCGGCTCTCGGCGCGCCAGCCTGCCCAGCACATGCGCCACTGCCACCATCCCGAAGGTCGCAGTCACGGTCATGGCCGAACCGTAACCCCCGCAATTCAATGAGCCCTCCACCGCAGTGGGTTTGTCCAGGCAGACAGCACCACTGAGGGTGGGATAGACCTGCTGTTCGGTGGAGTAGACCGCGGGTATGTCGAAACGGCGCTTCGGATTGCGGGTAAAGCCGTAGTCGCCTCTCAATAGCTTGCGGGTCTTCGAGAGCAGGGGGTCCTGTTCGGTTCTGCTCAAATCCGCCAGGCGGACGCGCGTGGGGTCTTGCTGACCACCCGCTCCTCCCACCGTGATGATGGCGATCTTGTGGCGTCGGCAATGGGCGATCATGGCCGCCTTGATCCGAAAACTGTCGATGCAATCGATGACGAAATCAAAACCCCTCTCGGTGATCCATGAGAGCGTGTCCGCCTCGATGAATGCCTCGACGGCATCGATCCGGCATGTAGGATTGATCAGTCGCATGCGGGCCGCCATTGCCTTCACTTTGGCGCGTCCGAATTCACCATCCAGTGCAGGCAATTGCCGATTCACATTCGATTCGGCGATATGATCCAGATCATACAGGGTCAGGGCGCCAATGCCGCTGCGCGTCAGGGCTTCGACCGCCCAGGAGCCGACGCCACCGATGCCGACGATACCGATATGCGCCTTGGCAAACTTCTCGAGGGCGGGGTCACCATAGAGCCTGGCGATACCCCCGAAGCGCCGCTGAAAATCGAAATCAAGCATGCTCAGATTACCGGTATTTTGCCGTAATAATGCCTAACACCCCTACCAGCAACTAGGTAAGAGTACGCATATCGCGTTTGATCTCGCCAACCACAATTGAACTATTACCTGTCGAATCCGCAGCAATTGCCTCAGGAGTTGGTCATGATCGAAGATGAAAAACAAACCTGCGAGTATAGTGAAGACGACTTTCGATATGAAGTCGACGTGAAACGCAGAGGGATGTTGAGCTCGCTCTGTCTGGCGGAAGAAAACGCCTGCTATGCGGATACACCAGGAATCAGCAGCAATAATCGGGAACAGGGGTTTCTGCCCGCTTTTCAGGATCGACGCACCGGCTGTTGTGTCATCTCACGCTTTGCCGATGGAAGACCCGCCCCGGTTCATCTGTTGGAGGGACTGCCTGAAGCCTGGATAGAGGAAAGGCAACCCAACGGTCTGGCGTTGCGGGTGTGCTCGCAGATCGTTTCCGGCTTTCTGCTTAATGGATGTTTTTATACCCGGGATGAGGCCTCGAGATTGATCCTGAAATCGCGCGGTGCCTCAGCCTTGAGACCTTCTGGCGAGAATTAGTTAGCTCAGGCCTCCTCTTCGTGGACAACCAGGTCACTGTACGCATGCCAGGTCGCATATCCGATGATCGGCATGGAAATGATGAAGCCAATGTAGAAAGTCAGGATGCCCATCATCACGAACATGACGATCAACGCCGCCCAGAGCATCAAGGGGCGGGGATTCTTCAACACCGCTTTGTAACTGGTGGTGATGGCATTCGGTACGTTGGTGTTACGATCAATCAGCATGGGTATGGAGATCACGGTTATTGCGAATACCCCGAATGCAATGATCCCACCGGAAATGATACCCGCCGCCAGAAAGGCCGGACTGTCCCCGGATAGAAACAGGGTCGGAAGTAAGTTATCGAAAGTCACCATCTCTGAAAAGAAGATTGCGAAGACCAGATTTGCGATCATCATCCAGAAGATCATGACGACCAACAGCACCATCCCCATGACGATTAGATTGTAGGTATTCTGCTGACAGTTTTTACAGGTTTCCTTGAAACTCGTGGACTGACCTTTTTCCAGCCTGCGACTCATGTCGTACAAGAAGACCGCCATGATCGGTGCCACCAGGAAGAAACCAGCGGTCAATGGCGGGACGAGAAAGAAAAAGTCGCTGGAGAAAACCAGCAGGGTCAAAAGAATGCTGGTAATGAAAAAGATCATGCCATAGGCGACACTGACTTTCGGTGCGCGCTTGAAGTCATTCCACCCGGAAGCGATCCACTGCCAGGGGTGATCCAGGGTGATCTCTTGAATGTGAGACGGCATGGCAGGGTTCTCCTGAACTGCAAGTGATGCTTGTGTCATTGAATGCCTCGAAGTGATGCTTCGAACACAGAATACTGCAGTGTTCTGGTCGGTTTAGGGTGATGATAAGGGTTGGTAGTTACAAAAACAAATATTTTTGAGTTTGATTATCAGTTTTATTTAAACAAAGAAATGTTTTTAAATTAGAGAGTTATAATGTTTTTATGATCCGGCTATCAGAGAATTTGCCGGACTGCTCGTAAACCCGCACTTGGCATGAAGGGTCCTTCGCGCTTCTGAAAAAAAATGCAATCCCGATCGATTACAGCGTGGTGTTTCCACTGATCGTTAAGAAATCATCCAGCATCAGCCCTGCATCATGCGGCGGACTGAACAGGGCATGGTAGCGGCCCTGTGGATCCACGAGGACGATCGATGCTGAATGGTCCATCACATAATCCAGTGCACACTTTTCGGTCATCACTTTCGCATAGAGAATGCCCAAGGGACGGGTGAGCCTTTGCAGTTCCAGTTCACTGCCGGTGGCGCCGATGAATGCCGGGTTGAAATAATCCATGTATTCCGCCAGGCGTTGTGGCGTATCCCGTTCCGGATCGATGGAGACGAAGGCAACCTGGTACGGTGCAGAAATCACTTGCGCGGCCAGTTGTTGATCCAATTGGGTCAGCATCGCCAGGGTGGTTGGACAGATATCCGGACAATAGGTATAGCCGAAGCTGATAAAGGTCCATTGTCCCAAAAGGCTTTGATTGTTGAAACGCCGGCCGGTTTGGTCGCTCAGGGAAAATGGCGGCAACGCCTTCAGTTCCGGCAGTACAGTGGCCTTTTGGGTTTTCGTTGCGGGCAGGTCTGAGATGCGGGGTGAAGGTGTTTGGCTCAGCCAGACAGTCACGCCAAGCATCAAGGCGACTATCCCGGTGCTGATAAATAGCAGTGTTTTTCCATTGGGGATTACTTGGCTCATGAAGTTTTCCTGTTAGGTGATGTGGCCCACAGTGTCGCCACCAGGGTCAGGAGGAGTAAGGCTGCCCCTCCATTGTGGGCGACGGCGACCGGCAACGGCAGATGACCGAGTACGTTGGTGATGCCCAGGGTGATCTGCAGACCGAGCAAACCGAAAATGAGCAGACCAAGATTGCGGGTAATCTTCGAATCCCCTTGCCTGATCAGCCGCAAGGATAACAATCCGACGACCAGCAGGGTGAGTAGGGCGCCTAGCCGGTGGGCCATGTGGATGGCGGTCCTTGCCTCAGGTTCCAGTATACCGAATTCATAGTTCACACCCAGACCTCGCCAGATGACAAAGGCCTCATGGAAATCCATGACGGGCCACCATTCTCCGCCGTAACAGGTAGGGAACTCGCTGCAACCCAAGGCTGCATAGTTGGTGCTGGTCCAGCCGCCCAAAAATATCTGCAGGATCAGGGTCAGCAAGGCGGCTATCACCAATCTCCGGTTGTGACCGGTAAGTCTTATTCCATGAAGGTCGGGCCTGAGTTGCAGGATCAACGTACCCAATAATGCCAGTGTCGCGAGGCCACCCAGCAGATGGGCGGTGACGATGGCCGGTTTCACCAGCAGGGTGACCGTCCACATACCCAGTACGGCTTGGAAGATCACCAGGACCAGAAGTACGGAGGGTAGCCACAGGGGTTGATCAGCCTGCTTGCGGTTGCGCCAGGCGAGGATGGCCAACAGCAGAATGGCGAGTCCCAGACTGCCCGCCAGATAACGGTGAATCATCTCTTTCCATGCCTTGCCCGTATCTAGCGGCCGATCCGCATAACTCTCACCGATGGCGCTCTGTTCGGATGGTGCGATCAGTCGTCCGTAACAGCCCGGCCAGTCCGGACAGCCGAGTCCGGCATCCGAGAGGCGGACATAGGCGCCCATCAGGATCACACTGAATGCGAGCAGACAGGTAAAGATCGCCAGCCGGTATTGCCCTTTGAACGGTTGCATCTTCACGTCTTGCATGGGAGGCTCTGCGGCGATCCACTCATTTCCGGGCAGGAAGATTTTTTGTGAAACCATTCGATACAAGTGACCTGAGCGCATTCAAACCGATGGGCCCCGCGCAGATTCGGCTGACGACGGCCTGGCTGCAGCTGGGGGTGCTCGCCTTGGGCTTGGCCGGGGTGTTCGCCGTTCTGCTGGTGCTCTCCAGAGCGCCGGGCAGCGAGGCCTTTTTCCCCTGGGTCGATTTTTTCCGCATCGCCCTGGTGGTGCATGTGGATCAGTCGGTACTGATCTGGTTTCTGGCCATGGCTGGCGTAGTATGGAGTCTGGTGATTCAAACTGACAACAGATCGCTGCGGGTACAGCGGATCGCCTTTGCCCTGGCCCTGATCGGAACCCTGGGTCTCGGGTTGTCCGCCTTCATCGGCGAAGGTGCCCCACTGATGAATAACTATGTGCCGGTACTGCAACGCCCGGCCTTTTTTATCGCCCTTGGCGTTTTTGGGCTGGGGGTTGCCATCCAAGCGCTTACTGCCTTCATCTCTACCAGAAGTGCGTTCGGCTTCAGCGGGAGTGTGCCCCTTTCCGGTCTCGCGGCATTGACCACCGCGTTTGCCGTATTGGTTTCTTTCATCGCATTGCTCGCTGCCTGGTTGCAAATCCCCGCTGAGGTGGTGGGGCAGGGCTATTATGAGTATCTGTTCTGGGGAGCCGGCCATACGGTGCAATTTGCCTATACCCAGTTGTTGCTGCTCGCCTGGTTGTTGCTGGCTGTGCACAGTGGGGTCGTGGTGCCGGCAGACAACCGGTGGATCGTTTGGCTGCTCCTGTTGGGTGTTGCGCCGGTGCTGCTGAGCCCGGTGATCTACCTGCTCTATGGCACCCTCACCATCGAGTCTCGCACGGCGTTTACTCGCTTGATGCAGTTCGGTGGCGGGATCGCGGCCATACCCATCGGCTGTTTCGTACTGCTGGGTTTGCTGAAGGCGGGCAAGGCCGATGCATTCGGCCGGCCTCTGCGCCGCGCTTTGTGGATGTCGATGCTGTTGTTCTTCGCCGGCGGGTTCATTGCCCTGTTGATCTCCGGCATCAATACCATGATCCCCGCTCACTACCATGGTTCCATCGTCGGTGTGACTCTCGCCTTGATGGGCTTGGCCTATCAGTTGCTGCCGCGACTGGGTTATGCGCCGGTGCAGGGTCGACTGGCCGACTGGCAACCCTGGATCTATGGCTTCGGTCAGTTGCTGCATATCCTCGGTCTGGCTGTCTCCGGGGCCCTCGGCATCCAGCGCAAGACCGCCGGGGCCGCCCAGGGGTTGGACAGTATATCGGTCAAGCTCTCCATGGGGGTGATGGGCCTGGGCGGGCTGCTGGCAGTAATCGGCGGAATCCTCTTCGTCTGGATCATGCTGCGGGCCTTTTGGCATGGCCGGGAAGAGGTGGCCACGCCCTGAACCGGGCAATTGCGCAACGCCCGCCCCGACGAGCTGATTTTGCTGCCGCCCGGCGGGTGATGACCATTCTACCGCTAACATCCTGCACCGACTCCTAGAGCATTCGAGATCAGGCCTGCAGGAGAAGTGCCAGGTAATGATCGATTAGCAGCAGGCTGAAGAGCAGGCTCAGGTAGATGATTGAATAACCGAAGGTCTGCATGGCATGCGCCTGACCCTCACTGCGCAGCAGTTTCAATGCATGATAGATAAATCCAATCCCCAGCAGCAGTGCGCCGGTCAGATAGAGGATGCCGCTCATCTGGATCACGAAAGGCAGCAGGGAAACCGCCAGCAGCATCACCGAGTAGATCACGACTTGCTGCTTGGTGAAATCAATGCCGTGAGTCACCGGCAGCATGGGGATCTGCGCCTTGGCATAGTCGTCGCGGCGATGGATCGCCAGGGGCCAGAAGTGCGGGGGGGTCCAGATGAAGATGATCAACAGCAGGAGGAAGGCTTCGGTGGCCACCTCACCGGTCACCGCGCACCAGCCCAGTAGTGGTGGTGCAGCGCCGGCCAGTCCGCCCCAGACGATGTTTTGGGGTGTGTTGCGCTTGAGAAACAGGGTGTAGATCAGCGCATAACCGATCAGGGCACAGAAGGTCAGGGCGGCGGTCAATGGGTTCACCAGGGTGGTCAGGACGAGCATGGAGAACCCACCCAGCAGCAGGGCGAAGACCACAGCATGGGGGGTGTCCATCTGTCCGCTGGGTATGGGGCGCCAGTTTGTGCGGTCCATCAGGGCGTCGATGCGCTGATCGATGATGTGGTTGATCACCGCTCCACAGGCCGCGGCCAGGGAGATGCCCAGTAGGCCGAATACCAACGGCTGCCAAGGCACTATGCCCGGTGTGGAGAGCAGCATGCCCACCAGGGCAGTGAAGGCGATCAGTAGCACCACCTTGGGTTTGGTCATTGCGTAGTAGTGTTGCCAGGAGTAGGTGCTAGTCTCCTCCTGACTGACGATTTCACTGGTGGCCATACTGTCCTCCCTTAACCCAGCTCTGCGAGGCTTTAAGTAGTTTTTGCAGATCCTGCAGGATCTGTTTCGAAGTGATCTGTGTCATGTCGTGCGCCATCATGAGGTCGACCCGCGGATCGATGAGAAAGAGTGAACCGACGAACGGTGTTCCGTTAATCGTGACTTGCGCCTCCATCGAAGATCGCTCTGAACGCGCTGACGAGACGAGCCGCGTGCCCTCCAGACCCTCCAACGATGGCAGTGTCAGATTTCCCGCAGCGTCCGGCAGCATGATGAGCAGACGCTCGACCCTCTGCCGATTGGCCCCCAGGGCGCGGCGGATCTGACGGACCTTGATCAACTGTTGCAGGCACTGCGCATCACAACGGCCTTCAGCGACTATCGTCAGGGTCCATTGATCTTTTAAAAGTTGCCAATCGAAGGTCTCTCCATCTGGGGTCTGCAGTGTGACAGGTTGCATTGCCCTGGGTGGGTCGATCAACTGGCCATGATTGGTTCTGCCTTGGGGCAGCCATTGGGGATTCAGGTAGAACAACCAGGCGACAATGGGTGGCAGGGCGAACAACAGGATCAGCATCCAGAGTTGCCAGATGTTTCTTTGCCGGGTCTGGGCTTGGGTCAGTGTCGTCATGACGCCTCACCGGTCGTTTTGTGTAAAGAGAGACGCAGCCAGATCAGTAAGGTGATCAGGGCAAACGCAAACCACTGGATGGCGTAACCGATGTGCATCGTCTCATTGGCGGCCGGCCTGGGCCATTGACGGACGAATCCACTAGTGGGATCCGGTGCCTGCAGGATCAGCAGGGGCAGGATCTCCAGGCCAGACCAGGCAGTGTAGTTCTCCAGGGTGAGAAACGGCCAACTTGGTAGGACTTCCACCGGATCAATCGTCAGGTTCAGGTCGAGGGCAGGTGGTTGGGGGTGGTTCACGACTCCTTCTATCAAGAGGCTTCCATCCTGAGTGGGAACATCGGCCTGGCCTGCCCCTCCGGACAGCGGAATCCAACCCCGGTTGACCAGCAGGATCTGGTCGGTCTCGCCGAGCCGCAGGGGGGTGATGACATGGAATCCGCGCCTGCCCTGGTGCTTGCGGTTCTCTATCAGGACCGTTTTGTCCTGCAGGAGACGTCCACGGGCGATGATCTTGCGATGTTCCAGTTTTGCGAAATCCGTAAGATTACTGTCGAGTGTTAAGGCCGGCATCTTACGGCGCATCTCCAAGGTATGGGCCAGGTTGCGTTTTTGCTCGGCCCGATCGAGCTGCCAGAGTCCCAAGCCGCAGAATACCGGCGTGAGCAATACCATGATTATTGTAGGGGCTGTCTGGGCGCGAAAGTTGAGGGAACTGCTGATCATGCTGAACTATATTTATATTGTGTAAAGTCTTTACTGCACATTCGTTAAAATAACCAAATCATCAGATACGCTCGGAGGAATCGTCATGGATCTCATGCTCAAAATACCCGTCGTTCTGGTCCTCGTGATCATCGTCTTCTCGCTCTTCGAAGGTATGTACTACCTGGCCAAAGATGACGGCAGCCGAGACAAGACCCGGGTGGTGCGTGCCTTGACCGTCAGAATCGTGCTGTCCTTCGTACTCTTCTCCATTCTCATGGCCGCCTATCTCATGGGCTGGATCGAGCCCAATACCGTCGCTTGAGGTGGCCCGACCTGGTCATAGCCAGTAAACAAACACGAAGAGCCCCAGCCAGACCACATCCACAAAGTGCCAATACCAGGCCACCGCTTCGAAGGCGAAATGGTTGTGTGCGCTGAAGTGGCTTTTCATGGCTCGTCCGAGGATTGCCATCAACATGATTGCCCCCATGGTGACATGGAAACCATGGAAGCCGGTGAGCATGTAAAACGTTGAGCCGTAGGCGCCAGTCCCGAGAGTCAGGTTGAGTGCACTGTAGGCGTGTATGTACTCATAGGCCTGAAAGCCCACGAATAACAGACCGAGTATGATCGTAGCGACAAGGCCCCATACCAGTTGTTTCTGATTGTCCACCTTCAATCCCCAATGCGCCCAGGTGATTGTCGCTCCACTGCTGAGCAAGAGCAGTGTGTTGATTGCGGGGATACCCCAGGGGCCCATGGGGGTAAAGCCACCGCCCAATTCGGCCGGACCGGCAGACGGCCAGTCGGGTACAAAGGCGCCTCCATAGAGAAATTCGTTGGTAGGGCCGAGATAACCTTCACCACCCAGCCAGGGCAGGGCGATCACCCGGATATAATAGAGTGCGCCGAAAAAGCTCAGAAAGAAGAACACCTCGGAGGCGATGAACCAGAACATACCCATGCGGAAGGAGGTGTCCACCTGTTTGTTGTAGCAGTCACTGAGGTTCTCTCCGATTACGTCCCGGAACCAACCATAGAGCAGATAAGCGAACAGCAACAATCCGCCGATGACCAGATAAGTGCCGAAGCCAACACCGTTCATCGCCAGAGCGGCGCCCATCAAGGTGACCAGCAGTGAGACCATACCGATGATCGGCCATGGACTGGGATTGGGTATGTAGTAGTCGCCGCTGTGCGCCTCTGCCGACATAAGACTTTCCTCTTTTGGTGTGTTCCAGTTTTGATTTATTGAGCTGTAACGATCGCTGGTGGTATTGCAGTTGGGCTCTCGGGTTCCTGACCGGCCTTCAGACGCATGAAACTGTAAGAGAGGGTCAGGGAATGGATCTCTGCAGGCAGGTCCGGGGATACCATAAAGCGCAACGGCATATCCGTCTGTTCATGACCCTCAAGGGTCTGCCGGTTGAAACAGAAACACTCCAATTTACTGAAATAGGGTGTCGCCTGCCAGGGCGCCACACTGGGGATCGCCTGTCCCGTGACGGTTGCGCTGCTGCGATTGTTGGCGACGAAGTTGACCTCGTACATCTGGCCGGGATGCACCTGCATACTGGCCTTCGCGGCCTCGAACTCCCATGGTAGATTCGGGTTGACCGTGGTATCGAATTTCACCGTGATCAGACGGGCTTCATCGACTTCAGTAGATGTCATCGGGATCCTGCCCATTTCGGCTCGCAGGGCGATCGACTGAGTGCCGGTCACCTGACAAAACAGGTTGTACAAGGGCACCAGGGCGAAGCCGAAGCCGAACATCAACACCACCATACCGCCCAGCAGCAGGGTGGTGCGTCTGTTCTTGCGTTGTGTATCTCCCGCCTGCATATCAACCGGCCGCCTGATTACCGACGATGCGGAACAGCCCGGTCCAGAAAGGAAAGGAGGTGAAGAAGATGAACAGGGCGAAGCCGATCAGCAGCCAGACCAGACGCAGGTTCTTTTTTCTCAACGCGGGTGTTTGGTATTCGGGTATCCGTATCATCTGAGTCCTGCCTTATTTGACCTGCGGAGCCACGGTCCAGGTGTGGAAAGCCGGCGGTGAGTCAAGCTCCCATTCGAGTCCCTTGGCGCCTTCCCAGGAACGGCTCTCCGCCTTCTTACCGCCACGGATGGTTTTGATCACGATGTATAACAGCAGCAGGTGGCTGAGGCCGAAGATGATCGCGCCGACACTGGATATCACGTTGAACTCGGTGAACATCACGTTGTAGTCGATGATGCGTCGTGGCATCCCAGCCAGTCCCAGGAAGTGCTGCGGGAAAAAGGTGATGTTGAAACCGATCACGTTGGTCCAGAAGAAGATCTTGCCCAGGCGCTCGTCGTACATGTGGCCGGTCCATTTCGGCAGCCAGTAGAAGACCCCGGCGAACAGGCCGAACACTGCACCGGGCATCAGCACATAGTGGAAGTGGGCCACGACGAACATGCTGTCGTGATACTGCATGTCGGCCGGTACCACCGCCAGCATGACGCCGCTGAGGCCGCCGAAAGTGAACATCAGCACGATGGCGATAGCGAACAGCATGGGTGTCTCGAAGGTCATGGAGCCGCGCCACATGGTGGCGATGAAATTAAAGATCATCAGCCCCACCGGAATGGAGATGATGATGGTGCCGATCATGAAGTAGGTGACCGCCCCCATGGACATGCCGATGGTGTACTGGTGGTGGGCCCAGACCACCATGCCGATGGTGGCTACCGCCAGCATCGAACCGACCATGGAGTTGTAGCCGAACAGGGGCTTGCGGGAAAAAGCCGGGATCACATGGGAGAGCACCCCGATGGAGGGCAGCAGCAGGATATACACCTCGGGGTGACCAAAGAACCAGAACAGGTGCTGAAAGAGCACTGGATCACCACCGCCGGCCGCATCGAAGAAACTGGTGCCGAAGTGACGGTCGAACAGCAGCATGGTCACACCACCGGCCAGCACCGGTACCACCAGGATCAACAGAAAGGCGGTGACCAGCCAGGTCCAGCAGAACATGGGCATCTTCATCAAGGCCATCCCCGGGGCGCGCATGTTGAGCAAGGTGACGATGATGTTGATCGAGGCCAGTACCGAGGAGATGCCCAGCAGATGGATGGCGAAGATCAGGAAGTCCATGGACATGCCGACCTGCACCGACAGCGGTGGATAGAGGGTCCAGCCGGTATTGATCTGAGTACCACCGCCGGGGAAGAAGGGCACCACAAAGGAGAGGATCAACATGGTGGCGGCGGCCGGCAGGATCCAGAAGCTCAGGTTGTTCATGCGCGGCAGGGCCATATCCGGAGCGCCGATCATCATCGGGATCATCCAGTTGGCCAGTCCAGCCGCGGCCGGCATTACCGCGCCGAAGATCATGATCAGTGCGTGATTGGTCACCAGGTTGTTGTACAGATCCGGATCGACCAGCTGGATGCCAGGCATGAACAGTTCCATGCGAATCAGCATGGCGCTGGCACCACCGAGGAACAACATAGTCAGGGCGAACAGCAGATAGAGGGTGCCAATGTCCTTGTGGTTGGTGCTGAACAGCCAGCGCCGCCAGCCTTTCGGAGCATCATGGTGATGCGCCTCATCGTGGCTCAGGGTGGTGGTACTCATGGGTCGGTTCTCCTATGGCTAGACTAGCGTGCCTGTTTGACATCGGCCGGCTGTACGACATCACCTGTGTTGTTGTCCCAGGCGTTGCGTTCGTAGGTCACAAGCGCTGCGATTTCCAGATCGTTCAGCGTGCCCCAGGCCTGCATGGCAGTGCCCGGTTTACCGTTGATGACTATGTCGAGGTGGTCGGCGATTGGCCCGGCCATCATGGGGGAACCCTTGAGTGCCGGGAAGGCTGGGGGCAGGCCAAGGCCGGTAATCTGGTGGCAAGCGGCGCATTTGCTGTCGTAGAGGGTCTTGCCCCTCTCCATCAGCTCATCCATGCTCCATTGTTTGTCGACGCTGGCCTCGGCCAGGGCCGCCAGCTTGAGCGCTTTCTGCTCTTCGGTCCAGGCGGCGAAGCGTTCCGGTGAGACCGCCTCCACCACGATCGGCATGCGCGAGTGCCAGGTACCGCAGAGTTCGGCACATTGGCCGCGAAACACCCCCTCCCGGTCCAACTCGGCCCAGGTCTCGGTGATGTAGCCGGGAATGGCATCTTTCTTCACCGCCAGTTCAGGCACCCAGAAGGCGTGCAGCACATCGGCGGAGGTGTGCAGGAAGCGGATCTTGGTGTGAGTCGGCAGTACCAGGCGGTTGTCCACCTCGCGCAGGTAGAGATCGCCCGATTCCTCTTCCGGGATGTAACGACTCTCCACCTTGACGCCGGAATCAATGTAATCATACTCCCACCACCACTGGTGGCCGGTAACTTTGACGTCCAGCAGCTTTTCGTCCTTGGGGACTTCCCAGACCTTTTTCAGGACTGCGTCCGCCTTACCGGCGATAGTCAGGTCCACACCGAGCACCATGACCGGTACTATCACCCACGACCATTGGCCGAACCAGGATTTGTGGAAATTCTGGTCCGCCTCAAAGCCGCGGCTCTTGCGATGAAAATAGATGGAGTAGAAGACGAAGGCGAAGACGATGATCAACAGCACCGTGGTGATCTGCATGGTCAGCATATGGATGTTGTAGATCTCGCGAGCTACACCCGCCGCCGGTTCGGGAAAGTTGATGCCGTATTCGGCGTGGACGGACGAGGCCGCCAGTAAGCCTGAAATCGACAGCGCGAGGCCACCGATGCCCTTTGAAAGATAGCCTGTGCTTGCCTCACTGCTGTCTGCAGGGGTTGGACAGCTTTGCTGATACTTGATGTGGTGATCGATCATACTGGTTATGCACCCTGTATTGCGCAGCGGAGATTGTCAGCGAGCGTGTCACGCTCACCCTCGATCAGGAATTTGCCGATTTCGACGAATTGACCGTGTGAACCGATGAATAGTCTGCTGGGATACCAGCCTTTGGGATCGCGGGTCTGGATGATTTTCGCCCAGGCTCTGGGGAAGCTGGCCTGTTGCGCCCCCAGCCTGCCGTCGCAGATCGAGACGGACTCGGCATCGATTTGGATGACCTGCTGTTGATGACTATGACAACAGTGCAGATAGAGTCCCAAACCGATGAGCAGCAGCTCGAGGCCGGTGAAGGGTATCACCAACCAAGCCCCGAGGCTCGTAAAGTACCAGGCTACTCCGCCCAGACAGAGCGCAAGAGCCAGAAAGACCCGCTTGGTCGTTTTCCAGGATAATTGGCGGTTTGGTTCAATCACCAAAACCTTATGAACTGGGTCGTTGTCAGCACCCGTGAGAACCATGTCCTTCCTCCATTAGCCTTGCCAACTGCCGGATGCTGCCTTGGCGTCAGTCTTGTGGTTTCAGGAATATGTCAAATCACACATGAAAAGGCAATAACTAAGTTTGTTACTAAGGTATTTAGGACATTCGAAATAACTGATGTTCGAATCAATGGTCCGACTCATTCATCTGCAAGGCCCGGTGCGACAGGGTGAGCTGTTTGTCTTTAGCGTAAAGCGCCAAAACTTCAGTCAGTTGAAGATTGGCATGATATGCTTGGATCAGTCTTATGGTCGTCCCGTTGGCTCTCGAGCAGCGTGATGAACTGTCGTGTGGAATTCTTGGAAAGGGTGAACCGCCAAGTGTTATGATTTTTTTTGATCGATCTCTTCCAGGGCATTCAGTTCGTCGGGTTGATCGAGTAGGCTGTGGTAGATCTTCAGCATGAACCGATCATGCGCGGTTTTTGGGGGGGTGTGTTGAGTGATCTTCATCCGGTAAAAACGAAGCCTCTGCTGAATCGGCATGCTTGCCAGTCGCTTTGCAGTACTTGAAATTTCCGTCTTCATCTTGTCTTCCTTCATAAAATACCTTACTGCTGCATGTCCCTGATTATGTTAACCATAGTTCATTTCTGTTGTTGTGAAACTGATCAATTTATAAGGATCGAATCTACTAACGGTCACAAGCCACACTCTGTTAGACCCATTTACGCCGTTGTTGGTTCTTGATTGGCTCGCATCGTGCCAACTGGATAGTGATCCGCTATCCGTGGAAGCCTGTACTCGGCCCGGTGTGGTGAACTGGGTTTGTTCATTGACCAAGCCAGTTCGAGATCCACTCCCGTTCGTTAAATGTGCATCTCTACACATGCAATGGCCTGATGTGCTGCAAGGGGTATCAGATTGATCAGCTCGGAGAACCGCGCTCTGCGTGCCTTTTGGAAATGAAAAAGGCCCGGATTGTGCGTTCCGGGCCCTGATTTCAGATGGTGCCGAGGAAAGGACTTGAACCTTCACGGGCTAAACGCCCACTAGCACCTGAAGCTAGCGTGTCTACCAATTTCACCACCTCGGCGGATGGGATTGGCCGGCATGGCCGGATCGGAGACCGCGAACTGTACAATCAGGCATGCATGATGTCAACGCCCAGGGATCACTCTGACGGCTGTTGGATCGTCGGTGAAGCTGTGGTAGCGTGCCTCTCGTTGATCCTGAATCCGACTGTCTGTCGGCAACATCTCTACACAGTGGAATCCATGATTCGTTTTCAATGCAATTGCTGGTGCGGGCTGTTGTTGACACTCATGTCCTGGCATACCCAGGCACTCACCCTGCAGGGTGAGTTCGTCCAGGGGGGGATGCTAACCGGTCAAGTGGAACCGGGTGATCGGGTCGAGGTGGCCGGCGAGTCGCTCAGGGTCTCCGAGCAAGGTGTGTTTATCATAGGTTTCGGCCGAGATGCACCCATTGAGAGCTCAATCCGCGTGTCGCGCAGGGGTAAGGAGCTGGAAACCCGTACAATCAAGATCGCCAGACGCGATTATGACATACAGCGTATCGACAACCTGCCGAAATCCAAGGTCACACCCCCGAAACGGGACTGGCAACGCATTAAAAGAGAGAGTGCGATGGTGAAGGAGGCACGCAGCCTGGACGAACCTCGCACCGATTTTCTCGATGGGTTCATCTGGCCGGTGGAGGGCAGGATCTCAGGAGTCTATGGCAGTCAGCGCATTCTCAACGGCGCGCCACGTCGTCCTCATTACGGGATCGATGTGGCCGCACCGGTTGGCACCCGGGTGATTGCTCCCGCTGCAGGTCTCGTGACACTGGTGCATCCGGATATGTTCTTTTCCGGTGGGACGCTGATCATCGATCACGGGCATCAGCTCTCATCCTCTTTTCTGCACCTGCACAAGATCCTGGTCAAGCAGGGGGATCGGGTGGAGCAGGGGGATGTAATCGCTGAGGTCGGGGCCACCGGTCGGGTGACCGGTGCCCATCTCGACTGGCGAATGAACCTGCGCAGCGCAAGGATCGATCCCGCACTGCGGGTGCCGCCGATGCCCGAGCGATAGGGGAAACCGTTCAACTCTACATCACTGACCGTCATACGATACCGGCATGTGGGGTCAGATATGTTAAAGTTTGCGGCAAATTATCCTCCCGACAAGTTTGGAGCTTAAAATGAATAAAACAAGGGGTCTTCTGCTGGGTTTGTTGTTGCTGGCCTGGGGAACGGGTTTGTGGGCTCAGGACTTGATGACGGTTTATGAGCTGGCAGTCAGGAACGATCCGCAGTTGCAGGTAGCCGCGGAGCAACTGAACGCCGCCCGTGAATCGAAAAACCTGAGTAAGGCCCAATTGCGTCCGACCATTGGCTTGAGCGCCAACTATGACCATTACAACAGCGATGTGAAAACCCGCTCGGGGACCTCGGTTGACGACACCAGCAATTATAACGACAGAGGTCTGACCCTCGGCCTGAGTATGCCGCTCTACCGCAGGGATTTTCTGGTTCAGTTGGAGCAGGCGGACAGCACCATCGCGCAGGCCGAGGCTCAGTATGCTGCCGCGGAGATCGACCTGATGGTGCGCAGTGCCACCGCCTATTTCGATATCCTGTCGGCCGAGGATGATCTGAGGGTTGCGCAGGCGGAGCGGGAGGCGACCGGTCGTCAGTTGGATCAGGCCCAGCAGCGTTTCGATGTGGGGCTGATTGCCATTACCGATGTGCACGAGGCGCAGGCCGCCTTCGATGCAGCTCGGGCATCGGAGATCGCCGCCGACAACAGCCTGGACAACGCCTGGGAGGCCCTGTTTGAGATCATCGGACCAGAAGCCAAGAGCAAACTGGCCAAATTGGGCGAGGGTCTGCAACTGGCCCCCCCCACGCCAAATGACCTACAGCAGTGGTCGGATACCGCGCAACAACAGAATTTCAACGTCATTGCCTCACGCAGCAGCCTGGAGTCGGCGCGCCAGCAGGTCGAGGTCAGCCGCTCTGGCCACTACCCAACCCTGGACCTCACCAGTGGTTACAACATCAGTCGTACCGACAACGATTTCGGTAGTGAAGCGAATACGGCATCCATCGGCCTGGAATTGGCGATCCCCCTCTATACGGGGGGAGCCGTCAGCTCGCAGACCCGACAGTCGCAAGCCAATTATCGCGCCGCCCAACAAGGCCTGGATCAGACCCGTCGGGCGGTCAACCGACAGGTAAGGGATGCCTTTCGCGGGGTGTTGTCAACGATCAGCCGGGTCGAGGCCCTGCAGGCGGCGACGGTCTCCGCCAAGAGCGCTTTGGAATCCACCCAGGCGGGCTACGAGGTAGGTACCAGGACCATCGTCGACGTGCTCAATGTGCAACGCAATCTCTTCTCTTCGCAACGTGATTACCTGCGCTCCCGTTACGACTACATCATCAACGGCCTGGCATTGAAGTCAGCCGCGGGTAACCTCAGTGTGGATGACCTGCAACGGGTCAACGGTTGGCTGGAGCGATAATCGACCATGTCCGGCAATACCATCGGCAAACTGTTCACGGTCACCTCCTTCGGTGAGAGCCATGGGCCTGCCATCGGGTGTATCGTCGACGGTTGCCCGCCAGGCTTGGCGCTGAAGGAGGCGGATTTACAGCATGACCTGGACCGCCGCAAGCCGGGTACCTCCAGGCATACCACCCAGCGGCGTGAGGCGGACGAGGTGCAGATCCTTTCCGGCGTCTTCGAGGGCAAGACCACCGGCACCCCCATCGGCCTGATCATCCACAACACCGATCAGCGCTCCAAGGACTACTCGGAGATCATGGACCGCTTCCGTCCGGGGCATGCGGATTACACCTACACCCAGAAATATGGTTTCCGTGACTACCGGGGTGGCGGCCGCTCCTCCGCCCGGGAAACGGCCATGCGAGTGGCCGCCGGCGGTATCGCCAAGAAATATCTTGCGGAGCGCCAGGGTATTCGGGTGCGGGGGTACCTGGCCCAGTTGGGTCCGATCCGGGCGGAGCGACTGGACTGGGATCAGGTGGAGCAGAATCCCTTTTTCTGTCCCGACGCCAGCAAGGTACCCGAACTCGAAGCGTACATGGACGCCCTGCGCAAGGAGGGCAACTCCGTCGGTGCCGAGGTCACGGTGGTGGCGACGGGCGTGCCGCCCGGCCTGGGCGAGCCCATCTTCGACCGGCTGGATGCGGAGATCGCCCATGCCCTCATGAGCATCAATGCAGTGAAAGGGGT
>JASJBU010000009.1 GCA_030066355.1 Gammaproteobacteria bacterium | reverse complement strand
CCGCCTGGTGGGGGGATCGCGGAACCTTCATGGATGATTTTTTCGGTGATGGCGCCGGTGATTTCGACTTCGGTTTCAGCATGCATGCCCGGGGTAGCGGATATGGCCGGGGTTACAATGCCTATCGTGACTACTATGGCTATGGCCCTGCCTATCTCCCCCCGGTGCTGACCGAAGAGCAGCAACAGACCCTCATCGAACAGCAGAAGACCTTTGCGGAGCAGCAACAGCAGGCCTATGAGCAGGCCGTTACCGCACAGCGCCAGCAGTTCGAGCAGTTCAACACCGATCCCCGCACCAGCATGGATGCCGAATTCAAGGCCATGCAGGAAGCCATGGAGGCCCAGCGAGTCCAGATGTTGGAAGAGATGGATCGCTTCGCCCCCGCCGATCTTGAACTGCCCGAGCACATCGCCAAGCGCATCGAGGAGTCAGAGGCCCGTCATGCTGAGAAGATGAAAGAGATGGAGGCCCGTCGTGCGGAGATGCAGAAGCAGATGGAAGACTACCGCGCCGCGAGCATGGAGCGCGTGCCTTTCGAGCCCGTGCGTACCGCACTCTGATTGGTGACTTGACCAGGGTTCGATAGTGAGCTGTCAAACCTGAACATAAAAAAGGCGCATCCGCTCAGTGGATGCGCCTGTGTTTTAGCGGGATCTTGATTGACTGGACAGATTAGTCGTCGTCACGACCACGATCGCCGCGGCTTCTCAATTCCTTATACAGGTCTTTGCTGCAGATGCTGCCTTTAATGACGGCGGCACCGGGATCATCCTCGACTGAATCGGGGGAGAAGATGTGCCCCTGGAGCAGCAAATCGATAGTGCCACCCAGGGTTTCCAGTTCGACTTCATCATCTTCCTTTTCGTAGGTGGCGAGACCCAGCAGGCTATGCGTCACCGATGCGCCAATCTCGAAGTTGACCAGGTCTTCCAGATGCATGATGCCGGCAGCGCGGGTTGCCATCAGAATCGGGATCTCTTTGCCGTTTTCGCCCTCGATGACACCATCGAATACCGACACTTCTGTAACCCGTGGGAAGGGGAGGTTCATCTTGAGGAAGGGTTGGGCCAGCTGAAAGGCGCAGGTGGTGGGATCATCCGGGTCAGCACAGGAGTCCTGATACCAGTTGGTGAGACTGGCGCAGAACAGATCGGCCTCGAACGGATAGCCGTCGATCGTGCCTGAAATGACGCCTGACACCGATGACGGTACCTTGATGATTGTTCCATCGCCGAATTTCAATGGCGTCATGGGACCGAAATAATCACAATTAAACAGATGCTCTTCCTGAGTGAAGGGGTAGAAGTCGTCCTGAAGTTCACCATCCAGGTAATCTTTGACCGTGCAAGCACCGGTATTTTCGTTCATATCCATGTGAAATGGTTCGACGATGACATCCATACAATAGTTTGCATCATCATCCGAATGCTTGCTGGCGAATGCGGTACTGGCGCTGACAGCCAGCGCGATAGCAGTGAAACCACAGGTTGTGAACTGACCAAGTTTGCTCATGGGATCTCCTCCGAGAGTTGTGATGCGGGGTGAAGTCGACAGGGTAATCTAGATTCCAGTCAAATGAACTGACGCGGCTGGGAAGCCTAACACCAGCCAGCGGTCCGGTCACTCCAGGAATTCCCTAGGGTGGTCAGCGAAAGCCCGTGAATAATAAGAAATTAATTACTAATAAGCGGTTGCAGGGTAATGGATGGTGACGATCAGGCCGGAACGTCGCTCCGGTGTGGAGAGTGCGATGGAGCCGGCATGAATCTTGATGATCGCCTCGACGATGGAGAGGCCCAGCCCGGATCCCGGGTTGACGTTCTCAGGCAGGCGATAGAAACGTTCGAAGATCTTCTCCCGCTCCGCCTCGGGAATGCCGGGTCCGGAATCCTCAATCTCGATGACCGGACCACACTCGCGCTTCGCCAGGGACACCCGAATCTGGCCGGCCGCCGGTGTGGCATGGATCGCGTTACGGATCAGATTGCTCAGCAGAATCCCGGTCAATTCATGATTACCCTGAACGGGCAGGGGGCCTTCCCCCGCCAGTTCGATCTCCAATCCCTTCCGGATGGCGGCGGGTGTGAGTTCCGACATGACCTCCACGGTGATCGCATGCAGGTCGAAACGGGTAAAGCTGTTACGCAGGCGGTCGGGATGGATCCTGGCGAGGGTCAACAGCTGGTCGATGATGTGGCTGAGTTTTTGCGAGCCCCTGACCACCTGGGTGAGTGAGTGGCGGCATGACGTCTCATCATTGGCGTTCATGGCGGAATGGGCCTGAGCGATGACGCCGCCGATCGGATTGCGCAGTTCATGGGCGACATTCGACGTGAAACGGCTGTAGCGCTCCAATGCCTCTTTGAGGCGTTCGAACAGGGCGTTGATCTCGTTGACCATGACGGACAGTTCTATGGGTACATTTTCGGTCGGGAGCTGGTCCAGATTGCCCTGGTCACGATTGGAAATCTGCTGAGCCAGCCAATGCAGCGGGGCCAGTCCCCGGCTGATGGCGAAGCCGAGCAGGCCGAGAAACGGGGTCAAGAGAATGATCGGCATCAGGGTGTTGAGCGCAAACTCCCGGACCAATGCGTTACGTATCGAGTAGGCCTGGGCCACATGCACCAAATGCACATACCCCGGGTAGTTGAGTGTGTAAACCCGCCAGGCCTCCCCATCGATCTCGACATCCGAAAAGCCTTCGGTCTTACGCTGGCTGATACGATCCAGTGGGGTGCCGGGGCCATGCAGCAGCAACACCCCCTCCTTCGACCAGGCCTGAAAGATGATGGGGAACTCATACCCATGTTCATGCAGATCCTCACCCAGGTCTTCAATGTCTTGTTCCTCCTCCTCATGCAGCGCGATGACCCCGATCAGGGTGGCGATCTGGGAGAGGTCGTTATCGAAAACCTGATTGATCTCAGCACTGCTGCGCCACCAGAGAAAGGCCGCGATCAGGATCATGAAGAGTAGAAAGATGCTCAGGATCGTAGTGAGCAGGTGTTGTTGAATCGAACGCATGACTGGCTACCCGATGATGTAACCGACGCCCCGAATGGTGCGGATCGGATTGATCTTGAGCTTTTTCCGCAGGTGGTGGATATGCACCTCCACGGCATTGCTCTCAACCTCATCGCCCCAGCCGTACAGCGCCTCTTCGATCTGTGCGCGGGAGATCACCCGGCCTTTGTTTTCCATAAGGAGTTGCAGCACGCTGAACTCACGGCTCGACAGGTTGACCTGACGTTCATCGACGGTGACGCTGTGGTTTTGTGGATCGAGACAGAGGCTGTCGATGCGGATCTGTGGTGAGGCGAGCCCCTTGTTGCGACGGTGCAGGGCCTGAATACGCGCACAGAGCTCATCCATCTCAAAGGGTTTGACCACATAGTCGTCAGCACCGCTGTTGAGCAGGTTGACCCGATCATCCAGGTCGGATCTGGCGGTCAGGATCAGTACCGGGATATCCTTACTGTCGGTCCTCAACCGGTTGAGAATGTCCTGTCCCGACATATTCGGCAACTGCAAATCCAATATGGCGAGATCGTAGTATTCTCGGCGAAGTGCATGATCAGCTGTAATGCCGTCCTGGACCCAGTCAACGGTGTGGCCGCGTTGTTGCAGGACGGCCTGTAATCCATCACCCAGCAGCTCATCATCCTCTACGATTAGTAGACGCATGATTGCTTGCCTCTTGGTTGTCTTTTCTTATCGGGTTGTGCTGTTCGCCGTAATTTTTATACTGCTTGGGCGACCGGTCCGTCAGGCCGGCTCAGGGACTTGACGGACCGGGATCCACGCTGTCTCTTACCTGCGTCAGGTGGTTAACGTCGTCGAAAATCCCTGTCAGTTTACCGAGATCAGTTCGACTTCGAAGACCAGGGCGCTGTTGGCCGGGATATTTCGGCCCGCACCCCGCGCCCCATAACCCAGCTCGGGTGGAATATAGAGTTCCCACTTGTCACCCTCCTGCATCAACTGCAGGGCCTCGGTCCAGCCCTTGATGACCCGGTTTACCTTGAATGTAGCCGGTTTGTTGCGTTTGTACGAACTGTCGAACTCAGTGCCATTCAGCAGCTTGCCGCGATAGTGCACCGTCACACCGTCCTCGGCCTTCGGTGATTTGCCCGAACCGGCGGTGATCTCTTTGTACTGGAGTCCGCTGGCGGTGGTGGTAACGCCCTCTTTCTTGGCGTTTGCGGCAAGGAACTCTTGGCTCTCTTTGAGGTTTTTCTCGGCAATCTGGGTGGCCTTCTGCTTTTGCATGGCGACCATCTTCTCCTTGAGGGTATTCAGCGCGGCCTGTCGCTCATCAGCAGTGAGGCTCGACTCATTGCCGGTGAGGGCATCCTTGACGCCCTGCAGGACCATGTCGTTGTTCAGCCCTACCGACTGATTCTTGGTGACTTCGCCGAGTTGGTATCCGACGCTGTAGCTGATTTTATCCTCTTCGGAGATGGGCTGGACCCGATCTTCCGCCAGGCAGATATTGTGAAACAGCCCGACGGTCATCATGGAGATAATAATGCGCTTCATGGTATCAATTCTTTTATGTTGGTCTGAATGGAAAGGACCGCCTGGCGGCTGAATTTACAGGCAATTCGCCAAACCGGCCTTGAATTTTATTGTAAAGAGTGCGGAACCCTACCAACTAAGCGGGAGCGGGGCAATACTAAGTATTTAGTATTTGTGAGGCCGGTTGTGCATGGGTTGTTGCAGCTCGATCCTGATGTGCCGCCTTACGCAGAATTCCATACCTTGCCAAAATTGCTAGGATCATTCCGCATCGGAGACCTTTTGGCCTGGACTCAAGCGACGCAACTCTCGCTGTTTCCAGAGCAGGTAGACCGCGGGTAGCACGAACATCGACAACAGGGGCGCGGTGATCATGCCGCCGACCATGGGTGCCGCGATACGCTGCATGACTTCAGAGCCGGTGCCCGCACCGAGCATGATCGGCAGCAGACCGGCGATGATCACCGCCACGGTCATCGCTTTGGGCCGGACCCTGAGCACCGCACCTTCCAGAATGGCCTCTTTGAGATCCCGCCGGTCGGTGAGGCGATCCTCTTGACGATATTTGTTCAGGGCTTGATCCAGATAGAGCAGCATGATCACGCCGAACTCAGCGGACACCCCGGCCAGGGCGATGAAACCGACGATCACCGCGACCGAGAGGTTATAGTCCAGCAGGATCAGCAGCCAGAAGCCGCCCACCAGGGCGAAGGGCAGAGACAGCAGCACCAGCAGTGCCTCGGTGATGCGACGGAAGATCAGGTAGAGCAGCAGAAAGATGATCAGCAGGGTCATGGGGACCACCTTCATCAGCTTTTCCTGGGCCCGGATCATGTATTCGTACTGCCCGGACCAGGCGATGGAGTAACCCGGCGGCAGATCCACCTGCGCATGAACCGCCGCCTTGGCGGTTTCCACATAACCACCCAGATCCACATTGCGGATATCCACGAAGGTCCAGCCATTGATGCGGCCGTTCTCGCTCTTCAGCATGGGCGGACCGTCCACCACCCGCACCTCGGCGATCTGCGACAGGGGTATCTGTGCGCCGCTTAGGGTCACCAGGGGCAGCTCGCGTAGCTTGTGCACGTCGTCCCGTTGTTCGCGGGGGAAGCGCAGATTCACCGGATAGCGCTCCAGTCCCTCCACCGTCTGGGTGATATTGACCCCGCCGACCGCGGCGCTGACGATTTCATTGATGTCCTCGATGTTGAGTCCCAGTCTGGCCGCTTCGAGGCGCTTGGGAACAATCTCGATGTAGCGGCCTCCGGCGACTCGCTCCGAATAGACCGAGGAGGTGCCTTCCACACCCATCAATACCTGTTCGATCTCCCGGCCGATGCGTTCGATGGTCTGGATATCACTGCCCGCCACCTTGACCCCCACCGGGGTCTTGATGCCGGTGGAGAGCATGTCGATGCGGGTCTTGATCGGCATGATCCAGGCATTGGTCAGGCCGGGGAACTTGACCCGCTGGTCCAGCTCCTGCTTGAGCTTTTCGACGGTCATCCCGGGGCGCCACTCCTCCCGGGGCTTGAGCTTGATCAGGGTCTCGATCATGGTCAGGGGCGCCGGATCGGTGGCGGTTTCGGCCCGACCGATCTTGCCGAACACGCGCTCCACCTCCGGGGTCTGACGGATCAATCGGTCGGTTTGCTGCAACAGCTCCTGGGCCTTGCCGATGGACAGGCTGGGCAGGGTAGTGGGCATGTACATCAGGTCGCCCTCGAACAATTCGGGCATGAACTCAGAGCCCAGGCCCTTGCCCAGGCGGGCCAGCCAGGGGGTATCGGCAAAGGTCTTGCGCCAGTCTCTGGCCTGCTCGTCCTGCCAGGCCTCCATGCGGCGCAGGGTCTGCTCGCTCCACTCGGGGGCGATCAGCCCCGCAGCCTGAATCGGCCACTCCAGGGGCGCCAGCATGCCTTTGATGCCGAATAGCGGTACGCTGATGCTCAACACGATCAACAGGGAGATCAGCAGCACGGTGCGCGGCATGGCGAGCACCAGGCGCAGGATGGGCCGATACAGGGCGATCAGCAGGCGGATCAGCGGATTGTGGGATTCGCTGGGGATCTGCCCGCGGATGAAATAACCCATCAAGACCGGTATCAGGGTCACCGCCAGGCCGGCCGCCGCCGCCATGGCGAAGGTCTTGGTGAACACCAGCGGGCTGAACAGGCGTCCTTCCTGGGCCTCCAGGGTGAAGACCGGGATGAAGCTGAGGGTGATGATCAGCAGCGAATAGAAGAGCGCCGGACCGACCTCCTTGGTGGCCTGGCCGATCACCCGCCAACGTTCCACGTCGCTCAGTTTGGTCGCGGCCCGCTCCAGGTGTTTGTGGGCGTTTTCGATCATCACGATCGCCGCATCCACCATGGCGCCGATGGTGATGGCAATGCCGCCCAGGGACATGATGTTGGCGTTGATCCCCTGCTGGCGCATGATGATGAAGGCGATCAGGATGCCCAGGGGCAGGCTGACGATGGCGACGATGGAGGAGCGGATGTGGAACAGGAAGAGCAGGCAGACCAGGGAGATCACCACCAGCTCCTGGATCAGCTTCTCGCTCAGGTTGTTCACCGCGCGCAGGATCAGCCCGGAGCGGTCGTAGGTCTCGACGATCTCCACCCCTTCCGGCAGACCGGCTTGCAGGGTCTCCAGCTTCTCCTTGACCGCGGCGATGGTGGTCAGGGCGTTTTCCCCGTAACGCATCACCACGATGCCGCCGGTGACCTCGCCCTCACCGTCCAGCTCGGCGATGGCGCGGCGCATCTCCGGGCCGATCTGCACATGGGCCAGATCCCGCAAGAGGATCGGAATGCCGTCCTCGGTGACGTCGAGGGGGATCTGTTCGATATCGGTCAGTGAGCCGATATAGCCCCTTGTGCGTACCATGTATTCGGATTCCGCCATCTCGATCACCGAGCCCCCCACCTCCCGATTGGCGTTGCGGATGGCGTCAGCCACCTGCCGGAAGGGGATGCCGAAGGCGCGTAGCTTCTCCGGATTCAACACCACCTGGTACTGCTTGACCATGCCGCCGACGGTGGCGACCTCAGCGACCCCCTCCACCGCCTGCAGTTCGTATTTCAGAAACCAGTCCTGCAGGCTGCGCAGCTGGGCGAGATCGTGCCGGCCCGATCTGTCCACCAGGGCGTAGTTGTAGATCCAGCCGACCCCGGAGGCGTCCGGGCCGAGGCGGGGCACCACGCCTGCGGGCAGGTCCGCGCTGGCCTGATTCAAGTATTCGAGCACCCGGGAGCGGGCCCAGTAGAGGTCCGTGTCGTCATCGAAGATCACATAGACATAGGAATCCCCGAAGAAGGAGTAGCCGCGCACCACCCGGGTGCCGGGCACCGACATCATGGTGGTGGTGATCGGGTAGGTGACCTGATCCTCGATCACCCGGGGGGATTGCCCCGGGTAGCTGGTCTTGATGATGATCTGCACATCCGACAGATCCGGGATGGCGTCCAGGGGCGTCTCCTGCACCGCCAGCCAGCCCCAGATGCTGATGATCAGGGTGGTGATGATGACCAGCAGACGGTTCTGCAGGGACCACTCGATGATGCGAACCGGCATGTGACGACTCCTGCTATTCTTCCATCATGCGCAGAAAGCTGGCCTGCAGACTGGATTCCGAATCGATCAGGAACTGCCCGGAGACCACGATCTCGTCGCCTTCAGCGAGCCCGGAGAGGATCTCGGCATGGCGGTTGTTCCACAGTCCACTGGTGATCTCGACCGGCTGGAAATGACCTTTGCCCAGGGCCTTGACCACCACTTCCCGCTCACCGGTGAGGATCACCGCCTCCCGGGGGATGATGAGGGCCTCCGGTTTGTGGGCATGGGCGGTGAGATTGATCTGCACGAACATGTTGGGCATCAGGAGTTCTTCAGGATTTTTTACCTCGATACGCGCACGGATGGTGCGGGTCTTCGGGTCAACCTCCGGGTAGATGAAGTCCACCTTGCCTTGCCAGGTGCGCCCCGGGTAGGCGGGGGTGCTGATCTCGGCGGGGATGTCTGGCCTGATCCAGGCGAGCTGATGCTCGAAGATGTCCACCATGATCCAGACTTCGCTGAGATCTGCGATGGTGAAGATATTATTGGCCGGGGTGACGAAGGTGCCTTCGCGCACATTGTGTTCGATCAACACCCCCCCCTGGGGTGCCTTGATGGGGATGATCGAGCGGGGTTCCATGCTGCGCTCAAGCCCCATGATGTCCATAGTTGGAACCTTGAAATATTTCAACAGGTCGAAACTGCTACGTTCACGAAATACCCGGGCTGGGTCCGGGGTGTCCGACTCGCTGAAGGAGTCCACCTCCGAGTCCTCCAGTGCCGAGATGTAATCCTGCTGGGCCCACAGGACATCCGGCGAGAAATAATCCGCCAGATCGTCCTTGCGTTCCACCCGCACCCCGTCGGTACGTATGTAGAGGTTTTCGATCCAGCCGGCGGTCCGTGGATGGACCTGGATGATCCGGTCATCGTCGTAGGTCACCCGGCCCTGGGTGCGAATCTTTTTGCTCAGGGTTCCTTTGGTGACCTTGGTGGTGCGTACCCCCATGTTCTGGATGACCGCGCCGGTCAGGAATACTTGCGGTTGGCCCTCGGTTGCACTAGCGGTTTCACGAGTCACCAGATCCATGCCGCAGATCGGGCAGGAGCCTGGTTCATGACTGACGATCTGCGGGTGCATGGGGCAGATGTAGGTCTCGGCCTGCCCGGATGAAGGCTGTATGGGAGCGGATTCCACCGCCTTGGCGACCAGGTCCATGCCGCAGATCGGGCAACTGGCGTCCGGATCGTCACGGACGATCTGGGGATGCATGGGACAGACATAGAGGGGGGCTTGATGTTGATGGCCGTGCTGGCTGTGATCATGCGGCAGCTCCATCGTCGGCTTTGCCTCAACGGTTTCGGTCATCGATCCTTCAGGACCGCCTTCTTTAACCAGAAACATGCCGCAAATGCTGCAGCGCCCGGGCTGATCGCTGGTCTCGTCCGGGTGCATGGGGCAGCTGTAGTGCTCAGCCTCGTGGGCATGCTCGTGATGCGCGTGCCCCGTCTGTCCGGCGGACGGCTTGTCCATCTCACTCTCAGGCGTCTCGGCCTGGGACTGCTTGACCAGGAACATGCCGCAGATGCTGCAGCGCCCGGGTTGGTTGCTGGTCTCATCCGGGTGCATGGGACAGCTGTAGCTGGCAGTGGTCATGTCATCCGTATGCGGCATGGCAGTCTGAGATGCCGCTACGCTCTGGGAAGGAGACGTCGAGACGGCAACAGTTGCCTCGTCCGATAGGGCGCCGGTCGTGAACAGCATCGAGAGGAGAATGGATACTAGCCTGCCGAGTCGAGATATCTGTTTGCAATACTGCTGGTACATGGATTTTACTTTACCCTCTACCTGGAGGGGGGATCAAAATACAGTTTGATGGCCATCCCTGGATGGTTGAACCGGGCTGTCCATAGCCCCTTCGATGCCTAATCGGCGGTTTTAGCCTCGGCTTCGGTTTCGGGTTCACCGACCTTGAGCAGTTCCACTTCGAAGATCAGGGTCTGATAGGCGAGTGGGCCGCGGCGTTTGTAGGCCAGTTTTGGCGGAATGAACAACTCGATCTTGCCCCCTTCCTTCATGAGCTGCAGCCCTTCGGCCCAGCCCGGTATAACCCGATTGGCCTGGAAGGTCGCGGGTTTGCCGCGCTTGAATGAGCTGTCGAACTCGGTGCCATCGATCTTTTTACCCCGATAGTTGACGCTGACCTTGTCCGAGGGTTTGGGCGTGGCCCCTGTCCCCTCCTTGAGCACCCGGTACTGCAGGCCGCTCGGGGTGGTGATCACGCCGTCTTGCTTGGCATTCTCTTCCAGGAAGGCCGTGCCCGCGGCGGTGAGTTCGTCCTCCCGACGTTTTTTCTCAGCCTGCTGATCGGCCTCCACCTTGCGCTTGAGATCCATCAGGGTGTTGCGCATCTCCTTGGCGCTCATCTGAGGTTCCTTGCCGTCCAGGGCATCCCGGATCCCCTGGACGACGGCCTCTGCATCCATCTCCACTTGCTGACGCTTGAAATCACCGCCGATCTGGTAGCCCAAACTGTAGTTGATGCGGGTGGTTGGGTTTTCGAAATCGAGGTTCTCGCCGGACCAGGCCAGGGGTGATAGTGATATGAACAGAATGGCCGGTAGGGTGAGTGATGGTTTCATGCTTATCCTCCTGTTTTACTTCTTGTCACTCGGTAAGGTGAGTCATGGTAAAAGATCGTTGATTTGTTGCAAGGCGTGGAGTGTCTGATGTGAGTCTGCCGATCCACGCCCTGTTGTTTTGTTGGGTCTTATCAAACCACTAATGCCCGCGTGGAAACAAGCGATTCTTGGAATCCGGTCCATTCTGGGGAAACCCATTCACTGAGAGACACTGGCGCCCAACCATCAGAGGCTATTGATTGTATGACGCAGCTGCCTCTTTGGTGGACTGGCATTAAATGCATTGTCCAGCAAGACCGAGTGATCCGAGACGTCATAGCTTTGAAAAAAAAGGCCGCCCGAAGGCGGCCTTTTGCTTTGCGGACCTAAGTCCTGTTTGGCTGAGTCTTACAGCCCGGCACAGCCCGGTCCGTCCGATCCGTCGGGGTTTTTGACACAGTAGGGCACCATCATCTCGTTGTCTTCGTGCTCGAGCAGATGGCAGTGCCAGACGTACAGGCCCGGGATGTCGAACTTGGCGGCGACCGTGGTCACCTCACCCGGATAGGCAATGACCGTGTCTTTCCAACCCAGCTCGGTGGCCTCGGGAAGCTCTCTGGCGCTCAGGGGATCACCGGGCATGATCACATCCGGATCACCGGTGCCGATCACCCAACGGCCCAGCACGCGGAACTTGACCAGGTGGATGTGGATCGGGTGGGCGTCCGCCGACCAGTTCCACAGCTGCCATCTCTCGGAGGTGCCGACGATCGGGTCCTGGGCGATCGGGTCGTCCCACAGCTGCACGGTACCACCCCGACGGCCATCGACACCCAGCACGGCGGCCATGGGACCGAAGGGCACGGATCCGGTTACAGGATCACAGGTGGGTGGAACCGCGGTGGCATCATGAGTGATCTCACCGGTGACTGCATCGATGAATACACAGACCAGATGAGACTCTTCCTCAATCAACGCCAGGTCACGCACCATGCCTCGTGATTCAGTCACGACATTACGCCATGCAGGTGCTTCGGGCAGGTTGATCCGCAGGAAGTCCACCGCAGTGCTGTTGTCCACCGTGGCCGGATCGTCGGCGATCACATGGAACTCCATCACCTGGCCGGTGGTGGCTGCTTCCGCTGGAACATCAGGCAAACCGCCGAAGGGGGCGTCCGGTGCGGTATTGGTCATGCGGATCACGGTGCCGGCAGGCAGGCCACGGAAGTTGACGACCACGTCAGCACGCTCGGCGGGACCCATGAGCAGGCCCTCAGTCGGGTCGTCCGCCTCGCTGCCTGCGGGGCAGGCATCCAGGTCAGGCTCGATACCATCGCCCTTCAACACGGCCTTGCAGCCGGTCCAGACCTTGACCACATCACGCAGCAGGCTCTGCTCGGCGCCGATCTGGTAGAAGGGGACCTCCTGGCCGACCAGCGCGGCATTGGGAGATTCAACGATGTGCATGGCCATATTGTAGAAGCGACCGTTGGCGGCGTTCAGCATGCGGAATCGATAATTCTCCGGCTCCACGTCCAGCTTGGGCCAAACCACACCATTCACCACGTTGGTGTTGAAGAAGACCTCCGGGTTCCAGATCGGGGCGATATCGGAGGTGGGATCCGGCATGAAGGGGATGTCCAGTCCGTTCAGGATATTGCCCTGGACGCCGAAGTCGGTGCCATCACCCAGGCCTTCGAAAAAGGCGCGGTTTTCGGGATAGAAGAGCGCACCGTTGTTGTAGAAGCTCTTGTCCTGGATGGCCAGTGGGATCTCGCGGATCGTCTTGCGCACTGCGGGATCGAAGTTGGGATCCTCACCCATAACGGGTGCCGGTCCCGGCAGGGTGCTCCGCCCGACCAGACCGTCCTCACCGCCGCCGGGTGCACGGATCAGCCAGAAGCCCGCGCCCATGCCGTACACGTTCAAACGGGTCAGGCCCAGGGAGTGATCATGATACCAGAGGGTCGTGGAGGGCTGGTCGTTGGTGTAGGTAAAGGTCGATTTGCCCACCGTGGTGTTGGGCACGCCGCCGAAACCATTGGCCAGGGTGCCTTCGCAGACCACCTGTAACACGCCCTTGATCTTCTTGCCCACGTCGGCATTGGCAGCGTCAACGCAGTTGATGTTCTCCGCATCCGGCAGATACCAGGCCTCGGTGTAGCCGTCGCTCTCCGGGGTGGTGTGGGCGCCATGCACATGGGTGACCATCGGGATGGGGCCTTTGTATTGCTTGTTGCTGACACCGGCGCAGTCGGTGCGCGGGACGCCGTCATAGCAGTCGGCAGCCGGATTGGCCCAGTGCAGGGTCTGATCTACCGCTAGACCCAGGCTGTCGTATTTGATGAATTTACCCTTTTTGTCGACCAGGTCGTTGATCCAATCCACTACTACGGTCTGGTCGCGCTCGACCTCCACGGTAAAGGAGGGGTTGTTGAATTGGGACTTGGCGGCTGGCACAGGCGCCACCTTGGGTGGTGTGTCGCTGGCCGGTCCGTAACCCCAGGTCTTGGTGGGTTTGAAGGCGCCCTTCTTGGTGCAGGTACCCGCAGGCTGGGTAGCAGTGTCACAACCCGTTTTAGGCAGCATCTGCTGCTTGAACTGTCTGACCGCGATCTGATAGTCCACCCCGGGATCGTCCGAGCGTTTCATGACACCCGGGATCACCAGGTCGGTGACATATTTCGGAATGGTCGTCGGGTCGAGTGGTACTGGGGGGGCAGCCAAGGCAGCGGTTGCCGAGATCCCAAGGTATAGCGGGATACAAGCCGCTGCTACCTTTGTCATTGTGAAATTCATCGTTATTCTTCCTCTAGTCTTTAGTTATTTGCAGATGGTGCCGCACCATCTGGCTGTTTGTTTTCAATATTACTAAGTTGATTAGTCGTGAATTTTTCACCCGCAAGCTTTCACAAATCGGGTGCTGCGTGTAATTGACGATCTCTCCTCTATTAATCTGTGAACTTTCAGGATTGCTGAACATCCATTACTCACGAGTCAAGCTTCCCAACGTGAGCAACTCGAAATTCCACTGAGACTCCATCTCTCAGGTGTGAATCTCGCATTGACTGGAATGCTGTTTAGACGGTCTGAGCCCTGAAAAGTGGGGCATATCACACAGTCTTTAGGTCATTTGACCCGCTCTTCCGTTTCCCTGAAACATTCCTAGGCTAAAGTTTCCGCGTTCTGGGGGTCTGTAGAGTATGGGTAGTAGTGTGTATAAACTTGGTAGGTAAGCACTTATATCCCTTTCGGGATAACACCCCGAGCCGGGGCATGAAAATCGTACTATCGGATGAGAGGCTTGCTTTACAGGAGACGGAATGGGTTGATTTTTAAACTGTTATCAAGTGTTCTTGTTTCTCTTGGAGAGTTTTGGCTGTGTTATTCACCGGGTCGACGCATTCACCGAGTTGCTTGGGATTCGAGATCGATTTGCTGGTGTTGTCCAATGACATAAGGCCGCCACGCGGCGGCCTTATGTTGGTGAGGTGGTTCAGCAAGGCTTGAAGTCCGCGTCAGCCGTTAAAACAGCTCGGCCGGACAATCGACCCCGGGTTCACCGACACAGTACGGCACCATCATCTCGTTGTCCTCGTGAGACAGGATGTGGCAGTGCCAGACGTAGAGGCCGGGGATGTCGAATTTGGCCTTGACCCGAGTGACCTCACCGGGATAGGCGATCACCGTGTCTTTCCAGCCCATCTCCCAGGGCTCGGGCGGCCTGACCGCTCCACCGATGATCTCGCGGTTGACGACCTCGAACTTCACCAGATGCAGATGGATGGGATGGGCATCGGCGGACCAGTTCCACATCTCCCAGAGTTCTACGGAGTCTACGGCCGGATTCTGGGCAATAGGATCGTCCCACAGCTGGGCCTCGCCACCAGCGGATCCCATTGTGCCGAGCACCGCTGCCTGAGGTCCGAAGGGTTCACTCTGAACCGGAGTGCCATCGATGATGACTTCAGGACAGCCCAGCGGATCCAGGGGATCGCCCTCTACATGTGTCACGGCGCCGGTCACTGCATCGAAGATCACGCAGATTTTAGCGGATTCCTCTTCCAGCAGGGCCAGGTCTTGAAACGCATCGGGAGCTCCCAGCTTAGGTACACCACCCGGGTTGGTATCCAGCACGAGAGATGGTGCCGGCGTACTCGGGTCACCGTCCGGGTTGTTCAGGCGTTTCACCACCAGGAATTGCATCACCTGCCCGGTAGTGCCCGGATCCGCCGGTACATCCGGAAAGCCGCCGAAGGGCGCATCCGGGGCGGTGTTGATCATGCGTACGATGCTCCTGTTGGGCAAACCGGAGAAGTCCACGATCACGTCGGCACGTTCCGCGGGTCCGATCAACAGGGCCTGCTCGGCGAAGGTGCCCGGTACGGGAGTCACGCCGCTTCCCACATCAGAGCCGTCACCCGGCAGGGGAGTGGCAAAGCCGTTTTCGATACGCACTACATGAGGCAGCAGACCCTGCTCGGAGCCAATCTGATAGAAGGGCAGTTCATCACCCAGGGTATCGTCCGCGGTACCCGGTACGCCATCTGCCCCGTTATCCACCACAACGCGCAGGGAGAGATTGAGGAAGCGCGAGTCGGCGGCGTTCAACAATCGCAGGCGATAGCGTTCCTGGGCCACCTTGTGTTGCGGCCAGGTCTTACCGTTGACCACCATGGTGTTGAAGAAGGCCTCCGGGTTCCATACCGGGGCGATATCAGAACTGGTGTTGGGCAGGAAGGGGAATGCGCCGTCGGCAGTCACCTGCGAAGACATCATATCGTTGAGGGCAAAGGTCTGGCCATCACCCAGCGCCTCGAAGAACTGCCGGTCGGCGGGAAAGTACTGACTGCCGTCGGCGTTGAACGACTTGGGTTGGATGGCAATGGGGATCTCGCGGATCTGGTTACGCACGCAGGCATCCCGCGCCGCATTACTGCAGTTGGGATTGTCCCCGAGTCCGGGTGCGGGTCCCGGTAAGGCACCGCTGAGCAGACCGGTTTCACCGTCGTCTTCGTCGCGGATCAGCCAGAAACCCGCACCGGCGGCATACACATTCAGGCGGGTCATGCCCAGGGTATGGTCGTGATACCAGAGAGTGGAGGTGGGCTGGTCATTGGTATAGATGTCGATGGCATAACCCTCACCCAGGGCATTCAGCGTATCCGCCCCGTTCGCGCTCTCGAAAAAGGTACCGTTGCAGTCATAGTCGTCGCTCGGATCCGGCGTGGCGGGATAGCCGTCCACATTGACACAGTCGATATTGCTGGCATCCGGTAGCCACCAGGCCTCCGGATAGCCGTCACTGCCCGGGCCGACATGGGCGCCGTGCACATGCACCACCGAGGGAATAGGCCCGTAGTAGGGCTCGGGACTGGCGCCCCGGCAGTCAGTGCGAGCCATGCCGTCCAAACAATCATGGTTCGGTGCCGCCCAGTGCAGGGTCTGGTCGATGATCGGGTCGCCGTTTTGATCCTGTATGATGTGGGGCAGGAATTTACAGGCGTTTTTGGCCTTGCCACTGCTGTCGACGCAGCGCTTGGCGTTCTTCACCAACTGGTTGCTCCAGGTGATCTGGGTCTGCTTGTCCTTGGTCACCTCGATGGTAAAGGCGGGATTGCTGAAGCTTTTGGGGTCCTTGGGATTGCCATAGGCCCACAGGGGTGTCTTGGGGAAGCCCTTGGGCAGCACCTGCTGCTTTATCTGGCGCAAAGCGACCTCGGCCTTGAAGACGTCATCATCGTCACATTTCTTACTTCTTTTGCCTTTCTTGTCTTCCTTGCACTTCTTGCTGTACCCATTTTTGTTGCGGTCATCATCGTCATCGTCATCATCGTCGATGTCGTCGTCGTAGAGTACGGGGGGAATCAGGAGATTCGTGGTGTACTTCGGGATCATGGTGGGATCCAGGGTGCCACCAGGGACAGGGACGGCGTCCGCCACCGACAAGCCGAATATGAGCGGGATGCTGGCGGTTGCTGTCTTGATATGAATATTCATGAGCTTTCCTTCCTCGTGTTATTTTGTCGTTACCTGACAATCTGCTTACCGAGCGTCTTAGCCAGGTACCTTGCATCATCTTTGGTAAGTAGGGTTGTTCTTTATATCTCGTCCTACCCAGCGGTTTTTTATGTGTGAGTTACCTCCTTACCCGCTTACAGGTTGCGTTGCTTGGTCGTTTGTTGATCGTAAACCTGGGTCTGCCTCGATGGCAGCTGATCGTCCCAAAACACGGCTTGTCGGTGAAGGATGACAAGTCGCATGTCACACAGCGGAGAATGACAACTCAAGTGTGCCTCAGCATTTGTGTCAAATGACCCGGTCAGTAGGTGATATCGCTCAACCGGTAATTGCTGCGGGCCAGTCCTAGACTATATTTTTTGCGACACGCAAGGCGCCAAATATGGGGACAAGTGTGTATTCCGCGAGGCAGGGCGGCCCAAATAGGATTCGTATTCCTCCGCGGCAAACCCGGAAGGACCCTAAGAAGAGCTTGGTGATATCCCGAGCTGTGAAGCTGTAAGTCAGCAAAAACCGTCCCACGCTCTGGGTTGCTTGCCGCTCGAGATAGTTCGGGTTACTCAGTCTGGCGTAGGCTCTGTATAGGTGGCCGAACGACCAGCGGCCAGGCGGAGAAAAGGCCTGCCAGGCCTATCCCCAGGGTGGCCCCGCCGACCCCACCGAGCCACAGCCAGAGAGAAAAACCGTACTCCAGCTGAAAGATCTGCTGGGCCAACAATTGACCGGTGATAAAGGCGCCGAGCGATGCCAGCAGGCCGGCCAGCAGGCCGAGTGTGGCGAATTCAATGGCGGCAGCGCCCAACAATTGCTTGCGGGCGGCGCCCAGGGTGCGCAGGATGGCGGATTCATGGCTGCGTGCCTCCGCGCCCGCCAGGATGCCCGCATAGAGCACCAACAGACCGGCGGCCAGGGTGAACAGGAAGATGTATTCGACCGCAGCACTGCCCCGATCCATGACCCGCCGTACCTGTTGGAGGATTGCGGTGACATCCAGCAGGGTCACATTGGGAAAGCGCTTGATCAGATCCGCAGCCAGTTTCTCCTGGGTTGGTTCGAGATGGAAGCTGGTGATGTAGGTCGCCGCTTCATCGCGCAGGGTGGCCGGAGAGCCGATGACAAAGAAATTCACATTGAAGCTGTCCCATTTTACGGTGCGCAAGCTGGTGACCGGTGCACTGAATGAGCGGTCGCCCATGCTGTAGGTCAGGCGGTCTCCCAGTTCGATGCCGAGGGTCTCGGCGATGCCTTTGTCGACCGAGAACTGGGGAGCGGCGTTCTCCTCTTGCCACCATGCACCGGCGATGATCTGGTTGTCCGACTGCAGCTGTATGCCCCAGCTCAGATTGAACTCTCTGGAGGCCAGGCCGCGGGCCCGCGGATTTGCATAGTTTTCCGGGATCACCGGCTGGTCATTGATCTGGGAGAGACGGCCGCGAATCATGGGATGCAGGCCGGAGTTGCTGATCCGGTTCTGCGCCAGAAAGGTTTCCAGTTCAGCGATCTGCTCCGGCAGGATATTCACCAGGAAACGGTTGGGGGCGCCGGCCGGTAAAGAGTCCTCCCAGGCGCTGAGCAGATCGACCCGCACCACCGCCAACAACAGGATGGCCATGATGCCCAGGCCGAAGCCACAGACCTGCAGCAGGGTCGTGCCGGGGTGGCGGCTGAGGGATGCCAGGCCGAAGCGCTGGATGCCGCGTGCGCGCTGCTGGAGTTTCCCCGCAAGACGGATCAGCAGCAAGGCGAGCAGGCTCAACAGCAGCAGCAGAACAACGACCCCGCTGAGCAGGGTCAATGCCATACGGGGTTCCCCCGCCTCCCAGTAGATCAGTAATCCCAAGGCCGAGAGGGCGGACAATCCGAGCAGCCAGGGGCCGGGCTGCACGACCCCGAGATCACGTCGCAGGACCTTTAGCGGCGACACCTTGGGTAGATGCATCAGGGGCGGTAAGGCAAAGCCGAACAGGGTGATCGCACCGGTGGCCAGCCCGGTGAGCAGGGGGCGTGGTGAGGGCGGCGGCAGGGATTGGGTCAACCAATCACTGAGCAGGTTGGTGATGATGATCTGCGCGAGATAGCCGGCGAGCGCGCCTGCCAGTCCGGTCAGCAGTATCAGCAGCAGGAGTCTCAGGATCAGGCTGTTGCGCAGAAAGCTGCTCTGCGCGCCAAGGCAGCGCATCACCGCTACCGCATCCGATTGGCGTTCCACCAGACGCCGGGTGGACAGCGCCACCGCGGCCCCGGTGACCAACACCGTGACCAGCGCGGCGAGGGCGAGAAACCGGGAGCCGCGCTCCAGGGCATTGCGCAACTCGGGACGGGCGTCGCTGATCGAGAGGATACGGGCATTGTCCGGCAGGCGCGGTTCGCTCCAGTCCCGGAAGCGGGCCACCGAGCTGGGTGGCCCCGCCAGTAACAGGCGATGTTTGACCCGGCTGGCGGCGCTGACCAGGCCGGTGGACGGAATATCCTGCAGATCGATCATCACCCGGGGCGCCAGCTGAAACAGGTTGCCCCCCCGGTCCGGCTCCAGCTCGATCAATCGTTCGATACTGAAGCGACGTTCGCCCAGGCTGAGGCTGTCGCCGGGGTGCAGATCGAGCAACAGCAAGAGGCGGGGCTCGACCCAGACCCTGCCTGGTTGGGGTATCCGCTCAGCCGCGACGATCGGAGATTCCGGAAGTTCACGGATCAGCAACTCACCACGCAGAGGATAGCCGGCGCTGACGGCCTTTACCTGGACCAGTTGGGGCTCATCCCTCACCATCACCACGCTGGGGAAGGAGAGGGTCTGGGCCATTTCGAGGCCTTCAGCTGCGGCCTGGAGGTTGAACTCCTCAGGCAGTGGATTGGACGATTCGATGACCAGGTCAGCCGCCAGCAACTCGTTGCCCTGCTGTTGCAGGGCCTGCTCCACCCGGTCGGTAAAGAAACCCACCGAGGTGACAGCGGCCACCGCCAGGATCAGCGAAAAACTCAGCAGGCGCAGTTCGCCGCTGCGCCATTCACGCCACAGACCCAGCAGGGAGAAACGCAAAATCCTCATTGCATGGCTTCCAGGCAACCCTTGTCCAGCAGCAACCGACGGTCGCATTGTTGGGCCAGTTCCGCATCATGGGTGACCAGGATCAGGGCCACATCGATCTGTCTGCGCAATTTGAGTAGCAGTTGGATGATCTGCGCGCCGGTCTCCTGGTCGAGGTTTCCGGTGGGCTCGTCGGCGAACAGGATCTTCGGACCCGGGGCGATGGCGCGCGCGATCGCGATGCGTTGTTGTTCCCCACCGGATAACTGGCGCGGATAATGGTCGGCCCGTTGGGCGAGGCCAACCTTGTCGAGCGCATTCAAGCCCTCCCGGCGGGCCTGGGAATTGCCGGTCAATTCCAAAGGTAGCAGAATGTTCTCCAGGGCGGTCAGGGTGGGAAGCAATTGAAAATTCTGGAATACGAAACCAACCTGACCGGCGCGCAGAGCGGCGCGAGCGTCTTCGTCCAGGCTGCGCAGATCCTGGTCGAACAATCTGATTTCACCCCCGGTGGCCTCGTCAAGGCCGGCCAGCAGGCCCAGCAGAGTGGATTTACCCGAGCCGGAGGCACCGAGAATCGCCACGGCTTCACCGGCATGCACCGTCAAATCGAGCCGTTCCAGTATGGTGAGTTCGCCGGCCGGGCCGATCACGACCTTCTGCAGATCCCTGGCCTGGACCTGGATGTTGAGTTTGTCTGCGTTTACTGCCATTGTCCGCTACTAACGCTGATTGATCGACCTGAGGTGCTCGAACGATTGCACGGTTTGTGGTTGGTCCTGGTAAGGATGTCTTTCAATTTCCACTGCAACTGATCCTTTGTGAAGGATTGATCATAACTGAGGTGAGCCGTGGATTCTCGTTCCAAGAACCCTGGTTGAGTACATCGGTCTTATGGACAGGTCTGTTGCAAGTGGGTTCATTCTGAATGATGGGTGCCATGAAAAAGTTACAATCTTTGTTTTGGGTGATGTTGTTCATTGTGACGACCTCGGCAGGGTCTGTCGATCGTCCGATTCTCGTGCTGGGTGACAGTCTCAGCGCTGCCTACGGGATCCGTGTAGACGCGGGTTGGGTCAGTCTGTTGCAAAAGCGGCTGGATGAACGTCGGTTACCTTGGCGGGTCATCAACGGCAGTGTAACCGGAGATACCACGGCAGGCGGTTTGTCACGGCTACCGAATCTGTTGAAGCAGCACGATCCTGCCATCGTGATCATCGAGCTGGGATCCAACGACGGTCTACGAGGCCTCAGCTTCAAGCAGTTACGCAATAACCTCAACGAGATGATTGATGCCGTCGAACATCATGGTGGACGGGTCATGCTGGTCGGCGGCAGGTTGCCGCCGAACTACGGAGCAGCTTATACCGAGGCGTTCCATCGACTGTTTCATGAAGTGGCGGCAGAGCGCTCTCTGCCG
>JASJBU010000168.1 GCA_030066355.1 Gammaproteobacteria bacterium | reverse complement strand
CGGCCCGGTTGACCAGGTTGACGATCTCTTTGTTCACCAACCCCCCGAGCACCATCTCGACCACATCCATGGTCTCACTGTCGGTAACCCGCATACCCTGGATGTGGTCGAGATGGTGCTCGGGGGGTTGGTGAACAAAGAGATCGTCAACCTGGTCAACCGGGCCGGCGGATCAGCGGTCGGTTTGACCGGTAAGGATGGAGATCTGATTCGCGCCCGCAAGATGGTCATCAAAGGGATGGGGCCGGAGTTGGAGGCGACCGAGATCATCGATATCGGCCATGTGGGGGAGGTTGAGAGTATCGATGTCAGCGTCGTGGATATGCTGGTGCACGGGGATTTTATTCCGGTGATCGCCCCCATTGGAGTGGGTGAGGATGGTAAGTCCTACAATATCAATGCCGATCTGGTGGCCGGTAAGGTAGCGGAGGTGCTGCAGGCTGAAAAACTCATCCTATTGACCAATACCCCCGGTCTGTTGGATAAGGATGGCGGACTGTTGACCGGCCTCACCGCCGATCGAGTGGATGAACTGATTGCGGACGAAACCATCCATGGTGGCATGTTGCCGAAGATCGCCTGTGCCCTGGAAGCGGTCAAGTCGGGAGTGACCAGCTCGCATATCATCGATGGCCGGGTGGAACATGCGGTATTACTTGAACTGTTCACCGACGAAGGGGTCGGGACCCTGATTCGGCGGCGCTGATGAGCAGAGCGCCACGTAAGAAATTGATCCTTGAGGCCCTGGCGCGGGAGCTGGAGCTCAATCCGGGGGGACGAATCACCACTGCCTCGCTTGCCAAAGCGGCAGGCGTTTCAGAAGCCGCGCTTTATCGGCATTTCGCCAGCAAAGCGAGGATGTTCGAAGGTCTGATCGATTTTGCCGAAGAGAGTATCTTCGTGCGGATCAATCAGATCATGCAGGAAGAACGGGACGCCCAGCTGCGTTGTGGTCAGTTGCTCTATCTACTGCTGGCCTTCTCAGATCGCAATCCCGGGATCACCCGTGTGTTGCTCGGCGATGCGCTGGTGGGAGAGACGGAACGCCTGTTGCAGCGGGTCGCACAGTTTTTTGCGCGGCTCGAGACACAATTGCGCCAGATCCTGCGGGAAGGTGAATGGCGGCAAGCGGGTGGTGGTGAGATGGAAGTCGGAGCCGTGGCAAACCTGCTGCTGGCCGTGGTAGAGGGGCGTATGCATCAATACTTGCGCAGCCGGTTTGAAACCTCCCCCCTGGAGCAGTGGGAGGCGCAGTGGGGCCTGCTGCAGACCAGCCTGTTCAATGGACAGATGGGGGCTCCGCTACCGCCGCCTGAAATCCTTGCCTGATTCCCTCCACTTTTTTGCCGGCGCAGTATTTCAGACCTTGTGGTGAGTCTTCACACTGCACATCCAGAAAGACCAGGGTCTGTTCCCGTTTGCTGTCCCTGATCCTCGTTAAAGTGATGCTGATGTCGTCATGCTTGAGGGCCATACCGCCCATCAACACGTTCTCCGCATCCATCTTGATCGAAGTGGTGTTGTGTTCTCGCATGTAGACCTTCGCCCTCGACCAGGGATCATGACACTTGTCATCCGGGCAGATGTAGACGTTCTTCAAAGCCTCTACGAAACTCTCCTCTGCCTCCTGCATCGGATCATTACTTTCTTCGAGTTGCTTGAGTTCACGGAAGCGCTGCAGATCCTGTGCAAATGACTTACGAATACGGTCTTTGTCGTGTTCCCGGTTGACGATCGACTCATAGGCCTCTTTGAGTGCCTGGTACTTCCCTTCGATCTCCTTCTGGAATCTGTCCGAGACCCGCCGTCCGCTAAGTTCTTTGGCGGCAGCGTCCCGTTGCATCTGTTCGAGTTTCAGCTTGAGGCGTTTGATATTGGATTGCGTGATCTTGATGTAGGAATCGACGGCCTGCAGTTGTCCATCGCGTGTCAAGATGATGTCGTCCTCTGAACGAAAGGTGCGCAGCAAGACTCGGTCAGCGGCCTTTTGCTCATCGATGAGCTTCTGGCGTTCCTGCCGCAGACGCTCCACCTCCTCCTCTTGACGGATCTGATCCGCGGTCTTTGCCGCACCCACAGTACCCACGGTGATACCACGTTCATCGAGTTGTGCATGGGGACGGATTGAGTCGGCTGGAGGCAGCCTGTCGGAATAGTGGATACGCCCTTCATCATCCACCCATTTGTACAATCTACCGGCCTGCAGAGGGGAAGCGAGACAAACGGAAAGGATTAGTATCGTGATAAACGGAAAAAATCGCATGAAAAGTCTGTCTCAAACACCTGTGTCTAGCTATAGAACATCCATATACCTTCCGAATGCCTGATATTAAGCAGCCTGTCAAAGACAATCGGTTGTCACTCGCTGAAACTTTAGCGACTCGTCGTCAAAAAGCTCATCCTGTTTGTCACGGACTCGGCCTTAGGCTAACCCACCGATCAATGGAGTTGGTCAAAACCCCCCTGATTATACTGCCTGCTTTCGCATATAAGATAGCGGGTCTGTGGAACAGTTCACTCTTTTTCGCAAATTTCGATAAATAGATCGACCAGCAGCGGCAGACCGGTCAGTTCGGAGGTGTCCGGAGGTTCCCTGGCTCGTTAGGATTCGACGCCATATTCTTTCCGATAGGCCTGGATGCGCGCCAGCGCATCGCCCGAATCCGGTTTGTCTTGGAGAAATTCGATCAACTGTTCAAGTCGTACAATGGCGGAGACAGGCATGCCATAGTCGCTCTCAACCTCCTGGATGGCCGAGCGCTCACCCTTTCCCCGTTCCTGCCGGTCGAGGGCGATCACCACACCAGCGGGCGTGGCATTCAGGCCCTTGATGATCTCCACCGACTCACGCACCGAAGTGCCGGCGGAGATCACATCGTCGATGATCATTACCTGCCCGGCAAGGGCATGGCCGACAATGACTCCCCCCTCGCCATGGTCCTTCGCCTCCTTGCGGTTGAACGCATAGGGCAGATCCAGTCCATGCTGATCGTAGAGGGCGGCGGCGGTTACCGCGGCCAAGGGTATGCCTTTGTACGCCGGACCGTAGAGCATATCGAATTCGATGCCGGAGTCGACGATCGTCTGCGCATAATAACGCCCCAAACGGGCCAGGCTGGCCCCGGTGCTGAACAATCCGGCATTGAAAAAATATGGACTGATACGACCCGATTTCAGGGTGAATTCACCAAAGCGGAGCACACCGACATCGCGTGCAAACTCGAGAAATTCTCGTTGATAGTCCTGCATGGTAGGGTTCCCGTTAGTCAGAAATGCCTATTGTACCCCTAACCTCCGACCATTGGGCCCTCATCTGAAGAAGTCTGCTGTGCATTAATATTCAATTGCCATGATCAGCCTGGGACCGGGAGTCCTGAGCGGACACTCTATGCCAGCCACTCCTTAACGACCTAAGCGGCCTGGCGCTCTTCGCAACTTGAGGGTCTTGAGTTATTCTCCGGGCTGATTGGGTCGAAGCTGTGGAGCAGGCACCGATTGATCTTGAGCCAAGGGTTTCTCGCCGGTGCTTGATGGTTGGGTCCGGGCCACAGATGGCTCCGATAGGAATCTCTCTACGTCCAATTAAGCAGCATGACCGGTACCGAATCTGGGTGATTCTCGAAGCGGTGTTTGCCATGGGCGATACCAACGGTTATGCCCTTGTCATCATCCCACCGAGGGGCTTGCTTCGTGCGCGGGGCATGGACGTGCAACAGGTCCTCACAGGCCTTAGAGCCGGAGGACCTTGCGCACGAACGGAATGGTCAATCTTCGTTGGGCGGCGAGTGATGCACGGTCGAGGTGCTCGACGACCGCGATCAGTGAGTGGATGTCCCGGGGCAGGCGGTGCAGCAGAAACAGTGCGAGCTCCGCCGGGAGTTTCAGCCCTCGTTGTTCGGCGCTGCGGATCAGTAGCTCCATGCGTCCTGCATCGTCCAGAGCGATCAGGTGATAGCAGGGTCCCCAGGTGAGCCGGGAGCTCAGATCGGCCAAGGCGATGGCCAGACGTGCGGGGGGGCGATCCGCGGCCACCAAGAGGTGGGCGTTACGGTCCCGCAGACGATTGAACAGGTTGAACAGGGCCAGTTCCCAGGCGGCATCGCCCGCCGGCTTCTGAAGATCGTCCAGACAGACCAGTTGCATGCTCTCCAGACCGTCCAGCATTTCGGGTGCGAGGCCGGGTAGCTCATTCAGCGGCACATATGCAGCGGGTTGTCCGGCATCGCTCTGTTGCCGGCAGGCGGCCTGCAGCAGGTGGCTTTTCCCAGAGCCGGACTCACCCCAGAGATAGATGAAGGGATCCTGATTGAGTTTGACACGGCTGACCGCCTCTGCGTTGTGGGCGCTGATGAAGCCGTTGAAATCGACTCTGGGTTTGAGTTCGATGCCGAGGGCTAACTGGCTGGACATCAAATGTCCGTCGTCAGGCGCTGTGCGGTTTCAGCCATCCGTCGACCCTGGGTGCGGCAGATTCGTTTCTCCTCTTCGCTCAGCGGCAGTTTGCTGTCCGGACCTGCCAAGTGACTGGCGCCATAGGGGGTGCCGCCACTGTTGGTATGCAATAACGCGGTCTCGCTGTAGGGCACGCCAAGCAGCAGCATGCCATGGTGCAGCAACGGCAGCATCATGCTCACCAGGGTGGTTTCCTGACCGCCATGCAGGCTGGAGGTGGAGGTGAAAACCGCAGCGGGCTTGCCGATCAGGGCGCCGCTCATCCAGAGTTGGCTGGTCCGATCGAGAAAATATTTGAGCGGTGCGGCCATATTGCCGAAGCGGGTCGGGCTGCCCAGGATCAAACCGCTGCACTCGCGCAGGTCATCGAGGCTGGCATAGGGGGCGCCGCTCTCTGGAATGTCGTCTTCGGTGGCTTCACAGACTGTGGAGACCGCCGGTACCGTGCGCAGACGGGCGCTCATGCCGGGAACCTCTTCGACGCCCCGGGCCATCTGCCGGGCCATCTCTGCGGTGGCACCATGACGGCTGTAGTAGAGGATGAGGATTTCGGCCATCAGATGATCTCCAGAACCTTTTCCGGCGGACGCCCAAGTGCAGCCTTGCCGTTCTTGATGACAATGGGTCGTTCGATCAGTTTGGGGTGGGCGATCATCGCATCGATGAGTTGTTGGCGGCTCAGGTCCGGATCGGCGAGATTGTTCTCCTTGTACTCCTTCTCTTTCTTACGCATCAGGTCGCGGGGTTGTATGCCCAGCATATCAAGAATGCTCTCCAGAGTGGCGCGATCCGGTGGGGTCTTCAAGTATTCCACCACCTCCGGTTCGATATGCTTGTCTTTGAGCAACTGTAGGGTCTGACGGGATTTGCTGCAGCGGGGATTGTGGTAGATCTCGACGCTCATGAGTGGTCTCCTGGCAAATCGGGTCATTGTAACCATCCAGCCTCGCTCTCTCCAGACATCGGTGCGTGCTGGCTCGATTGGCATCGCGGGCGGTGCCCGGTGAGCAGCGGGTCTGTGGCATACTTGCGGTTTGCTTCATCAACTGAGACCCAATCTGTATGACTCGGGAATTCCTGGCAAAGGCGCTAGTCTACCTGCGACAGGTCAGACAGTTCAGTGGACTATTGTTGCACCGTTTCGTCAAGGACGAGGGGGTCGAGCATGCCGCGGCACTCACCTATACCACCTTGCTGTCCCTGGTGCCCTTGATGACCGTGATGCTGGCGCTGTTTTCCGCCTTTCCCGCATCCGAGTTGTTGGCTCAACAGGTGGAAAACTTCGTCTTTGAGAATTTTGTCCCAACGGCTGGTGAAGCGGTGCAGGAGCATCTGCGAAATTTCAGCAGCAAGGCCGCCCGCTTGACCGGGGTGGGTTTTATCGTTTTGGTCATTGTGGCCCTGTTGTTGATGGGGAATATCGACAAGGCTTTCAATGCCATCTGGCACGTGCGGCGCAAGCGTAGCCCGGTCGCAAAATTCATGGTCTACTGGGCGATTCTCTCCCTGGGGCCGGTCCTCATCGTGGTGAGTGTCGGGGTCACCTCCTATCTGGTATCGATTCCGCTGTTCATCGAGGACGAGACCGTCGTGCAACTACGCACCCGTCTGCTGGGCACCATGCCGGTACTGATCTCCGGGATGGCCTTCACCCTGCTTTATGCGCTGGTGCCGAATCGGACTGTGTTACTGCGTCATGCCCTCGCCGGCGGTATCTTGGCGGCCCTGTTGTTCGAGGTGGCGAAGCGGGGCTTCGCCTGGTACGTCACCCACTTTCCCACCTATGAGGCCATCTATGGCGCCATGGCCGTGGTGCCGATCTTTCTGATCTGGCTCTATCTCTCCTGGCTGGTGACCCTGCTGGGGGCCGAATTCACCTATTGTCTGAGCATCTATCGGGATGACTGGCGGGCCTCGATGACGCGCAGAGGCAGTGATTTTCTAACCGCTATCAAGTTGCTGAGACACCTGCGGGAGGTGCAACGCAATGGCCGCAGCCTTTCCATTCAGGACTTGGCGAAGCGTGAGCCCGGTCTGACGGAAGAGCATCTGGATGGCCTGCTGGGGGCATTACAGCAGGCCAGACTGGTCTTGCAGACTGATGACAAGGGGTGGGCCTTGGCGCGGGATCTGCGAGAGGTCAAGCTCATCGAACTCTATCTGGCGGCACCATTCGTACTGCCGGATTTGGCGGAACTGCAGGGGGAGTCATCCCGCCTTAGCGAAGTGCTGACGGAACTGGACGGGGAGGTCCAGCGAGGTATGGAACGGTCCCTGGGTGAGTTGCTCGAGACGGGCTAGGCCCGGGTGATCCGATATCGTTCGAAGGCGGCGGTAATTTCCGCAAGATGGACTGGGGAAATGATTGGCGCCGGCACCATCTCTTCAACCCGGTACTCCCGGCCGATCTGTACTTGATCCTTGGGGACGACCAGCGAGCTGCGTTCGATGCTGCCAAAGTCGATGTAAAAGACCGGCAGATTCTCCGGCTCTCCGTCTTCTTCCTGGTCCACGGCCTGAATCGATAAAGGCACGATCCTGCCATTGATGAACTGGATGCCGATTTCCAGTAGTGAATCATCTCTCAACAGGGCGCGCCGGATGATGCCGATTTTTGTATCCTCTCGTTTACGACTGCCCGGTTTACTGAGGAGGGCGATCTCGCCAACCCGTGGCGGATTCTCTAGGGGCAACCCGAGGTGCAAGGCTACGCCCGAACGGCTCTGGTTGAAGCGATTGCTGAGCAGCGTTTGTTCGACCTGGGCTTGCTGATTGTGCAAGCCGCCCGAATCGAGGGTGACGGAAAACGCATCCGAATCCTCCGGGGCGGGTGCATCGGAGGTCTCCTCCTTCGATAACAGGCGGTGGATCGCCTGGATCCCCAGGGTGAGCCTGACCTGTCCGGAGGTCTCATGGCGTTCGCTGTCCCTGCGCAGACGGATGTGCCATGATTTCAACATGCGTCGCACCAGATTCGCCGCCGACAGTGAACTCAATCCCTCCAGGCCGCCGGGTTTGAGGTTGTTCGGTTGCTCGATGATGCGCAGGTGTTGATGCAGACGCTGGCTGACCGGTAACAGATCGAACAGACAGAAACGGGAGGTGGCCAAACCCTCGATCCCGTCGGGATCGAAAAGCTGCGGCGGCACCTCACCCAGCCTGTCGATGACATAGTGGCCACTCACTTCTGCGGAGGTGTCGAGGGGGGAAAATCGGGCGATATCGGCAAATTGATTCAGATAGCCGAATACAATGTGCACCTCGCCTTGTTGTAAATGGCAAGGATCCAGCAGTGACAGGAGCAAACTCAGCTTGGTCAGGTGGGCAATCGTGGCGACAGGTTGCTCAGCATCGTCCTGGGGGGTTTCATGCAGCTCGAGCGCCTCCGCCAGGGTATAGAGGCGCATCAACTCTTTTTTTGCGGATTGACCCCGGCAGTCGTATTCCTGGCAGGCAAACAGATACTCCAGAGTGATGAATTTGATCGTCAGGTAGACATAGCCAGCCAATCGATTGCGTAACTTTTCGGTCGGGTGTTCGGTTAAGCAGGCATTGATCAGGTGCAGGAAGCCGTATGCCATCTCTTGCATCAACTGTCGTTTGAGTTTGATCGGCAGAGACTTTTTCTCATCCGCAGAGACATGCTGGAGACGTGTGCTGGGGCTCAGGTAGATCCCCATCAATTCGTCGCGTTTCTTGACCTGTCCGGGAAAGCGGTTGAGTCTGGACAGACTGGTGATGAGCGCCTCGGCGAGTTGTTCTGGATTGGCGATCGGCAGGCCGGCGGCCCATTGGCGTAATTGTCCTGGATGTGTCTCCACCAGCGGGTTTTCAAAGGGATCGGGTTCCGGTACCCCGAATTGGGGAAGCGGCGTGGACGATTTTCGCTTATGAAAGAAATTTAACATTGATTGGCTGGCTGACTGCTGGTCACTTTCTAATACCATAACCCGGTTCTGTCAATAAACCATCGAGCCTGTTTGAGGTCTCAGTACGGATAGATGCATGATTTTTTTTGCTTTGTGACCGCGAAACGGGATTGCATCCGCACCTGGCAGGGATGATCCTGACACCGGCCCCCCTGCAGCTTAGTGCAGGCTCGGCCGAGCGAGGTATCTTGTGGTTTCTGGTAATTGCGCCAGGGATAATAAAGCCAGAGAATGTCGACCTGCATGAGAACATTTGGGTTTTTTGGAGAAATTAATGAATCTGATTCCGTGGCAATTGCGATCCTTTTCTCTGGTCTTGCTCGCGATATGGTGTGTTAACGCTGCGGCGGAGCCTGTGGATTTCGAGTTACCGGGCCTGGATGGTGAAACGCATCGTCTCTCTGATTACCGCGGTAAATGGGTGTTGGTCAATTACTGGGCCACCTGGTGTCCACCCTGCCGGGAGGAACTTCCCGAACTGGAGGTCTTTTACAACAACCATAAAGACGAGGATGCCGTGGTGATCGGCGTGGCTATGGAGAATATCGACGAAGATCGGTTGCGCAAATTCGTTGAGAAACAGTTTCTCAGCTTTCCGATCCTGATGAGCAAGCCGGTGGCTCGTTCCGAGTTGGGGGCGATTCCAGGTCTACCCACTTCATTCCTTATCAATCCCAAGGGTGAGGTTACGGCCCGGCAGGTGGGGCCCGTAACCGCAGAAGACCTGGAAGAATTCATCAAAAACTACCAGGAGTAATCATTGCTCATGAGTCTATTCAGCAAAACGCTGGCCGTTGGAATGCTGTTCATGCTATGCAGTGTTCAGGCGGCCGTGCGAGATCCATCCGAACACTTTTTTGATCAGTCGCTGGGCGATTTTCGTGAAGAGCTGGAAACGGCTCGGGATGAAGGCAAGAAAGGCATCCTGATTATGTTCGAAATGGATGAATGTCCGTTTTGCCATCGGATGAAAAAGACGGTGCTCAATCAAAGCGAAGTGCAGGACTACTATAAGCAGCATTTTATGATCTTTACGGTAGACATCGAAGGCGATGTGGAGATCAGCGATTTTCAAGGGAATCCCACATCCGAGAAGGATTTCGCCTTCAAGCAGTTTCGGGTCAGAGCGACCCCGGTGTTCGGCTTTTTCGATCTTGAGGGCAAGTTGATAACGCGCTATACCGGTGCCACCAGCAGCCTACAGGAATTCCTCTGGCTGGGGGAATTCGTGGCGGATGGTCACTATCGGACAACCAATTTTTCCCGCTACAAGAGAGAAAAGAAGAGGGAGCAGCGGCAGCAGTGATGTGGCCCCGCTGCCTTCTGCCGGGATTGCTGTCGGCGGTACTGCCCTGGGCGGTGTTTGCCGGACCAGACCCGGAGCCGCTTCCTTCGCCCCTGAGTCTGCAGCAGGCGTTGAGACTAGCGGAGGATGCTCACCCGGACCAGGAATTGGCCGCCGCCGGCCTGGATTTGGCGATGGCCGAACGGGCTGGAGCGGAGGCCGATGACGATCTGGAGTTGGCATTTACCGGGGTGGTGAGCGCCGTGGATCCCTCAGCGAATGCCGCAGATCAGTCGGCCAATGACAGTTGGGCCAAACTGGCATTGCGCAAACGGTTGTACGACTTTGGGCGCACCCGCTACACGATTGCCGCCGCCGAAGCCAGGCAAGAGAGACGGGATTGGCACTTGTTGGATGTCAGGCAACAATTGCAGTTGGATGTGATGGCGCGATTCTATGCGGTGTTACTGGCGGATCTCGAATATGCCCGGGATAACGAAGCCATGTCGATCGCCTTTGTGAAACTGGATCGCGCCAATCATCGCAGCGAGCTGGGACAGGTTTCGGATATCGAGCTGCTGGAGTTGGATAATCGTTTTCAGCAAACGCGCCTGCAGGTGCAGGGCAGCCAGAACAAACAGCGCATCACCCGCTCGTTGTTGGCCGTCAGTCTGAATCGGCCGAATGATCTGCCCGCGGACCTGCAAAGGCCTGATGTCGGGCCTGGTTTTCAGGCGGATGACCTCGAGCCCTTGACCCAACAGGTACTCAGCGGTAATCCGGGGCTGCGGGCCTTGCGCGCCGAGGTGGCGTCGGTCGATCAGGCCCTCCGCGCGGCCGAGTCCGAGGACAATCCGGTGATCCGGGGTGAGCTGGCGATGGCCAACTACAATCGAGATCTGGGCGGGCGTAACCCGATGACCGCTTCCCTGATACTCGAGCTGCCACTCTACACCGGGAATCGGGTGGATGCGAAAAAGGCCGTCCAGCGGGCCCGGCTTCGTGAGCAACAAGCCAGATTGGCCTCCCTGGAGCTCGAACTGCGTCAACAGGTCTTGGAAGACTGGCTGGAGTTGCAGCGTCTGCAGATCCGTCGACAGGAATTGACGGTTGCGGATGATTTTCGTGATCTCTATCTGGAACGCAGTCGGGCGTTGTATGATTTGGAAATTTCCACGGATCTGGGGGATTCGATGGTGCAGATCGCCGACCTGCATCTACAGCAGGCAGAAAACGAGTTTCAGATCCAATTGGTCAGCGCCAGGCTCAAGGCCCTGTCCGGCAGGTTATTGATCGAAGATAAAAAAGATAATTGAGGAGTCACCAAGCATGTTCAGAATAATACTCTTTTGCAGCCTGATGGTAAGTGGCAGCCTGCTGGCCAAGGATCTACCGGCGGTACTCGACTGGCAGCAGCGGGTCGGTTTGGGCACCCTGGTGGACGGGGTGGTGAACAAAGTCAATGTCAGCCCGGGCGATAGGGTGACCCGCGGCAGCCTGCTGGTCGAGCTCGATCAGCGGGAATTGCAGTCTCGACTGGCCTGGGCCGAGGCTCGGGCGGCGGCCAGCAAGTTGGAGCAGGACGAGGCACGGCGGGAACTGGATCGCTCGTTGGACCTGTACGATCGAACCCTGATCTCCGACCATGAACGCAAACAGGCGGAAGTGGATGCAGCCAAGGCTGATGCCCAGGCACGACTGGCCGAGGCAGAACTGACCCATATCCGTCTGCACAGGGAGTACAGCCGGATCAAGGCCCCATTCGACGGACTGGTGATTGAGGTGCTCGTGCACCCGGGGCAGGCTCTGGTCAATCATCTGCAGTCACAGTCGGCGCTCACCCTGGCGGACATGCGCCGGATGAAGGCCCGCGCTCGGGTGAGTCTGGAGGCCGCAACGGAATTACAGCTGGGGCAGCCGGTCAAGGTCGGGGTCAGGGGCGTTTGGGTAGAGGGGCAGGTCAGCTTCATCGGTCTTGAACCCATTGCTGGCGGTCAGAGCACCGAGTATCGCATCGAGGTTCTATTCACACCGCCGGAGCAGTTCCAGCTGCGAGCTGGCGAACCGAGCATGGTGCGCATCGATGACTGAGGAAACCGCCAATGCACATCCAGTCTGTTACCGTTGTCTGGTGGCGGGACAGGTGCAAGGGGTCTTTTATCGTGCCAGCACGCGTCACGAGGCCCAGCAACTGGGATTGACCGGCTACGCCAAGAATCTGCCGGACGGTCGGGTCGAGGTGGTCGTTTGCGGTGAGCCCGCCGCCGTGGATGCGCTCTGCGCATGGCTGCGCATCGGCCCGCAGCAGGCCCGGGTCAGCGGGGTCGCCTGCGAGGTGATCGATTTTCAGTCCTTTCCGATCTTCAGTATTGCCTGAACTGGCTGCAGAAAACCGGGCGATCGGATTTGCTGATCATTCGGTCTGCTCCGTACCCAGATGCAAGGGCCGGAATACCGCCGGCTTCCCATTGATCATCGCCGGTTCCTGTGAGTACTCTTGGACCTTGGGGCTTGGCTGAGCTGTAGGCTGCCGTTCGGGGGCTGGTGCACTGGCGCTTGGCTCAGACACGTATGGGGATCGGGTTTCGGTTTCGGGGGACGGCCGCATGCTGGGCATGGGGCGGAACTGGTATTCTCCTGCCGGTTGCTCTGCGTATTGACGGGGTGTCTGCGTGGCCGTCATAGCCTGGTTGGCCGCCGGTTGTGAGGCGGACTGGATGGCAGGCGCAGTGCTTGGTGCTTGCACAGGTGGAGGCGCAGCCGGCTGGGGTGCAGTGCTTTGCAGGGTTTGACGCGGTTGTTGAGGATAGGGACCGTACGGCACCGGCACGCCTGGTTGGTAGACCGCGCCTGGAAAGGCCGGCCTTGGTGGGGCGTAATAGGGCGGTGGCGGTGGTCTGCGACGGTCACGACGGTGTTTGTCCTTGGAATCGAACATATTCATCGGTGACGGCATATCCCTTAACGTCTCGAACGGATTGAATCCATCATTGCTGTCCCGATTTCGATAAGGTTCGGCCTGAACACAGTGGACCGCAACCAGTATGCAGGATAAGACTAACCAGGGTGTTTGCATCGATGAGACCCTCTTAGACGAAATACGCGAATCTTGTAATATAAGCCGCCATTCAGCATGATGCAAAAAGCCTCAGTATGAACCTGCCTCCCCTGATCGACGGGACTATCCTGAAGCGCTATAAACGCTTTCTGGCTGATGTGGAACTGCCGGATGGCCGGGTAGTCACTGCCCATTGCCCCAACACCGGGAGTATGCTCGGATGTTGGCGGCCTGGCGCTCCAGTGCAGTTATCGCATAGTGACAATCCAAGACGCAAACTTGCCTGGACTCTGGAACGAGTGGACATGGGGCAAGGTTGGATTGGCGTGCATACCGGGCGAACCAATTCGGTAGTCGGTGAGGCGCTCAGGGCGGGACGGATAGTGAGTCTTGCCGGTTATCGGGAGATACGCAGTGAGGTTGCCTTCGACCCTCCTGGTTTTGAGCGCGCCAGATTCGATTTCATGCTCAACGAGGGACCGGGTCCCGATATCTGGATCGAGGTGAAAAACGTTACCCTTTGGCAGGGTGGGCGGCTGTTGTTTCCCGATGCGGTCACCCAACGGGGCGTCAAACATCTGGAGCTGCTGGCTGAGGCCAGCCGCCGTGGATATCGGGCGGTCATGCTCTACGCCCTGAATCGCCCGGAGGGAAGTAGCTTCTCTGTGGCCGATGAAATCGACCCGGTGTATGGTGCCACCCTGCGCAGGGTGATCAAGCAGGCCGGGGTCGAGGTGTTGGCCTACCGCATTGAGCATCAGCAACAGACCATGCAGGTGACGGAGGCGGTCGAGGTTGATCTGAATTGAGCGGATCGACTGGATCGGTCAATAGCCCATGGAAGCCAGGTCGAGTCCAGAAGGCATATCCGGCAACAGACTGACCTGGCTCAGGATCTCCCCGGCCGGGGTCAGGCCCAGCCAACGGTAACCCGGGGGACAGGCGTCGATGCCGAAGTCATCCTGTCCGGCACTGAACTGGATGCAGGTGGAGGGCGTGCCCATCAACCTGACGGTACCATGCTCCCCCTCGAAATGCTGGTGAATATGTCCGCATACCACGCCTCTCACCTGAGGATGCCCATCGATCAGGGAGAGAAACCTGGCGCTGTTGTTCAAACCGATGCTGTCAATCCACTGACTGCCGACGGGCACCGGTTGGTGGTGCATGCAGATTAGCGTATGTTTATCGCCATGTCGGGTAAGATCCTTTTGCAAGCGGTCTAGTTGGTCCTCAGTCAGATTGCCTCCGGTCTCTCCCGGGATGGTGGAGTCGAGAAAGACCAGTGACCAAGCATCGAACTGTACACTCGAAATGGTGTGGACATTATCCTGATTGAGCAATTGATCCATTTTGGCCGGGATGTCGTGGTTACCGGGCAAGCAGTAGGCGGGGGCGCCGATCCGGGTCAGTCGGGCGCGTAATCGTTTGTAGCCTGTGTCGGAGGCGTCGTGTACCAGATCCCCGGTGGCGAGCACCAAGTCCGGTTTCCCAATGGTCTGCAGAGCCAGGTCGATAACCTGATCGAGGGTGTTCAGGGTATTCAGTCCGAGCAGGCATTGCGAGGGGTCCGCATAGAGATGGCAATCGGTCAATTGTAAAACCTTCAGGCTCCCGTGTGGCAGGTCCAGGGAGACCTCCATGGGTTGCTTGGGTTTACCGCCATTAAATTGGACCATGATTCCTTGAGCCTGATTTCCGGTCTGAATCAGCAGGCATATCTCCAGATAATTTTTTTCTGCGGATTATAGTAGTTCAGTTCCGGTAAAAGGGGCAATGTAGCTCGTCGTTTTTGGTTGTCCAATGCCTTAATGTATGAATTATTGCACAATTTCATGGGCTTTCAGCCCGAAGATCAGAGTGTATATTGCGATTAGTTTTTTCTATTGGAAAGGCTAAACTGACCCATATGACACTCAATGAACTCAGATATATCGTCGCCGTGGCTAGAGAGCGTCATTTTGGACGTGCGGCTGATACCTGCTATGTGAGTCAGCCAACTCTGTCGGTTGCGGTCAAAAAGCTCGAGCATGAGTTGGGTGTCGGGCTGTTTGAGCGCGGACAGGGGGAGGTCAGTGTCACGCCGGCGGGTGAACCAATCGTCTCCCAGGCCCAGCGTGTCATCGAGGAGGCGGCCAGAATTCGCCAGTTGGCCTCGCAGAGCAAAGATCAGCTGAGCGGCCCCCTGCGGGTCGGTGCCATCCACACGGTGGGTCCCTATCTCTTTCCCAATCTGGTCTCAGCGCTCAACGAAAGGGCCCCGCAGATGCCTCTGGTGATCAGGGAACACCTGACCGCGGTATTGACCGAACAGCTCAAACGGGGAGAGCAGGATGTGATCATTGTTTCGCTGCCTTATGTAGAACCGGGCATCGAGACCCGCACTCTGTATGACGAGCCCTTCTCGGTATTGTTACCGACGGGGCATCCACTGGCCGATCAGGCGTCGATCGCAACCGAACAACTGCAGGATGAGAATGTCCTCTTGCTGGGAGATGGACACTGTCTGCGTGATCAGATCCTGGCGTTTTGTCCAGGCTGTGTACAGGGAAATGCCCATGAAGAGAATCTGCAGCGTAATCTGGAGGGCTGCTCGCTGGAAACGATTCGTTGCATGGTCGCCAGCGGCCTCGGGATTACTGTGCTGCCTCACTCCGCTATCGATCGACCGGGCGTTCCGGGGGAAATGTTGATGACCCGACCCTTCAGCGATGAGACTCCCGGTCGCAGAGTAGCCCTCGCTTGGCGCAGGAGCTTTCCGCGACCTGATGCCGTCGCGTTGCTCTGGCAGGTGATACGTGACTCCATTCGTGCCGGCGTGGTGTTGGTGGAAGAGATGCCGCTGGAGTCGGCGGTTCACACCACCCGCTCATTACCACCATCCACCGGAATCTGAGCTGCGGTGGTCTTGGCGAACAGGGGGCCACAGAGTTCCGCCGCCAGCTCGGCCACATCACGACTGGTGATCTCGGTCTTCAACAGATTTCGAGTCTTGTATGCCTTGACACTCATGCCATAGTGAGCAGCGCGGGCCTCCAGTATATCCTGGCTCCAGAGTCCGGTGTCGAACACCGCGTCCGGGTGTAGGCTGTTGATGCGGATGCCATCCGCCGCCCATTCCAGGGCGACGATCCTCGCCAACTGATTGAGTGCCGCCTTGGAGGCGGAATAGGCGGCGGCGCCCATCCCCGGGGCCGGGACGTTTTTTGAACCGATCACCACCACCCGGCCCTGGTTTGGGGCCAGTTTGAGCAGTGGGTGACACTCCCGCAGCAGCCGCAGATTGGCGTCAAGGTTGATCTGCATGACCCGCCGCCACTCGTCATCGGAGAGCTCCGCCACCGCACAGCCGCCGGGAAACACCCCGGCGTTCAGCACCAGCATATCGAGACCCCCGAAGTTGAGCAGGGTCTGCTGCAGGGCCTGAGTAAGGGCTGCGGGATCGGTGAGGTCACAGGCGGCACCGAGAAAGCCCGGTGCGTCGAACAGGCCCTCGATGGCCGGGTCGAGGTCGAGACCGACCACCGCCGCGCCGCGGCTCAGCATGGCCTCGGCACAGGCCCGACCGATGCCGGAGGCGGCGCCGGTGATCATCGCGACCTCTCCCTGGAAGCGCGGCGGCTTGTCGGATTTGCCCAGCTTGGCCTGCTCCAGTTCCCAGTACTCCACATCGAAGATGGCCTTTGCCGGCAGGGCCCGCCAGCCCCCCAGGCGGTCGGCCCGCTGGATGATCTCGATGGTGTGGCGATAGATGTCAGCGACGATATCCACTTCCTGAGCGCTCTTGCCCAGAGTGAGCATGCCCAGCTCCCGGTCGAGCATCACCCGGGGCGCGGGGTCGAGCATCTGCACCGGGTTTCTCGCCTGGGGGGCATGGGTCTCGAAATACTCCCGGTAGGCCTCTGTGTATGCATGTAGCTCCCGGCCCAGCATCGGCAGGCGTTTGGTGCGGATCACGTGATCCGGGGTTGCCGGTCCCTGACCGGCGAGGCTCTCCAGGTCCTCCCGCCGGCAGAAATCCAACACTTGAGGGCTCCGGTAAGATTTCAGGATCATCGGCCGGCGTGCGGCAGTGCAGATTTGTTTGCGTATGGCGGGAATCGAGCTGAAGTCCGGGGTCGCCGGGATGACCTGGGTTTCGGGCAGCTCCCAGGCGTCCTGAGCTTGGAGATAGGCCTCGGCCCGGGTGACCAGCTCGATCATCCGCTCATAGGACTCCTTGGCGCTGGCGCCGAAGGAGAACAGCCCGTGGTTCATCAGCACCATGCCGACGGTTCCCCTGTGGGCTGCTCGAGGAAAGCGTTTGGCGACTTCGCGGGCCAGGTCGAAGCCGGGCATCACATAAGGGATGATCACCAGGTCATCCCCGTAGATCTCGCGGATGCGCGCCTCTCCGTCCGGAGTATTGCAGATGGCGATCAGCGAGTCCGCATGGGTGTGGTCCACATACTGATAAGGCAACAGGGCGTGCAGGATGGCCTCCACTGAGGCGGTGGGGGCGGACGCACGGGTCTGGTGGGTCTTGAGCTGGTTGACCATCTCCATGTCGCTGAGTTCATCCAGTCCGCCCAGCTTCAACAGAGGCTCCATGCGCACCGGGGTGAAGCCCTCCACCTGGATACTGGCCAGATCCCAGCCGCTACCCTTGACATAGAGGATTTCCTCCTCCTGACCGAACAGGTCCGGCTGGGCGATCTTTACCGAGGTGTTGCCCCCCCCATGCAGTACCAGGGCGGGATCACTGCCCAGCAGGCGGGAACTGTACACCCGCAGGGAAAGGTCGTCGGTGAGCTGGGCGGCTTCACTGTCATTCCAGAGGCTTTTCATGTGCTTGTCCGAATGATATCAGCGAGTTGATGGGTTCGCTGTAAGATCGAGTGTTCAGGGTTCGTCGATACGGATCAGGGTGTAACCCATCTCCAGGTACTGATTGATCTGTGCCGGGCCTGAGGGGGCCACGTCTACATAGGCGGGAAAGTCGGATGTATCATCCCCCTGCCACTGGGCGTAGGTACCGCAGACATGCATGTCCACCCCCTGATCATGCAGCGACTCCACTTGCTGGTGCATCGGCAGAAACAGCTTGCGGTCAGTGTGCTTCAGGGCGAACATCTCAGCACCGTGACTGACCACAGCGATATCGAGACCGGGGAAGCGTTGGCGCAAACGCTCAATATAGGACCTGGTCTGGGGGATTGCCCAGGTCAAGTCGTCGAAGTCATCCTCGACAATTTCGAAAACCACGCCTTCAGGAGGGGTGGCGCCTGCCAACAGCCGCTCGATTTCGGAGGCATGAATGGTATTAGGAACTGGGAGCAACCAGAGGTAAATGAGAAAGCTGAGTTGCAGGCTGCGCAACAAGGGCATCAGCAATAGGTTAGAAGTTGTCGGTGGAGGTGAAGAGCCCGACCCGCAGGTCCTTGGCCACATAGATCTCGCGGCCGTCCACCTTCATCACCCCATCGGCCACGCCGAGTACCAACTTACGGCTGATCACCCGTTTCATATCGATGTGGTAGGTGACCTTGGCGGCCCTCGGCAGCACCTGGCCGGTGAACTTGACCTCACCGACGCCCAAGGCGCGGCCATGTCCCGGATTACCGATCCAGGCCAGAAAGAAGCCGACCAGCTGCCACATGGCATCCAGGCCCAGGCAGCCGGGCATGACCGGATCGCCGGGGAAGTGGCAGTCGAAGAACCAGAGGTCCTTGCGGACATCCAACTCGGCCAGGATCTCGCCCTTACCAAATTCGCCCCCTTCATCGGCGATATTGATGATACGGTCCATCATCAGCATATTGGGGGTGGGCAGCTGTGCATTGCCGGGGCCAAACATCTCGCCCCGCCCGCAACTCAGCAGCTCATCACGGTTGAAAGCGGTCTGTTTGGTCATGGCTATTCCGTCTCATGTTCGTTGGCGGCCGCTCGCGGCCTAAAAGGCCGGCTAGTTTCCTCGCTTCCCGGGAGTGTGTCAAATCAGGCCGGCCGGGAAACGGCCAGCCGATCCTGGATCTGGCTGACGATTCCGTCTAACGGCAGAAAGCTGTTCTCCGTCTCCATTCTGCCCCGGTACTCCACCTGACCATTGTCCAGGGAGCGTTCGCCCACCACGATGCGGTGGGGGATGCCGATCAACTCCATGTCGGCAAACATGAAGCCGGGGCGTACGTCCCGGTCGTCAAGCAGTACATCGATATCTGCGGCGGTCAGGTCGGCATAGAGTTGCTCCACGGCATCTCTGACCCGTTGTGATTTGGTCATCTTCATCGGGCAGATCGCCACCTGAAACGGCGCCAGGGCGGCTGGCCAGATGATCCCCTGGGCGTCGTGATGCTGCTCGATGGCTGCGGCGACCACCCGGGAGACGCCGATACCATAGCAGCCCATGGTCATGGTGACCGCCTTGCCGTTTTCGTCGAGCACGCTGGCGTTCATTGCCTGGCTGTATTTATCGCCGAGTTGGAAGATGTGGCCCACTTCGATACCCCGGGCAATGGTCAGGGTGCCTTCGCCATCCGGGCTTGGATCGCCCTCCCGCACATTGCGCAGGTCGGCTATCCGCTCAGGCTCTGGCAGATCCCGTTCCCAGTTCAGGCCAAAGTAGTGTTTGCCGTCGATGTTGGCACCGGCACTGAAGTCAGCGCTTTTCGCCACGCTACGGTCGACGATACAGGGGATGGGCAGATTCAGCGGTCCGAGTGAGCCGGGGCCGGCGCCGATCACTTTGCGGATCTCCTCGTCGGTGGCGAAACGCAGGGGGGAAGCGACCTCCGGCAACTTATCCGCCTTGATCTCGTTGAGTTCGTGATCGCCGCGCACCAGTAGAGCAACCAGCGGGGCTTCGACCTCGTCCGAACTCTCCACCACCAGGGTCTTCACCGTCTGCTCGATGGGTTGGTCGAACTGTTCCACCAGTTCCTGGATGGTCTTGGCATCCGGGGTGTCCATCAGCTCCTTGTCGCGACCGGGCCGGGGGCGTTCCCCGGTCGGGGCGACCGCCTCCGCCAGCTCCACGTTGGCCGCATAGTCGCTCTCGGTGGAGAAGGCGATGGCGTCCTCGCCGGATTCCGCCAGCACATGGAATTCGTGCGAGGCGCTGCCGCCGATGCTGCCGGTATCCGCCGCCACCGGGCGAAAATCGAGACCGCAGCGGCTGAAGATGCGGGAATAGGCGGTATGCATCACCTCGTAGGTCTGTTGCAGGGAGTCGCCGTCGGCGTGGAAGGAGTAGGCGTCCTTCATAAGAAACTCCCGGGCGCGCATCACCCCGAAGCGGGGGCGAATTTCGTCACGGAACTTGGTCTGGATCTGGTAGAAGTTGATCGGCAACTGCTTGTAGCTGCGCAGTTCATTGCGTGCCAGTTCGGTGATGATCTCTTCATGGGTTGGGCCGTAGCAGAAATCCCGCTGGTGTCGGTCATGGAAACGCAGCAATTCCGGACCGTACTGCTCCCATCTACCGGATTCCTGCCAGAGCTCGGCGGGCTGGACCGTGGGCATCAGCACTTCCAGGGCGCCGGTTCGATTCATCTCTTCGCGTACGATGGTCTCCACCTTGCGCAGCACCCGCAGACCCAGCGGCAGCCAGGTGTAGAGGCCGGCCGCCAGTTTGCGGATCATACCGGCGCGCAGCATCAACTTATGACTGGCGGTCTCGGCGTCCGCCGGGGTTTCCTTGACGGTGTTCAGGGGGAAATTTGAGGTACGCATGGAAATGTCCAATATGGGTAAAAAAGGTGGATTCTAGCCCGCATTGGTGACTCGGTCACCAAAAGCTTTTCACCAAACGGCGTTGAGTCTGCCAGCATGGTCAATGCCCCGATCAACTGTTGTCTGACCCAGAAAAAGTTGACCTTGCGGCGAGGGTCATGTGCTTGTGCTGTAGGTTTTCGCTGACGCGTGATCCAATCTCCGGTTCTCTTGTTCGAGGAATGCCACAGAAGCTTAAGTCGGGGGGGCTGTAAAATGCACCCGTATTGTCATCATCTGGACAGCGCAGGGTGGATCTACTGACCGCTTCGGTGTTTCCCTGCTCAGGCAGCAGCAACGCCCAGAGTGGCTTGAGCATGCGCCTTTCATCCGAACCGCCGGGGCCATGGTGAGTGCGAGAAGGGGTCTTGTGCATCTGCACACGCATCACTGGCCTTAAGTTGAAGGGACAGAAGAGGGGGTTAGAAAGTGCCTCCGTTCCAGCCCCACATATGCCGTTGGGCATCGGCAAATTCGATATAGACCCGATCTGCCGGGATCTGTAGATGCTCAGTGATCAGGTTGCTCAAGGTTTTGGAAAATTCTGTCGTCCGGTCAATGGGCAGGCCGATGCTCTTGAGTTCGAGATACGCGAGGGGAGAACCGTTACCGGCGAAGCTCATAGTATCGTTGATCTCCAGAACAATCATGACATAACGCTCGGGTTTTCCCAGCATGTTGGCCAGTGTGGAAGAGGCTTGGGTCAGAAATGCCGAGCGAGCGGTTAGTGTGAGTTCCGTATTGGTCTGGATTTTTAATACCGGCATGCTTTCCTCTGCTTGTCTCACTGGTGACAATCGTGTTTTATCCGCTCTATTGTGGCTTGAATCCGTTGCAGCCGTTCCTCCTCGGTCAGACGTTTGTAATCTCCGTCAGCGGTCCTGAGCAGACGGTTGCCCAGCCCTTCCAGTTTGCGCAGATTGTCGCGGGCGGTCCGGCAGTTGGTCTCCTGTCTGATTCTTTCCTGTCGGGTCTTCTCCAGCTCCTCCTGGGCCAGCTGCCGGTCTTCTCTTTGATCTTCCAGTTGTTGTCTGAGGTCATCGAGTTTTTTTCTGGCGGCGGTGTTGTCGATCTGAGATTGAGGTTTTATCGTCAAGGTTTCCGCCTCTTGAGAGGGCGGGGGGGTTTGTGAATAGCTGACCACGCCGTTTTCGTCGACCCAGCGGTAGGTCTGGGCGATAGCGGCGAGGCTGTAGAAGCTCAGGCAGAGGAAAACGGTCAATACTTTCATTTACGCGCCGCTCCTTCGAGGCGACCAGACATCTCAAAAACCATTATGCGTTATGTCGGTATAATAGCAAGGATATAGGATCGCCAGTGAGACGGAATCTCTATGAGATATACAGGTGCCGGATTAGATCTCTTTCATTGCATAGTTCGACAACTGGCTTTCGTTACCGGCTTTGTCGTAGGCCTTGACCTTGAAGAAATAGGTGCCCGATGGGAGGTTCATGGCTTCATATTCGGTGACCAAGCCATCCTCGGTGTCTTTGACCATCACCATGTTTTGTTCATCCAGTTTCAGTTCGTCCATTCCCATGTAAATTCGATAACCGCCAATATCACTGCTGTCCAACGCGGTGCCATCGGTCCGCGTGGTTGGTATATTCCAGGTTAATTTGGCCGATCCGGTCGTGACACTGGGCTCTTCGACCATGATAGTGAGGCTGAGTGATGCTTCATTCAGGCTATCTGATACAGACAGGGTGATATCTTCGTAGAGACCGAAATCGTCGACCTCCGGAGAACCGGTAATTGCGCCAGATGCCCTGTCGAAACTGGCCCAGCTGGGCAGGTTGGTGATGTTGAAGCTCAAACTATCGTCGTCCGGGTCGGTAGCGTTGGGAATGAAGCTGTACGAGTCGCCAATGACGACACTGCTGGCTGGCGTGCCGCTGATGACGGGAGGCCGATTGGTATCCGTGACAGTGATGCCGAAGGGAGCCAGATAAACCCTGTCACTGCCATCAAAGACGCTGATCTTGATGTTGTTATAGTCTCCGGCACTCGCGAAGTCTGGTGTGCCGGACAAACTGCCTGAAGACTGATCGAAGCTGGCCCAGCTTGGGCGGTTTTCGATCTCGAAGGTCAAGTTTTCTCCGTCAGGATCACTGGCGTCAGGTATAAAGTAGTAGGTGTCGTTTTCGGCAACGTCGCTGGAAGGATTCCCGCTGATCGTTGGTGGCTGGTTGGTGTTATTGACGGTGATACTGAAGGTTTCCAGGGAGGTTGTGGAGTGGCCGTCTGAGACGCTAATTCTGATACTCTCGTAACTGCCCGCGTCACTAAAGTCAGGTATACCACTCAAACTGCCGGTACTGGTGCTGAATGCCGCCCAGGCGGGCTTGTTGAGAATCGTGAATCTCAGGGTATCACCATCAGGGTCGTTAGCTGAGGGTTTGAAATCGTATGCTTCGCCTTCAGCGGTACTCGAGCTGGGAATGCCTTCGATGAGCGGCGCCTGATTGGTTTCGCTGACCAGGATACTGAAGGCATTCAATGAGACCTCGATCATGCCGTCGGAGACGCTGATCTGGATATCATTGTAATCGCCGGCATCATCGAAACCGGGGGTGCCTGACAGAATGCCTGTGGTGGTATCGAAATAGGACCAGGGTGGTTGGTTCGATATCTTGAAAAGCAGGCGGTCTCCATCAGGATCACTGGCGATTGGCATAAAGGCGTAATTGTGGTCTTCCGCAACTTGAGTTGTTGGGGTTCCAGTGATCATTGGCGGCTGGTTGGCATCCTTAACCCTGATGCTGAAGGAGTTAAGAGCGGTTGTGACAAGACCGTCCGAGACATTGATTATAATGTTGTCGTAAGCGCCTGCGTCCTCTAGGGTAGGTGTGCCAGTCAAGCTACCTGAACTGGTGTTGAAGTCTGCCCAGGCTGGCTGGTTCTGGATGGTGAAGGTGAGGGGATCGCCATCCGGATCGCTTGCTGTAGGGGTGAAAGCGTAACTGAAACCTTCTGTGACGCTGGTATAAGGCACACCATCGATGTGCGGTGCGCGGTTGGTATTGCTGACCAGGATGTCAAAGGCGTCCAAGGGAGTACTGGCAGTGCCATCCGTGACGAAGATTTCGATGTTGTCGTAGCTACCGCTTTGGTCAAAGCTCGGT
>JASJBU010000167.1 GCA_030066355.1 Gammaproteobacteria bacterium | reverse complement strand
CCTGGGAAATGACTCAGGTTGAAACCGTGGCGCCTCATGACTCTGTGGGCTCCAATCTCAATCTGCATCTGCGCGGTAACCGGGTGATGAGGGTGCATCCCCGTGACAATGAATCGATCAATGAGAGCTGGATCTCCGACCGGGACCGTTTCAGCTATGCAGGTCTCTACAGCGAGGACCGCTTGCGTCGGCCAATGCTTAAGAAGGGCGATACTTGGCAGGAGACCGATTGGGAGACCGCACTGGAATTGGCGGCAAAGGGCTTGAAAGATGGGGGCAACGCGGAGCAGATCGGTACCCTGTGTTCACCATCGTCAACCCTGGAAGAACTCTATCTGGCGCAGAAACTGACCCGTGGTCTGGGCAGCGAAAATATCGATAGTCGGCTGCGTCAGGGTGATTTTCGCCTCGACATAGGCGGTCCGGCACTGCCCTGGTTGGGTCTCAAGATCGAGGCGATCGAGGAGCTGAACGCCGCATTGCTGATCGGCTCCAACCTGCGTAAGGAACAGCCCATCCTGGGTCATCGCCTGCGTAAGGCGGCATTGGCTGGGGCTGCCATCAGTTTTCTCAATCCCTTGGAACAGGACATCAACTATCAGGCCAGGCAGCAGGTCGTCTCGCCGGCACAGATGCTGCAGGCCCTGGCCGCCGTAGCCAAAGCGCTGGGTGTGACCGCGAGCGGCGAACTCGGGACACTGATCAAGCAGGCCAAGGCCAGTGACTTCGGTGATGCGGTGGCCAAAGATCTGCAAGCAGCGGATGCCGGTGCCGTGGTGCTGGGGGATCTGGCGGTTTCCCATCCCGACTATGCCCTGCTGAGCAGCTTGGCCAGGAAGATTGCCGATCAAGCAGGTTGCAGTTTAGGTTTCACCAGCCAGGGTGCCAACGCCATGGGGTGCTGTCTGGCAGGTGCGGTTCCCCATCTTGGCGCGGGCGCCAAACCGTTGGCGAATGGAGGATTGCATAGTCAAGCAATGCTCAACCAGCCACTCAAGGCATACCTGTTGCTCGGGGTTGAGCCGGGCAGGGATCTCTGGGATCCCGCTCTGGCCCAGAGCGCCCTACAGAGCGCCGACACAGTGGTCGCCCTGACCGCCTACCGTAGCGAGTCCCTGGAGGCCTGTGCGGACATTCTACTGCCGATCGCCGGTTTTGCCGAAACCTCAGGTACCTATGTGAACGGGGAGGGTGTCTGGCAACACTTCCGCGGTGCGGTGAATCCCTTCGGTGAATCCCGCCCGTCCTGGAAGGTCATGCGGGTTCTGGGCAACCTACTCGATCTGGACGGCTTCGACTATACCTCGTCCGATCAGGTCCTGGATGAAGTCAGCGTGCAGTGCAAAGGTGTGGAGGCGGACAATAATTTCGAGCCGCTCAAGGATGCCAGTATCAATTGTCGGGCTGGCGGTCTGATGAGAATCGGCAATGTCCCCATGTATGCCCAGGATGCCTTGGTGCGCCGCGCGGCTGCCCTGCAGCAGACAAAGAGCGCCGGGCCGACGATGATCCGCATCAATAGCAGTGAGGTTAAGCATCAGGGCGTGGAAGGTGCTGAACTCGCGCTGGTGAAACAGAACGGCAACCAGGTCAGTCTGCCACTGGAAATCGACGATGCGGTACCGGATGGCTGTGTCTGGATCCCCACCGCACTGGCGGAAACCGAGATGTTGGGCCAGCCGTTTGGTGAAGTGACCCTGGAGAAGGCATAAGCGATGGAATTTTTTATCGGTCTTTGGGAGGCACTGCCTGACGGTCTGCAGACAGTGATCTGGATTCTGCTCAAGATCATTGCGATCATTCTACCTTTGATGATCTGTGTGGCCTACTACACCTATGCGGAACGCAAGGTGATCGGTTATATGCAGGTGCGGGTCGGCCCCAACCGGGTCGGACCCAAGGGTTGGCTGCAACCCATTGCGGATGCGGTCAAGTTGATGTTCAAGGAGATCATCATCCCGAGCAATGCCAACAAGGCCCTGTTCCTGATTGCCCCGGCGATCACCCTGGGACCGGCGCTGGCGGCTTGGGCGGTCTTTCCGTTCGACGAAGAACTGGTGCTAGCGGACATCAACGCGGGTCTGCTGTATATCCTGGCCCTGACCTCGGTCGGGGTCTATGGGGTGATCATCGCCGGTTGGGCCTCGAATTCCAAATACGCCTTTCTCGGTGCGATGCGTTCAGCGGCGCAGATCGTCGCCTATGAGATCGCCATGGGCTTCGCCCTGGTGGGTGTGCTGGTGGCGGCCGGCAGTTTGAATCTGGGCGATATCGTCAGGGCCCAGTCGGGTAACGGCGGGCTGTTTTCCTGGTTCTGGTTGCCCTTACTGCCGTTGTTCGGAGTCTATGTGATCTCTGGTGTGGCGGAAACCAACCGCGCGCCGTTCGATGTGGCAGAGGGTGAATCCGAGATCGTGGCCGGCTTCCATATTGACTACTCCGGCATGGCATTCGCCGCCTTCTTCCTGGCCGAATACGCCAACATGATCCTGATCGCCGCTCTGAGCGCGATCATGTTCATGGGAGGCTGGCTGTCACCCTTCCAGGGCTGGCCAATCCTCGGCCCCCTGTTCGACTGGGTGCCGGGTTTCGTCTGGTTGGTACTGAAGACCGGTCTGTTCGCATTTTTATTTCTCTGGCTGCGTGCCACCTTTCCCCGCTACCGCTATGACCAGATCATGCGGCTCGGGTGGAAGGTCTTTATCCCGATCACCATCGTGTGGATCGCAGTGGTTGGGCTGGCTGTGGTCTATCAACTTCCCTGGTGGTTCGATTGAGGCTGTCTGACGCATGAAAGCACTGACAAACTATATCAAGAGCCTGTTCCTGCTGGAGTTGTTTCGTGGCCTCAGCCTGACCGGGCGTTATCTGTTCAGAAAGAAGTTCACCGTCATGTATCCGGAGGAGAAGGCCCCGGTCTCGCCCCGCTTTCGTGGCCTGCATGCCCAGCGCCGCTATCCCAACGGCGAAGAGCGCTGCATCGCCTGTAAGCTATGCGAGGCGGTCTGTCCGGCGTTGGCCATCACCATCGAGGCAGAACCCCGTGAGGACGGCTCCCGGCGCACCACCCGGTACGATATCGATCTGTTCAAGTGCATCTACTGCGGCTATTGCCAGGAATCCTGCCCGGTGGATGCGATTGTCGAAACCCGGGTCTATGAGTATCACTTCGAGAATCGGGGTGAAAACATCATGACCAAAGAGAAACTGCTGGCCATTGGTGACAAGTACGAGGCGCAAATTGCCGCCGACCTTGAGGCCCAGGCCAAGTACCGCTGAGTTTGAATCGACCGGATTGACCTCCGGTTAGGAAAACCGATGACGTTTGAAAAGTTTATCTTCTATGTACTGGCGGCCGTGCTGATCATCTCGGCGACCATGGTGATCACCCGGAAAAATCCGGTGCACGCGGCCCTTTCGCTGATTCTCGCCTTCGTCGCCAGCAGCGGCATCTGGCTGTTGGCTGAGGCGGAGTTTCTGGCCATCGTATTGGTGCTGGTGTACGTCGGTGCGGTGATGGTGTTGTTCCTGTTCGTCTTGATGATGCTGGACATCGATGTGGCGACCCTGAGGGCCGGCTTCATCAAAATGTTGCCGTTGGGGATATTGATGGCGATCGCCATGGCGGCAGAGCTGATCCTGGTGGTCGGGCCGGAGAATTTCGGTCTCGACAAGTTCGCCGCCCCGGCCCGCCATGCCGCCGACTACAGCAATACCGAAGAGCTGGGCGGGGTGCTCTACACCGTCTACATGTACCCGTTCGAGATCGCCGCGGTGATCCTGCTGGTGGCGATCATCGCCGCCATCGGTCTGACCATGCGCCGCCGTCCGGACAGCAAGTATCTGGATCCGGCGAACCAGGTGGTGGTGAAGCGCAAGGACCGGGTGCGTATGGTCAGTATGGATGCGGAGAAGGGGTAAGCGCCATGATCGAACTTTCAGACTATCTCATCCTCGGCGCCATCTTGTTCGCCATCAGTGTCGCCGGCATCTTCATCAACCGCAAGAACGTGATCATCCTGTTGATGTGCGTGGAGCTCATGTTGTTGGCGGTCAATATGAATTTTGTCGCCTTCTCCCATTTTCTCGGGGATACGGTCGGTCAGGTTTTCGTCTTCTTTATCCTCACGGTGGCGGCGGCGGAAGCGGCCATCGGCCTGGCGATCCTGGTGGTGCTGTTCCGCAGCAAGCGCAGCATCAATGTCGAGGATATGGATGCCTTGCGTGGTTAGATAGGATGTGGGTTTTTTGTGTTCGCAGTTGGCAGGGTAGGGAACATGAAATACGCCGTCTCGCGAATTTGAATATATAGAAGCAAGAGATATGGAAAATATCTATCTGTTGATCGTCCTGGCGCCCCTGGTCGGCGCGATTCTGGCCGGATTTCTGGGGGGCAGCCTGGGCCGTAAGGGGGCCCACTGGGTCACCAGCACCGGTGTGGGCATCTCTGCCGTACTCTCACTCTATGTGCTCAAGCGCTTCATGTTCGACGACCAGGAGGTGTTCAACGGAGCGGTCTACACCTGGATGGTCAGTGATGGACTGCATATGGAGGTGGGTTTCCTGGTGGATCAACTCACCGCGGTGATGATCAGCGTGGTGACCTTCGTCTCCTTCTGTGTGCACATCTACACCATCGGTTACATGGCGGACGACGAGCACAACTGGCCGAAGACCAGCCTGGCCGGCAAGAACAGCTATCAGCGATTCTTCAGCTATATCTCCCTGTTCACCTTCTCCATGCTGATGCTGGTGATGGCCAATAACTTCATGCAGCTGTTCTTCGGCTGGGAAGCGGTGGGTCTGGTCTCCTACCTGCTGATCGGTTTCTGGTCGGTACGCCCCACCGCGATCTTCGCCAACCTCAAGGCCTTTCTGGTCAACCGGGTGGGGGATTTCGGCTTTATCCTGGGCATCGCCGCAGTGGCCATGTACTTCAACAGCCTGGACTATCACGAAGTCTTCGCCATGGCGCCGAGCCTGGCGGACACCCAGATCCAGATCTGGGGAGACAGCAGCTGGTCGCTGATGTCGTTGATCGGCATCCTGCTGTTCATCGGCGCCATGGGCAAATCGGCCCAGGTACCGCTGCATGTCTGGCTGCCGGACTCCATGGAGGGCCCGACCCCAATCTCCGCACTGATCCATGCCGCCACCATGGTCACCGCCGGTATCTTCATGGTCGCCCGTATGTCGCCCCTGTATGAACTGTCGGAGACCGCGCTGACCTTCGTGTTGGTGATTGGTGCCACCACCGCCTTCTTCACCGGCCTGATCGGCATCGTGCAGAACGACATCAAACGGGTGGTGGCCTATTCCACTTTGTCGCAGCTCGGTTACATGATGGTGGCCCTGGGTGTCTCCGCCTATGCCGCGGGCATCTTTCACCTGATGACCCATGCCTTCTTCAAGGCCCTGCTGTTCCTGGCCGCCGGTTCGGTGATCATCGGTATGCACCACGATCAGGACATTCGCAACATGGGCGGCGTGAAGAAATACATGCCGATCACCTACTGGACCTCCCTGGTGGGTTCCCTGGCGCTCATTGGCTTTCCCGGTTTCTCCGGATTCTTCTCCAAGGATGCGATCATCGAAGCGGTGCACCACTCCAACATCGCCGGCGCCGGCTATGCCTATGTGCTGGTGGTGGCGGGGGTTTTCGTCACCGCCCTTTATAGCTTCCGCATGTTCTTCCTGGTGTTCCACGGCGAAGGTCCCCGTGACGAACACGCCAAGGCCCATCTGCACGAATCGCCCAAGGTGGTGACCATACCGCTGATCCTGCTGGCGATCCCCTCGGTGATCATCGGCTACATGACCATCGATGCCATGCTTTTTGGTGATTGGTTCAAGGGTGTCCTGTATGTGCTCCCGGAGCATGACACTCTCGCTGCCGTACAGGGCATGGTGCATAGTTCCAATGGTATGTTGGCGCACACCTATGCGAGTGTACCCTTCTACCTGGCTATGGGCGGCCTGTTCGTCGCCTGGTACATCTACATGAAGAACCCGGAGATCGCCGACAAGATCAAGACCATGGCCGCGCCTTTGCATACCCTGCTGGACAAGAAATACTGGTTCGACGAGGCCTATCAATTCGTCTTCGCTGGCGGCAGCCGTCTGCTCGGCAAGTTTCTCTGGCTGGCCGGCGATCGGGGCGTCATCGATGGTCTGGCGGTCAATGGCTCCGCGTTCAGCGTGGGCTGGCTGGCGGGCATCATCCGCCACCTGCAGTCCGGTTATCTCTATCACTACGCCATAGCCATGATCCTGGGTCTGACCCTGATGTTGGGCTGGTTCGTGTTCGCTTAAGTAAGGAAGGACGTTTAGCATGTTTGCCGATTGGCCAATCCTCAGCTTGACAATCTGGCTGCCGATTATCGGCGGCTTTATGGTGATCGCCAGTGGCGACCGGGAGGCCAACGCCACCCGCTGGACCGCCCTGATCATCTCCGTTCTGACCTTCCTGGTGAGCCTGCCGCTGTGGTTCGGCTTCGACAGCTCCACTGCGCAGATGCAGTTCGTGGAGCGCATGGACTGGATACCGCTGTTCAATATCGAGTACTACCTGGGGGTGGACGGTATCTCCATGCCTTTGATCATCCTCACCACCTTCATCACCCCGTTGGTGGTGATCGCCGGCTGGGAAGTGATCAAATACAAGCCCGCGCTCTATATGGCCGCCTTCCTGATCATGGAGGGGGTCATGGTGGGCGTATTCGCCGCGCTGGATGCCATGCTCTTCTATGTCTTCTGGGAGGCGATGCTGATTCCGATGTTCATTATCATCGGCGTCTGGGGCGGACCGAATCGGGTCTACGCCACCATCAAGTTCTTCCTCTACACCTTCCTCGGTTCGGTGTTCATGCTGGTCGCCCTGATCTACATGTACTACCAGTCGGGCAACTTCGAGATCCTCGGTTTCCATGACCTGAAGCTGGGGCACACCGAGCAGATCCTGATCTTCATCGCCTTCCTGTTGGCCTTCGCGGTCAAGGTACCCATGTGGCCGGTGCACACCTGGCTGCCGGACGCCCATGTGGAGGCGCCCACCGGCGGTTCGGTGATCCTGGCGGCGATCATGCTGAAGATCGGCGGCTACGGCTTCCTGCGTTTCAGTCTGCCGATCACCCCGGACGCCAGCCATACCCTGGACTGGTTGATCATCGGCATGTCCCTGATCGCGGTGGTCTATATCGGCTTCGTGGCCCTGATCCAGCAGGACATGAAGAAGCTGATCGCCTACTCGTCGATCGCGCACATGGGTTTCGTGACCCTCGGTTTCTACATCGTCTTCATCGTCGGTCAGAGTGCCGGCAGCGGTGCAGCCCTGGGTGTGGAAGGCGGTATGGTGCAGATGGTCTCGCACGGTTTCATCTCCGCCGCCATGTTCCTCTGTGTCGGTGTGTTGTATGACCGCATGCACAGCCGTCAGATCAACGATTATGGCGGTGTGGTCAATACCATGCCGGTATTCGCCGCCTTCATGGTGTTTTTTGCCATGGCCAATGCGGGTCTGCCCGGGACCTCCGGTTTCGTCGGCGAGTTCATGGTCATCCTGGCCAGCTTCCGTGCCGATTTCTGGTATGCGGTATTGGCCTCCACCACCCTGATCATCGGCGCCGCCTATACCCTGTGGATGGTCAAACGGGTGGTGTTCGGCGATGTCGCCAATGACAATGTCGCTGCATTGCAGGATATCAACGGTCGGGAATATATCGTTCTCGGCACCCTGGCCGCGGCGGTCTTGGTGTTGGGCCTCTGGCCGGCACCCCTGGTCGAGGTGATGGATGCCTCGGTTAACAACCTGCTGCAGCATATTTCCGTTTCCAAACTCTGATGAGGCTGATGCCAATCCGGTAGCGTGACATGCAATTCGACTCGAACCAATTGATTCCGGTCCTGCCGGAGATATACATCCTGTCCCTGGCCTGCCTGGTGCTGGTGATCGATCTGTTCATCAAGCAGGAAAACCGCATCGTCACCTACGGTATCACCCAGATTGGTCTGCTCCTGGCGGTGGCGATCACCGTGGCGGTTGGTCAGCCGCAGACCCAGATCATTTTCGATGGCAGTTACATCCGCGATCCCATGAGCGATGTGCTCAAGGTGGGGATTTTCGTGGTCAGCTTCCTGGCCTTCCTCTATGCCAAGGACTATCTGCGGGATCGTGATCTGTTCAAGGGTGAGTTCTACACCCTGGGGCTGTTTGCCGTGCTCGGCATGATCATCATGGTCTCGGCCAACAGCTTTCTCACCATCTACCTGGGCCTCGAGCTGCTGGCCCTGTCCATGTACGCCCTGGTGGCCTTCAACCGGGATTCGCAGGACGGTGCGGAAGCCGCCATGAAATATTTCGTGCTGGGCGCCCTGGCCTCCGGCATACTGCTCTACGGCATCTCCATGGTGTATGGCATGACCGGTACCATCCGCTTCGACGAACTGGGCGGGGCGATCCAGAAGGTCGGTCTGGACAACGTGGTGCTCGTGTTCGGTCTGGTGTTTATCGTCATCGGCCTCTCCTTCAAGCTCGGTGCAGTGCCTTTCCACATGTGGGTGCCGGATGTCTATCACGGGGCGCCCACTGCAGTGACCCTGTTCCTCGGCAGTGCGCCAAAGATCGCCGCCTTCGCCCTGGCCATGCGCATGCTGGTGGACGGCATGGAACCCCTGGTCGGACAGGGTGGCTGGCAGGGCTGGCAGGGTATGTTGATCGTGCTGGCGGTACTCTCCATGGCCATCGGCAACCTGATCGCCATCGCCCAGACCAATATCAAACGCATGCTCGCCTATTCGACCATCTCCCATGTGGGTTTCATCCTGTTGGGTATACTGGCCGGCACCAAGGAAGGCTATACCGCCGCCATGTTCTATACCCTGGTCTACGCGCTGATGTCGGCGGGTGGCTTCGGCATCGTCATCGCTCTCAGCCGCCGGGGGTTCGAAGCGGAGAATCTGGACGACTATAAGGGGCTCAATCAACGCAATCCCTGGTTTGCCGGCATGATGCTGCTGTTGATGTTTTCCATGGCCGGCGTACCGCCCACGGTCGGTTTCTTCGCCAAGTTGTTCGTCCTCGATGCAGTGGTCTCGGTGGACCTCACCTGGGTCGCCCTGGTGGGTGTCTTCTTCTCCATCATCGGTGCTTTCTACTACATCCGCATCATCAAGCTGATGTATTTCGACAAACCCAGCGATGAGAGCCCGCTCAGCATGGGGGTGGACACCCAGGTGGTGCTTTCGCTCAATGGACTCTCGATGCTCTATCTGGGATTGTTCCCGGCTGGTCTGCTGTCGATCTGTCACACAGCAATAGGTGGATGACAAAAAGATTACAGAATTTGGGCTTGAATCGAATCTGCGATATAGGTAGTATTCCCACCCTCTGATGCGGGGTGGAGCAGTCTGGTAGCTCGTCGGGCTCATAACCCGAAGGTCGTTGGTTCAAATCCGGCCCCCGCTACCAACACAAAAAACCAATCTCTTCCATGTGATTGGTTTTTTTTATGGCCAAATTTCGAGTATATGCTATTACATATTTATATAGTAAATTATATGTAATAGCATATATTATGCATGGGATCATCGATCAGCTCAGACACACCCGTCTGGCAAAAAAACTCAAGCAATCCGAGCTCGGACACAAGTCCGGGTTACCGCAGAGCCACATCTCCAAAATCGAGCAGGGAAAGGCGGACCCTCGTTTGTCCACCGTGGTGGATCTGGCGCGCTTGCTGGATCAGGAACTGGTTCTAGTCCCCCGATCCATGCTGCCTGCCATCCGGGCGATGCTCGCCGGTGAGGAACTGTGACAGCCCAAATGGCGGCTCGACGAAGAGGAGGGCGGATGACGGGTATTCTGGATGTGCGTTTGGGTGAGAAAAATGTGGGCAAGTTGACCTTGCTCACGGGTGAGCGCTCGTTATTTACCTTCGATGAGGCTTATTTGAACGATCGGGATCGTCCGGTTCTCAGTCAGTCTTTTTTCATCACATCCGGCGATATCATTCCTGCAACCCGGCCCGTTCAAACGCGGCTGCCCGTGTTTTTCTCGAATCTGCCGCCCGAGGGGCATTGACGGAACTATCTCGCCAGCCGCGGTGGCGTGAAGCCGGTTCGGGAATTCAAATTGATCGAACTCCTGGATGAAGATCTACCCGGCGCGGTGGTGACCACACCGCTCGAGGGCCGGGGGGTATCGTCGGAAACCCAGAGAACGGATGAGACGATCAAACCCGATGAGCAGCCCTATCGGTTTTCTCTGGCAGGTGGGCAATTAAAATTCTCCACGCTGACGGAAAGCACGGGCGGGCTGACCATTCCCGCCAGTGGTCTGGAGGGCGATTGGATTATCAAACTCCCCGCACAGAATTTTCCCCATGTCCCGGAAAACGAATGGGCCATGCTGCACTGGGCCGGTGAGATCGGTATTCCGGTGCCGGAGATCCGGCTCGTATCACTCGATCAGGTCGGTGGTCTTCCTGATCTTGGGATTCTGTCCGGTAATACAGCGTTGGCGGTTAAGCGCTTTGATCGGTTGAACGGCATGCGCATCCATATCGAGGATTTCGCGCAGGTCTATAACGTCTTTCCGGATGACAAGTACGGCAAGGTCAGCTATGCCAACATGGCCAATATGGTCTGGACCTTGACCGGAGAAAAAGGCTTGGTCGATTTTGTCCGCCGTCTGGTTTTCACTGTTTTGATCGGCAATGGTGATATGCATTTGAAAAACTGGTCTTTCGTCTATCCGGATGGGTGTAATCCCGAACTTTCTCCGGCCTATGATTTAGTTTCAACCATTCCCTATCTGCCGGATGACCGGTTGGCGCTGAACTTATCCGGTGAGAAAAAATTCAAGGAGATAAAGATTGAGCATTTCAAAAGATTGGGAAGAAAAGCCGGATTGCCTGACTTTCTGGTAGTGTCGACGATGCGGGAAACTATCGAGGCGACTTCGGATAAATGGCAATCAAACAAAAGGAGTTACGAGTTGCCAGATGAAATCACCAAAAGAATCGAAAGGCATATGCTGGTCTTGATCCTTACATTGAAGCAAAGGGCATGTAAAGTTAGGTAGGGGTATTGAGCCCAACATGATATTGAACAGATAACCTGGGACCCTGATAATTAGGATCAATGGTCGTTAACGGGCTTGTCTTAACCCACCATGGAAAAAGGATTGAGAGAATAACAAGATGACGGAAACAGGACAGGATCTCTTTATCAGCTATGAGCGGCAGGATGCCCAAGATTCCAGCTTGTTGCTATATCAGCATCTAGCCAGTCGTTTTGGCGAGCATGCGGTCTTCAGGGATCAGCAGAATATCCCCAGCGGGGCAAAATGGAAAGATGTCCTGAAAGAACAGGTCCTGGCATGCAAGGGTTTCATCCTGGTAATCGGGCCGGATTGGAATCAAGGCCGGGTACAGGAAAAATTACACGATCCGGACAACTGGGTACGCCAAGAAATCCTGACCGCGATGGCCGCGGAAAAACCGATATTTCCGGTGCTTATGCGGGATGCTAAAGTACCGCCAAAAAACAAACTGCCGGAAGGGATTCGGCCCGCATTGGAAGACTGCAACCACTTCCGATTTCATGATGGACCTAACTGGGTCAAGGATCTCGATCGGCTATGCAATGACATCGCGATGCGAACAGCCCTGAAGATGGCAGGTCAGAGCAAGAGTCGTTCCAGCTCATTGGAGGAACGCTTGATCAGCCAGCTGGACCGCAACAAAGAAGCAGGTTGTGTCAATAAAAATTTCTCCTCGGGCAAGCGACTGTTCTTGGCCATCGGTGCAAGCAAGGCGGGTTTTCGCTATTTTGCTATCCGCTGTGCCCTCGAGGCCATGCGTTCTTCTACGATGAGGTCGGCCGGCTACCAGGAGGTCGCCTTGCGATGGAGTCGTTTTGCTGAAACAGAGCCCTCAGTCCGCCAGTCTCTGTTGCTCGCTGAGATCACGGAAAATCTGCTCAAACAAACCCCTGCCGGTAGCGACGGTGCTTTGCTGGAATCGATCAAACGCAAACTGAGAAATACCTATCAACCCACAGTACTCCACAGCACGGTGAGGAACTTTGGCCGTGGCACCCAAAATGTCATCGATGAATGGTTCGGGTTCTGGGATGGGTTGTTTTCCCAGCAAACTGCACCAACCCGTGTAGCCGTGTTGTTATTCGTCGAACAGCGGTCTTGGAGTCCATTCCCAGTCAAACCAACCTGCAACAACCATTGTCAGTGTATCGTGGACCCGGAACTGGGAAAGGTCGAGCACCGGCATCTTAAAGAGTGGATGGAGACCCAACTGCAAAAACTAAACGATGATTCTCTCTATCGGCAGGTCAAGAAAAAGGGTGAAAGCCTGTTCCGTTTCCCTCGGCGCACCCGTCATTTCGAAGATGTAAGTGAATCCATATTATAGATCTGGGCAAACACCTCGAGTTGAGGCCTCCCAGCAGGATAAAAGATATGACCGAGCTTATCGAACTCATAAAAGACTTCCAGCCGATCGATCAGGCCAGGATGACCAGCCCCGAAGGCTATCTGATGCAGGACAACGATCTGAGGGCGGCGGCCAATACCGCACTGGTGCTGGGCAAGCCCCTGTTGTTGACGGGGGAGGCCGGGGTGGGCAAGTCACAATTCGCCAACTGGCTGGCCTTCGAACTCAACAAGCAGCAGCCCCTCGCCTGGTTCAAGTTTGTGGTCAAATCCACCACCGAGGCGCGTGACCTCTTCTACCATTACGACGCCCTGGCCCGTTTTCACGAGGCCCAGGTGCACAGAACGGTTTACCAGGTCGATTCACCGAACGGCATCCAGCAGCACTCAAACGTTCAGTCCGGGTTCTCCAGCCATGAGGCCCATCGCTATATCAGCTACAACGCCCTGGGCATGGCGATCCTCTTCTCCATGGGCAAGTCAGCGGCATTGAACGACAAGCTGGTCACAGCGGAGATGCAGGGCCTGCAACAATCCCTGCCGGAACAGCCCAGTCGTTCGGTGGTGCTGATCGACGAGATCGACAAGGCGCCCAGGGACGTACCCAACGACATTCTGGATGAGATCGACAATCAGCAATTCACCGTGCGCGAACTGGGTGATCTGACGGCCAAGGCGAACCCCGAGTTTCGTCCGATCATCGTCATTACCAGCAACTCGGAGAAGGATCTGCCAAAACCCTTCCTGCGCCGTTGTGTCTACTACAACATGCGCTTTCCAGATGATGACGAACTGCAGCGCATCGTCGAGCAACGGGTGGGCGCCCGCTTCGCCAATAGCCGAGGGCTGTTGGGTGACTGTCTGCGGTTTTTCTGGTTCCTGCGTGAGCGGGCGGAGATTCGGCGCAGGCCGGGTCTGGCCGAGCTGCTCGACTGGGTGCATGAACTGAGTGAGACGGGCGAGAGGGCTTCGTATGGCTCGTTCACAGAGGTCCGGCAGATGCCCGCCAGGGTGATGTCGACCCTGTTGAAGGACCCGGACGATCAGGATCTATTGCGGCAAAGTTGGTCCAACTGGGTCGCTCAGGCCCTGGCGAACGACGCGTCAGCGGAATGAGATGAACGCCGAGCTGAGTCCAGATCGGGCTGCGGCACCTTCACCCGCCCAACGCCTGATCCAGGCCCTGCCGCAGTTGCTGGAACTTCTGCGCCGGGCGGATTTCGATGTCGGCACCGAACAGTATCTGGCGGCCTGCGATCTGATCCTGGAGCTTTCGCTGCGCCATGCTGCCATGTCCAGGCAGCAACTGTGCCCCTCCCTGGCCGGTTTGTTCTGCACCCGGGCCGACGAACAGCAGCGGTTTCCCGAACTGTTCGATCCCTGGTTCGATCCGCTGGAGTTGGAACCCAAACCCCATCCTCCACCAAGCCCGGTAGAGCCAGTGGTTCCCGAGCCAAGCTGGCTGGAGCATTTCCGTCGGCAACTGCTGCAACTGCGCTGGCTGGCCCTTGCCCTAGCTCTGCTGGTCGCTATAGGAGTGGGTTACTGGCTCTGGCCGTCGGAACCTGAACAAGTCGAACAAACGTCAGTAACATCGACAAGCGAGGAACCAAGCAAACCACCTGAGCCGGTGAAACCCAGGCAACGGCTCATTCCTCCCCCGCAAACCCCGGCAGAGCCGGTGATACCGCCCGATCAATACCATCCGGCCTGGAGTGAACCCGCCCGACAGGCCTGGCTGCTGCCTGTCACCATCTGGTTCTTCTGGTTTCTGAGCCGGTTGTTGCTGCGGCAACTGACCCTGGCCAGGCGCAAACGCAAGCCCGGAGAGGAGATCAGCCTGAAGCATCTCCAGCTTGCTCTCGATCATACCAAACTGCTGGCTGGCCATGCCCTGGCCAGGACCTGGCGCCAGCTGCGCCGTTACCGTTCGCATCCCATGCGCCGGCTCGACGAGGCGGCCACCGTGGAACGCACCCTGGCCCATGGCGGTTACTTCCAGCCGGTGTTCCGGGAACGGCAGGTCCCGCCGGCCTATCTGGTGCTGAACGACCGCCGCCATGCCCAGGATCACGCGGCCGCCATGGTGGATGAATTGGTGGCGACCATGCGGCGGGAGAACCTGGCGGTCAGCCTGTTCGATTACGATTCCGACCCGGAGCATGCGGTCCGTACGGGGGACCTGGGGCTTGCCCGGAGCCCGGCCGAGTTGGCCTCGGTCTATGCGGACCACGATCTGCTGCTCGCCGGTGATGGCGAAACCCTGGTCAAGCATGAAAACGGTCGGGCGCACCACCAGTTGGATGCCTTCGCCGCCTTCCAGCGCCGCCTGATGTTGACCCTGGAGCCGGTCTGGGCCCAGGGCTCGCACCAGGAACTCTATGCGGATGCGGATTTCCAGCAGTTTCCCCTGACCAGTCAGGGCCTGGCGCAACTCGGCAGACCGGCATCCAATGCCAGCGCGGACCATCCGGCCGACCTGCCCTTGCCCAGGGAGCTGGCGATCGACCCCAAGCGCTGGCTGGAGGAGCGGCGGCTGGGTAAAAAACCACGCAACAGGCTGCTGGCCCAGCTGGAGGGTTATCTGGGTCCGGAAGGCATGCTGTTGTTGTGCGCCACCGCCGCCTATCCGGAGCTGAACTGGCGGCTCACCCGCGCCCTCGACCGGCAGCTGCAACTCGACGAAGGCGATCGGGAGCTGCGCCTGCGTCGGCTCTCCCGGCTGCCCTGGTTCCGCTATGGCCGCATCCCGGACACTCTGCGCAAGACCCTGCTGCGCTATCTGGATGCACCGCGTTTTCGCCGCGTCACCGGGGCCTTCAACGCCCTGCTGGAGCACCTTGACGACAAACCCCTGAAGCTCCCCTATGCGGTGCCCGCATGGAAGGGCTTCGCCGCCTACTGGAAGGACCTGCGCGACCTGAGCGCACGCCATGCCGCTCTCGCGGACCAGGTCTTCGCCAGCGTGGTGCGGGGGCGCCGCCCCCGTTTGCTGGAGTTTTCCCTGGCCAGGCTGGAGCCGGGGCCGATCGGCCGGGGTTGGCGCGGCCTGTTCTGGCCCCTGATCCTGGGTTTGTTGCTGCTCCCGGCCACGGTCTGGTTGAACCTCTGGGCCTGGCAGACCTGGCTGGAGCCCGACAGCCGGCAGGCCGCCCTGCTGGCGATGCAGGCCAGGCATCAGTCGATCACCGTCAGTGTGGCTGCACCGGAAGCCCTGACCAGGCACGGCGAGGCCCTGCTCAGCAGCCTGCGCGCCTGGGGTTTCAAGGTTCAACCCCTAGATCAATTAGATGTTTCGAACCAGCCGAAGCAACTGAAACAAGTAGAACGAATTACTAAGACCGAGATTTTTGAACGTATTCGAAAAATTGTCGTGGAACAACTCGGTGTACAAAATGATGATGTTACATCAGGTGTGTCATTTGTTGATGATCTTGGTGCTGACGAACTCGATTTAGTTGAATTAGTGATGGCCTTTGAAGAGGAATTTGAAATAGAAATTCCTGATGAAAAGGCGGAAAAGATGTTTACCGTACAGATGGTGGTCGACTATATCCATAACCGAGAATATCTTGTCCGCCATGCCACTAGAAAAGAACAGAATCAGATAGCCTATGGTTCGAAAGCTGAACCGGTTAGACAGATCCTGGCCGATCGCATCGCCTATCTCTATTACGGCGAGCAGCCGGAGGCGAGCCCCGTCGATCCGGGCAGCCTGCCGGATGAGGCATCTGTACAGATACGCTTGCAGGCCGCCCCCAGGGTATTCCGGGACCCCTTTGTCAGTCCGGTGAAACCCATCGAACCGGAGCTGGTGACCATCTAACCGGGGCGCTTCATGATGGGCTCTAACAAACAGGACAAGAATGCCTTGTACATAGAACTTCCCGCCCATCAGGTGGAGATCGGCCGGCCATTCGCCATGGGGCGTTACGAGGTGACCTTCGAGGAATACGACCGCTTTGCCGAGGCCACCGGGCAAGAGTTGCCCGATGACCGAGGCTGGGGGCGCGGCAAGCGACCGGTGATCCATGTGAGCTGGAAGGATGCCCAGGCCTACGCGGCCTGGCTCTCGCAGCAGACCGGCAAGCGCTACCGCTTGCCCACCGAGGCGGAATGGGAATACGCGGCCCGGGCAGGCACCACCAGCAGATACTGGTGGGGTGATGAATTCAGCCAGGACAAACGGATCTGGGCCAACTGTAATGGCTGCGGCGGTGAATGGGACGACAAGCAGACCGCCCCGGTGGGATCCTTTCCCGCCAATCCCTTCGGTCTGCAGGATACCGCGGGCAATGTCTGGGAGTGGGTCGAGGACTGCTGGCATGGAAACTATCAGAATGCCCCACAGGATGGCAGCGCCTGGCTGGAGGCCGATGGCGGAACTTGTGCACTCCGGGTTATGCGCGGCGGCTCCTGGGGCGGCATTCCCGGGGGGCTGCGTTCCGCGGATCGCGGCAGGTACGTTTCTTCCCTCCGCAACAGCGCTCTGGGTTTTCGTCTCGTCCAGGACCTCTCCCCATGACCCTTTGTGCTTTTGCTTTTTACCCTTTTCGGCAGCAGGTAGCCTGGGTGGAGCTTGCGGAACCCGGGTTTCACAAGCTCCACCCAGGCTACATTGCTTTTCTGAATGCAGGTACACGCAACCCAGTCTCCGTTCCACAAATGGCCAGTTGAGGTGAGCTGATATGTCCTCCGCGATCGATGTCTATGTCAGCTACAGCCGCGAAGATCGGGAACGCGTGCAGCAGATCGTAGCCGGGCTGGAAGGGAAGGGCCTGAATTGCTTTGTCGATTTTGAGGCTCGCACCTTGACTGCCATCTCGTGGCGAAATCAGATTAGAGATATCTTGAACTCGGTGCGCTGTGTGCTGGTCATCTGGTCAAGACATTCCGTAACCGATGATTGGGTGCTGGAAGAGGCGGAAATTGCCAAACAGCGTGGACTGCTGCTTCCCATCCTGCTAGAGGATGTTCGACCACCGCTTGATTTTGCTGTGATACACAGCCTGGATTTCTCTAACTGGGCAGATGATACGGGGGACAGGCGATTTCTTTCCCTGTTAGATGCCATCAGGCAAACAATCTCACTCTCCAGTGATGGGGTAGAGATGTCCGATGTTTCTCAGTCGAAAAGGTCCCAAGTGAATCGACAGGATGATTTTACGGATGACACAGAGATTGAAACCGACGATCCGCACGAAAAGCCTGGGTCAAAAGCCGGAAAGCCGTCTACCCCTGAGGCTGAAGGTTCGCCAAAGGGTCAATGGTCAAAGGCCTTCCAGCGACTGCAGGTCGTCAAATGGCTGAGGCTGACGGGACTGGCTGGCGTGGGGCTGCTATGTATCTACGGCTCGATCACCCTGGCCCGTTTGGGATTGTACGCGATGGACAGCCCCCAGACGGACAAGCTGCCCCAACCCTGCCTCAGCAATCCCGGACAAGGCCCCGAGATGGTGTTGATCGAGGGAGGCAGCTTCGCGATGGGCAGTAACGTGTCTTCAGACGAACAACCGGTCCACCAGGTGACTGTCCAGGATTTCGCCATCGGGCGTTGCGAAGTGACCTTCGAGGAATACGAGCGCTTCGCCGAGGCGACCGGGCGTGAGCTACCCAGTGATGACGGTTGGGGACGTGGCAATCGGCCGGTTATCGATGTGAGCTGGGATGATGCCCGGGCCTATGCGGCGTGGCTTTCTCAGCAAACAGGTAAACGTTACCGACTGCCATCTGAAGCAGAGTGGGAGTATGCGGCCCGGGCTGGAAGTCTTACCGCCTATCCCTGGGGCAACAAAGCCAGTCACGAACAGGCTAACTATGGTACTGACGAGTGTTGTGACGGCAAAAAAGAGGGCAGGGACCAATGGGAATTCACCGCTCCGGTGGGGCAGTTTCCCGCCAATGCATTCGGACTGCATGACATGCACGGCAATGTCGATGAATGGGTGGAGGATTGCTGGCACGACAACTACTCAGGTGCCCCTCAAGACGGTTCGGCCTGGCTGGAGGCCGATGGTGGAAGTTGTGAGCGCCGGGTTGTGCGCGGCGGCTCCTGGGTCGACTATCCCTGGTGGCTTCGTTCCGCGTTTCGCTTCAGGGACGTTTCTACCTACCGCATCACGTATCTGGGTTTTCGTCTCGTCCAGGACCTCCCCCAATAACCCTTTTTTACTCTTTGCTTTTACCCTTTTCCCGCCGCGATTTCGGCTTGTGAGGGATTAGCGTATTGCCTGGGTGGAGCCTCGCGGAACCTGGGTTCTATAAGGCTCCACCCAGGCTTCTAGGTTTTTAATCCCCCAAGTCAACCACCGGTGATGAGACCAAGATGCAGATCAAGAACTGTCCGTGGGTTGAGCAGACCGGCCTGTCGGCATGTTTTGCCCCCGAGGCGATCAATGAGAAGACGGATATGGTCTTTGCTCATGGTCTCCAGGGTACCAGGGAGCTTGCCGCCATGCGGCATGTCCAGTGAGATTTCGATCCCTCGATAGCGCTGTTCCCGCTGATTTGCCAAGCCAATCAGACATCTGTTAGAATTCGCTGCTCAGTTTTAGGGGCGGGTTTTGTGATGCTTGATCGTTGAGTTTTACATAGGCTCCGGGTGGGGCATCTGGTGGATGCTCGCCGCTAATAATAAACCCCGATGATCGGGGTTTTTTTGTTTTCGAAACCCTTCGTTGTGCCTATAGTTAAGGAACGATGAGGTAGCCCAGGTTCTTGTGCCGTGAGCGGTTGAGGATTCTCCAAGGGTTTCGGATTGATGAGGAATGGGCCAATGGCCCATTTTTTATTGCGATGAATAAATGCGTTCTGCACCTGAAAAATTAGTCCGATTGCTGCGGGATGAGGTCGAACTGCTGGGTTACGAACTGGTCGCGGTGGAGCTGTCCGGGCAGGGCAGGGGTGGAATGCTGCTGCGGATCTATATCGATCACGCGGACGGCATCAATCTGGATGATTGTGTGCAGGTCAGCCATCAGGTGAGCGGGGTGCTCGATGTCGAGGATCCGATTCGGGAGAAGTACCGACTCGAGGTCTCATCCCCGGGGTTGGACCGCCCCTTGGTGGAGGAGGCGCATTTCGAGCGTTTCACCGGCCACAAGGCGCGGATCAAGACGCGCGTGAAGATTGACGACAGACACCGTTTTACCGGTGTGTTGCAAGGTGTTGAGGAACATAGGGTTTTGCTTGAGGACGACGGGGTGCTCTATCGACTGCCGATGGACGAGATCGAGACGGCCCGTCTGGTACCGGAATTCTGATTTGGGAAACGACTGATGAGTAAAGAGATTCTGATGGTTGTCGACGCGGTTTCCAACGAGAAAGATGTTGAGAAGCCGGTCATCTTCGAGGCCATCGAGGCGGCATTGGCCTCCGCGACGCGCAAGCGAAATGGCGACGATATTCTGGTCAGGGTTTCGATCGACCGGGAGAGTGGCGACTATGACACCTTCCGGCGTTGGGAGGTGGTGGAACAGTATGCGGAAGACGAGCCGGACGCCCCCCTGCGTCAGATCATTCTGGACGTGGCCCGCGAGGAGAGTCCGGATATCCAGGTCGGGGACTTTGTCGAGGAACCCATCGAGTCCATCGAATTCGGCCGTATCGCCGCGCAGGCCGCCAAACAGGTCATCGTACAAAAGGTACGCGAAGCCGAGCGGGCCAAGGTGGTCGAGGCCTTCCGGGGGCGCGAAGGCGAGCTGGTGACCGGGGTCGTGAAACGCATCGACCGGGGCAATGTGTTCCTGGATCTCGGCGGCAATGCAGAGGCCTTTATCGGACGCGAGCATATGATTCCCAAGGAGTCGGTGCGGGTCGGCGATCGTCTGCGCGGGTATCTCTACGAGATACGCTCGGAACCCCGCGGCCCGCAACTGTTCATCAGCCGTACCATGCCGGAGCTGCTGGTCGAGCTGTTCAGGCTCGAGGTCCCGGAGGTCGGCGAGGGTCTGATCGACATCCGCGGGGCGGCGCGGGACCCCGGGCTGCGCGCCAAGATTGCGGTCAAGGCCCTGGATTCGCGCATCGATCCGGTGGGTGCCTGTGTCGGCATGCGGGGCTCCCGCGTCCAGGCAGTCTCCAATGAACTGAACGGTGAGCGGGTCGATATCATCCTGTGGAACGAAAATCCTGCCCAGTTCGTGATCAATGCCATGTCGCCTGCCGATGTGGTCTCCATCGTGGTGGACGAGGATACCCATGCGATGGATGTGGCAGTGAGCGAAGAGAACCTCTCGCAAGCGATCGGTCGCGGTGGGCAGAATGTCAGGCTGGCCAGTCAGCTAACCGGCTGGGAATTGAATGTGATGGACGAGGCCCAGGCGGCGGAGAAGACGGAGTCGGAGGCCAAGGTCTACATGGAGTCCTTCATGGAGCAGCTGGACGTGGATGAAGACATCGCCGCCATCCTGGTTCAGGAGGGTTTTACCACCATCGACGAGGTGGCCTATGTACCGATCGAGGAGATGATCGGTATCGAAGAGTTCGATGAGGAGTTGGTGAACGAGTTGCGCAATCGTGCGAAAGACGTCTTGCTGACCAAGGCGATCGCCAATGAAGAGGCGTTCAAGGAGCCGGCCGAGGACCTGCTGAGCATGGAGGGTATGGACAAGGAACTCGCCTACAGCCTGGCCGAGCGTGGGGTGGTGACCATGGAAGACCTCGCAGAGCAGTCCATCGACGACCTGATGGAGATCGACGATATGGATGAAGAACGGGCGGGTAAGTTGATTATGACGGCACGCGCGCCCTGGTTCGAGGAAGCGGAACAGTCATGAACCGCCGATGAGCCGGTTCGGTAATTACAGAGTGAACAAGACGGAAAAGGCAAATTCGAGAGGCCTGAATAGATGAGTGAAGTAACGGTATCCCAGCTAGCAAAAGTCGTAGGTATTCCACCCGATCGCCTGATGGAACAGTTGGCTGATGCCGGTATTCAGGCAAAAGGCGCTGACGATACGATCAGCGATGATGAAAAGGCCAAATTGCTGAATCATTTGCGCCAGAGTCATGGTAAGAACAAGGCCCATGGAAGTGTAGCAGCGCCCAAAAAGGTCACCCTGCGGCGCAAGACCGTCAGCGAATTACGCCAGCCGAGCGCCACGGGTCGAGCCACCCTGAGCCGAACTTCACCTTCGGCGCCTGCCAAGACCGTCAGTGTCGAAGTGCGCAAGAAACGCACCTATGTCAAACGCACCGCCGTGGAGGCGGATGAGCAGTCGCTGCGTGAAGCGGAGGCTGCCCGCAAGGCCCTGGAGCAGCAGGCCAAGGAGAAAGCAGCGATTGAAGCCGAGGCGGAAGCGCGCAAGTCAGCTGAGCTCGCTAAACGACAAGAGGAGGAAGCTCTCGCCCGCAAGGCGGAAGAGGAGGCCCGTGCCAAGGCGGAGGAAGAGGCCCGGCGCATCGCCGAAGAGGAGGCGGCCCGCAAGGCAGAGGAGGCTCAGGCCGAGCAGGAAAAGATCGCCCAACAGCAGCAGGAGGCAGCGGCCACGCGGGTGAAAAAGGCGCCTCGCAAAGAGCGTGAAACCAAAAGCAGGCAGGATCAGTCCGGAGAAGGCCAGCGTTTCGCTCGCAAGGAACTGCATGTGGCGGAGGACAAGCGGGGCAAGCGCAAGCGGAAACCCAGCAAACGTCAAGCACCTGTGACCCCAGCAGCTGAAGCGCAACACGGCTTCCACAAGCCCACGGCACCGGTAGTGCATGAGGTCAAGATCCCCGAGAGCATGACGGTTGCGGACCTGGCCCAGCGGATGACGGTGAAGGCCGCGGAAGTCATCAAGGCACTCATGAAGATGGGCATGATGGTAACCATCAACCAGCCGCTGGATCGGGACACGGCAATCCTGGTGGTGGAAGAAATGGGGCATGTCCCCGTCATCCAGAAGGATGAGGACGTAGAGGCGGATCTGCTGAGCAGCGAAATCGAGGCTCAGGCCCAGGGCGAGCAGACTCAGCGTCCGCCGGTGGTGACCATCATGGGCCACGTGGACCACGGTAAGACCTCTCTGCTCGATTACATTCGAGCGAGTAAGGTGGCGGCCGGTGAAGCGGGGGGTATCACTCAGCACATCGGCGCCTATCACGTGGACACCGACAAGGGTACGGTTTCCTTTCTGGATACCCCCGGGCATGCGGCATTCACCGCCATGCGTGCCCGCGGCGCCAAGGTGACCGATATCGTCATTTTGGTTGTGGCTGCCGATGACGGCGTGATGCCGCAGACCAAGGAGGCGATCCAGCACGCCAAGGCGGCGGATGTGCCGCTGATCGTGGCGATCAACAAGATCGACAAGGAGGACGCCAATCCGGACCGGGTGATCCAGGAGCTCTCCCAGGAGGAGGTCATTCCGGAGGATTGGGGCGGCGACACCATCTTCGTGCGGGTCTCGGCGAAGACCGGCGAAGGGATCGACGATCTGCTCGATTCCATCCTGTTGCAGTCGGAGGTCCTCGAATTAACCGCAGTGGAGGAAGGTCCGGCCACCGGGTCCATCGTCGAATCATCCCTCGACAAGGGCCGTGGGCCGGTGGCTACGGTGCTGGTGCGTTCCGGTACTCTGAAGCGGGGCGATATCATCGTCTCCGGTAAGGAATTCGGCCGGGTGCGCGCCATGTTCGATGAAAACGGGAGGTCGGTGAAGAGTGCCGGCCCCTCCATCCCGGTGGTGGTGCTGGGGCTCTCCGGCACCCCCGAAGCGGGTGATGACGTGCGGGTGGTGGCCGACGAACGGCGCGCCCGCGAGGTGGCCAACCTGCGCCAGGAGAAACAACGAGACTCGCGTCTGGCAGCACAAAAGGCGGCCAAGCTGGATGAGATGTTCACCCAGATGAAGGAGGGCGAGACCCAGAACCTGAATATCATCGTCAAGGCGGACGTACAGGGCAGTGTGGAGGCGCTCAAGGAATCCCTGGTGAAAATCTCCACCGATGAGATCAAGGTACGGATCGTCGGTTCCGGAGTAGGCGGCATCAACGAGTCGGACGCCAACCTGGCGGTCACCTCAAACGCCATCATCATCGGCTTCAATGTTCGTGGCGACGCCGGTGCCCGGCGGGTGGTGGAAGAGCAGGGCATCGACATGCGCTACTACGGCATCATCTATGAGGTCATCGATGATGTGAAGAAGGCGATCTCCGGGCTGTTGTCTCCCGAGATCCGCGAGGAGATCATCGGTCTGGCGGAGGTGCGCGACGTGTTCCGCAACTCCAAGATCGGCGCCATCGCCGGCTGCATGGTGGTCGAAGGCGTCGATCTTGGAGTTGCGGAACACGTCGCGCACCTCCGCCAGACCGATGATCTCCTCGCGGATCTCGGGAGACAACAGCCCGGAGATCGCCTTCTTCACATCATCGAT
>JASJBU010000166.1 GCA_030066355.1 Gammaproteobacteria bacterium | reverse complement strand
TATTCAACGACTTACAGGCTGCGGTCTGGTCAGCGCCATTGCTCCCTGCTCCAACAACACCGATCTACCCTGAACCGAAGCCCTTGTGTGATACTTGCTACTCATATCCCTTGCGTCATGGCTGACTCATCATCAGTTTCAACTCACTGCAGAATAATGCCATGGGCTTCAAATAACCCCGACTGCCAACCCTAAGTCAGTATTGATGCTATGTACATCAGCACCCATTAAATTGCTCTTTTTCAAGCATGATACTCACTTCAGCCAGGTTATAGGTTTCACAGATTCACTAACACAGGGTATTCTTTTGTTTATATAAAAACTTTAATCAGCAAGAAATGATTCGAACTCATGCCAGCATTATCATTATGAAGCCCGCAAATTCAGTGTTTGAGTATGTGGCCGATGGTTTCTTCCAGCACTATCAACGCTGGTGTCCAGAAGTGATCCACCTGCAAGCAATCAGTTCAGGTCCTGTCAAACTGGGCACCAGAGGACGACAGATTCGCATGGATATGGGCTTTCGTTCAGAATGTGATTTTCGCGTCACTTCATACGAGCCGGTACGACGGATCGATTTCCAATGTGTATCTCCCCCCATGTTGAGCAGTTATCGTCTGGATCAATTGGGAGAGCGTACCCGACTCACTTTTCTATTTGTCTATTCTGGTTCAGACTTTTTCCTCGGTCCTTTAAGAAGCAAAGTCCAGCAGACCATCCAACACGGCGCGTATCAGATTGTCTCAAATATAAAAATCCTGGTAGAAGCGACAGACAGGTCTTCAATATGCTCTGTTTGACAGCGTACATTCAATACCCGTGAGTCGTTTCATACATTGGAGTCAGACTCAGCGCTTTCAAGCAACTCAGCCCGCTGACAAATCTCCCGGGTCAGGCCCCTGAACAACAGGTGATGCGCTGGGTAAAAGCTATACCAATAAAACAGCCCCCAAAATCCTACCGAGTGCCAATAAGCTGTGGCCTTGATTCTTGTATGCTCCTGATCTATCTGATCGATGTCAAATTCCAACGCCCCCGCACCAGGTGATTTAAGCCCCATTCCCAATGTCAGCCTCTTCTCAAGTTTGACACTGATGACACGCCAGGAATCGATGGTATCTCCAACGCGTACCTCATGGGGATGACGCCGTCCTCTATGCAGCCCTTTGCCGCCGAGTAACCAATCGATAAACTCTCGCAAATACCATAGCCATGTCATGTAGTAGTACCCATTCTTGCCACCCAGTCCCATTAGTATCTGCCATACGGATTCAGGGCAAGCCTGGGCTACAGCACTACCACTGAGTTGATTCGGATAGTATGTGTATTCTTTACTGTGCCTGCCAAGGGTAAAGGCACCTTCGGTCCAACGGGATACCATTAAATGATCGTCTTCAGCGGCAAATGCAACTTCAACCGCTTTACGAAAATCAAGTAATGTTTGTGGTACCAATTGTCTCAGTTCCTCATCATCGGCATAAAAGTCATATTTCAGGCCGTCCACCAAGGCGCGAGCAATATTGATCGGCACCGTACTAAAAAGATTCATCAAAAAGGATGAGAGACGTGGTGTAAATAATGGTAATGGTATGGTAATGGGACGACGACGACTTGCTACTTCCGCCATAGTCCTCATCATCTGTTTATAAGAGAGATACTCTGGTCCGGCAGCCTCGAATATACCACCGATGGCCTTTTCCTGATCGGGCAAACGAACGAGATATTCTAAAATGTTATCCAACGCGATCGGTGGTGACTTGGATTTTGCCCAGCGCGGAGTGAACATCACCGGTAGGTTGTATATCAGGTCACGCATCACCTCGAAGGCAGCCGATCCGGGTCCAACAATGATTCCCGCTCGCAACTCGGTTACTCTGACCCGATAGCGGCGTAGAATGTCGCCTGTATGCTGACGGGAAAGCAAATGAACACTATCTGCATTTGGAGGCACCAGACTGCTTAGATAGATGATCTGCTTGACTCCCGCAGCCTCAGCCGCAGCCCCGAAGTTTGCAGCAGCGGTATAATCGAGGTCAGGATAATCGGGACCTGCCGTCATCGAGTGCACCAAATAGTAAGCGACCTCTACCCCCTCGACAACTGCCGGCAAACTCCCTGAATCAAGCGCATCCGCACCGATATAATCCGTCTCTCCCCAATCCCGCCCTTCAAGCATGGAGATATTTCTTGCCGCAGCGCGTACCCGGCGGCCTTCGGCCAACAGACGCGGAACTAGATTACTACCAATATAACCACTGGCACCGAACACGAGGTAGAGCGGATCATATTTGCCGATAACTGACATAGCATTTTCTCAGGACCCTGAAGCGAGTTGTCGGTTTAGGGTCGGAAACCTTTGTAGCATTTCTGTCTAAGGGGATTTCATCGGTCCAAGTGGATGAATTCTTGCTCGATAAACTTTAAAAAATACTTATGGATGACATTTTGATCATATCATCAAATCGACCATGGACATGACCCTATCGTTTCAAAGCAATAGCCGCAATTGATCCATGTATTTGATCATCAGTGCTTGAAGGGATATCCAGACTGAGCGAAACTAATGGATGAAGAGGCGGGTGTAGTTCAATGGTAGAACCTAAACTTCCCTATTAACAAGGCAAGGATCAAATTCCATTACCCACTCTGGACGGGATCAGAAAAATAGCTTGGAGGAGAGAACCGAATGAGTAGCGAACATACTACATGGGCTGATCTTGCGATTGACCTCTACGACAAACTCACAGGTCGCGGGGCAGAAATCACATATCATTTTGAGGATTTTGAAATCGATGTTCCGGATATGGTTGCACCCGAACCGAAGTATGCAAAATGGCGGTTCAATGGTGTGCTGAAAATCCGTACTCGGGATGAGCAATCTACCGAATGACTGAGGACAGATCGCTACTGATCGACGCCGATTTAGTACTACAAACTCCATCTGGCATCATCATTAGCTTAAGACTGGAATCCGGGCAGGGTGTTGTAGATTTGAACGACAGTGTATTTCTTAGAAAACTCATCATGGGTTATCTGAGTAGTCGCAAGAATCTCAGCACCCTGCAATATTTGTTGAAATTGACACAAACACTGAACCCTGGCATTGATATCACTGTGGCTGGCAAACAAATCGCAAGTATTGGCTCGAAGCCTCAAGGCGGTTGGCTCTGTAAACTCTTGGGTCTAACTGGTTTGAGGGTAAGGCCGCTTGCCCTTCTAAGGATATTAATTCAGTAGGAGAAATACCTCATTTGTAAAATGAGCGTATTGCTGCGGCCTTAAGCCACATCAGATGACTTGGACAGTCAATTCTTGTATTTTGGCATCAGGGTATTCTTGGTACTACCTGGGGGAACAGCCCAAGATACTCTCTTCGCCACCAATCACCATTCTCTGCGCGTTCATCAGGAGTTGCAAATCTATAACGATAGGCAAGGACCCGCAAATAGCGGGGGGGAGAATCGGAGAACGGGTTTTCTGCCAACAGGCCGCTGACACTATCTGACCCTTCGTGCAATCTGCGCAGGAATTCTCCGAACCAAACCATCTGGGGTAGACGCTGTGTCGGTACAAACCAGACCATCCAGTCCAGTCTGGGTTGATGAGGAACGATGAATTCAGGCGCTTTTGCTGGCTCACCGGGTGTGTACTTGAATCGGTAGGCAAGCCATTCTTTACCATCGTTCGATCCCTCGATCAGTAGTTCTTGACGCTCGACCTGCATGGTGGGGAATATATGATAGATATTACCTAGGCCAAATCGCCTGACGGAATCAGCCATCTGATGTAATGGCAGATAAAAAGGCTGCTTGATGGCATTGGCCGTGAAGCTGATTAGGCTAGATGAAATGATCAGCAGCGACGTAACTGCAAGCAACCCAGTGGATAACCGATTATTGGTCGGTTTGGTCGCCTCCAATCGCTCTGCCAAGCCTACAGGTAGAATACTTTTAATGATCCTGTCATCTAACAGAAACAGACAGAGCATGATCGTTAGAAGATTGATAAAATTATGATTGCTCGAAGCTATGATCAGCAACTGCACAATAATCGTCACACCAGCTGCCGTTAAACGATATGGCCTTGGCAGAAAGATGAAAAATGGTACGATCAGTTCACTGATGAATGTGACGCCCACACCAGCCTTCAGAACCCAGTCAGGCAGATGATGGAAATACCAGGCGCCGATATGAGGGAGCGGTTGAGTTTCAAAGTAATGATGTAGTGCGGTGAAACCTGACCAGGATGGATCATCACTGGCCAGTTTGAAAAAGCCAGACATGAAACGCAGGCGAAACAGCAACCATTCATACAAAAATATCACTAGTTTGCTCGGCGTATCGCCCAGAAAGATCGCGAGAAATCCCACCTCCAGTAACAGCGCGTCCCACTGAAAGTTGGTAAAAATCTGTCCGGCGTGGTACAAGGATAAATAAAGCGCAAAGAGCAGTAGGAGTATCAACCGCGTAGGGCCAGCAGCCACCAACAGCATCATTGATAATATCACTCCAAGCAGCGTGACACTCTGTAATACGAAGGTTGTGGGTTGAATGACCCAAAATATAGTTGGTAACCAGAGCCAGGCACCCCTTCCAAGCTCTTGAAAAGATCCATCCAATTGCTCACTCAGCGGTAAGATTCCTTGTGGCCCGACCAAACCATCGATTTGCACCCATAAAGAAGCGAATGCCGCCGTATAAATCAACGCCAACAGCCTGATAAACAGCCAACTGGTCAGACGTTGTCTCTGGTCTGTCACGAATAGTTGACTGATCAATACTGCGATTGCCTGCATTGCCAGAAGCCCCCATCCATCCCTCCTACAGACAAGCATAGATAACAGTTCACAACATGTAGAGGTCGTTTCGATATTGTGTGCATTTTTTTTGCGTCAAGATAAAGACAGCCTCAGAAGGTAGAGCCCGATAAATCAGCGAAAGGACTTTCTTGATACTTACGACAAACTCGCTTACATCCATGACGACCGACATACAGGCAGGATATATCATTCATACCCATCAGTTTCCAGAGGCATATCTTCAGGGAGTGTTCCAACAGCAATTCCTCTATCATCGAAGTAAGCTTATCACTCACAGTACCCTCTGCAGACTGGTGTGCCAGCTCCTGGAAATAGATCAATGCCATAGAAACAATCAATATGCTCAATAATTTTCATGCGATATTGGTATGTAAGCTATACAAAGCATCGAACTGACCATTGAGGTTTACCTGATCGAAGTGCCATTTTTTGTTAACCTCAAGCAAAGTGGTATCGCGAACCAGATTCCCAACTTAGGTTACAATTGGCCGATTTTTTGGACAAGTCTGTGCAAGATTGATGATTGAAAATCGAAATTTATACGTTCAATCACACCCCGTCACAAGGTGACATGAGTATGGGAAAGTCATATTTTCAGTCTGTCTAACAAAGGCTCATACTCTAAAAAATGACCTGTGACATAAAGTCAGACCGAATGAGTAGGCTAGATGAATCATTTGTCTGACACTCAGTCTTTGTGCTTCCTCCAAATCGATGAAACTGATAAACCGAACCTGGAGGATTGCGGTTTTACAAATTAATGCCAAACTAGACAAAGACAATCAGGTTTACCCAAATTCGAGCATACCCATAGTCAACGCAGGATGACTCACATGCAGTTAAGAATCGCGAATACCGCAATTTATTATATTTTGTTTCTTTTAACACTCGTACTTATCGAACCGGCGTTTGCAAATAAATTCGAAACCATCGGCAGTGGTGTTGCAGGCTCCAATAAAATCAAAATTGAATATTTGAAGACCATCGCTTATGTCGCTGGTGCCATCTTGTTGGTTTCCGGTATTCTCTCCTTATTGTTGAGGGACAAAAACTCACAACACCTCAACTACACCATGTGGAAATCATCGGCCTTCATTTTCTTCATTCTGGGGTTATTGGTGATCGTGATAGGATACTTCCTGTAACTGCCAAGACAACTGCAGGGGCATCCTGAACAACTTCATCTATGCAAAACAAACTGTGTTGTATTCACCTGCGGATATGCAAATTCGTCGCCATGCCATGTTTGGACAAGCTCAACAAACTTGTCGATGGTCCTCAGTTACCTGATAACCTGACAAGCAATCGGTCATTCATTACTCAAGCTGTTGAAAACGGTCATACGGACTGTCAGCAGGCATCACAGCTCGCACAACAAACGTGACGCACCTCGTCACGGCCCTCTAGAAGCGGGCTGACGCCACACACGAAAGCCCTCAGGGGGCAAAACGCTATTTGACGCATTCCGACGAGAATGCCCGGTCAACTTGGCATATTTGGTGGCAAATGGGTACAGCGAACCAAACTCCCGCTATGCGAGCTGTGCCTGATGATAGTGATGGTTGCTCCACTGTTTCCGGATATCGAGGCAGAGAGCTCGATCTCTACCGTTAAACACACACCCTTCTTCCAACAAACCACTGAGTTAATGTATGGTTTCCCGTTGTACCGGTATGTGCCACCATATCCAATGATCACCAGTCATTGAATATGAAGAAAACAGAAAATCGCATGATATCGTTCGCTGATTATTACCAGGATGGAATCAATCAGAGCTTCCCAAATGGGAAGCTTATCTTGCATAAGAGTAATACTGATTGCCCAAGAGTTGTTGACAACCGATGAAACCGGCATCGCAAAAAATCAGGCTTATCCAGTCGGCTGAGCCAAAGCAATTGGAAATTGAGCTGGGGTAGAGAATACCGTCCCAAGAGGCAAACACACCGGACTCAGTTAGAGGTCAGTCTAATTCAGGATCTATGTCATCCCTAGGACTATTTTTCCTTGCAGGCCTGAGCAGAGTATGGATACTTGTGTGGGTCGAATCAGCGAAGGAATCACCGTGAAACCACGCCCTGTGTTACTTGCGATCTTTGATGGTTTCGGTGTTAACCCGAGTCGGGCACACAATGCCTGGGCTCTGGCCAAGACACCCAACCTTGACTACTACTTTGCCTCTTATCCCCATACGGTCCTACAGGCCTCCGGGCGGGCTGTCGGTCTGCCTGACTCACAATTTGGAAATTCCGAGGTGGGGCATCTGACACTGGGTTCGGGTCGCATACTCGAACAGGACCTGGTACGAATCGCGAATGCCATCTACGATGGCAGCCTAGTCGATCAACCAGCCTGGCAAGCCATGCTGGAAGGCACTACACGTCTGCATCTGGTCGGTATGGTCTCGGATGGCGGTGTCCACTCCCATATCGAGCATCTTGTCGGAATCCTGGATTTGCTGCGCAAGGAGAAGATCATACCCATCATACATATGATCACAGACGGCCGAGACACCTCGCCCAAAGGCAGTCGAAAATACCTCGAGACCTTAGAAGAGGCCTTGTCCCGCAGCGAACGGGGGCGCATTGCCACTCTCAGCGGTCGCTATTGTGCGATGGACCGGGCCGGCAATTGGGACCGTACTCATCGGGCATGGGATACCATTGTCCACGGCAAGGGACTGAAGGCCCGTTCGGCATTGGCAGCCATCGAAGAGGCCTATGAGCGGGGAGAAGGTGACGAATTCATACAGCCCACCGTGATCGGCGATCACATCGGGATCCAGAAAGACGAGCCCATACTCTTCTTCAATTTTCGCAGTGACCGTGCTCGCCAGTTGGCAGCTGCCGTCGGCCTGGAGAATTTCGACATATTCGACCGGGAAGGTGCCGGGCCCAGACGACTCTACTGCATGACCGAGTACGACGCAGAATACCCCTTTGAGGTCCTTTTTCAACCCCAGGTTCCAGAACAGGTGTTGGCGGAGATCATCAGTGATGTGGGATTGAAACAGCTCCACTGTGCGGAGACGGAAAAATATCCTCATGTCACCTATTTCTTCAATGGTGGCCGTGAACCGCCCTATCCGGGGGAGGATCGCATCATCGTACCATCACCCACCGTTGCGACCTACGACATGCAACCCGAAATGAGCGCCGCCAAGGTCGCCGACACCTTGATCACCGCCATCAAGAGTGAGAAATACTCGTTTGTTTTGACTAATTTCGCGAATGGCGACATGGTCGGTCATACTGCACGACGATCCTCGATCATCAACGCAGTAGAAACCCTTGACCTACAGAGCCACCGCGTATTCCGTGAGGCCCTGCAACGTGGCTGGCGTGTACTGTTGACAGCTGATCATGGAAACTGCGATGAAATAGTTGACCCGAATACCGGCGAACCCCATACCCAGCATACCGAATACCCGGTGCCTTTCCTGATCATGGGTGAAGGGCCTGTTCGCTTGCGTATAGGTCGCGGCCTTTCTGACATTGCGCCCACAGTGCTAGACCTGCTTGGTCTTCCCCGCCCACCGGTGATGACCGGACGCAGCCTAATCATGAAGGGGGGATTACGATGAACCAGGATCTTGATATGTCAAACTCTGAATCTATGCAAACCGTTGCAGTACTCGCACTCAACCCGGCAGTGGACATCAGCTACGAGATTCCACAATTATTGGCAGATCAGAAGGTGCGCGCAACCAAAACCTATTATCATCCTGGAGGAAACGGCATCAATGTCGCCCGCTCTCTCCGGGAACTGGAAGTCCCAGTACGCTGCTGCAGTGTTTTGGGCGGTAAGGGCGGTGAACTGTTTTTGCGTCTCCTGGGTGACTCACTGGGCGACGGACACCGCTACGTGGAGGTCGATGGCGAAACCCGTATCAATGTTACACTGCAACAGAAGCAACCACCCAGCCAATATGAAGTGGACAGCGGCGGCCCCGAGATCTCCGACTCCCTACTCGATCAGATCACCTCCTGCTTCCTCGAAAATACCGCGAACAGCTTCGCTGTCCTGACTGGCTCGACACCTCCCGGTGTTCCTGAAAGCACCTATGCTGAACTCACCGAAGAGATCTCTGATCTGGGGGGTAAGGTCATTCTTGATGCACATGGCAAGGTCTTGGAGAATGGACTCGAGGCAAAGCCCTATCTACTGCGTATCAATCGCTATGTACTAGAGATGTTGATCAAACAGAGTCTCGAAAGCATCGAGGCGGTTGCCCATGCCGCCCGTAATATCCAAACCAAACACGCAACGGAGTTCGTTTGCATCTCACTGGGGCGCGAGGGGGCCGTGCTGGTGGACAGGCACAACAGTTATCACTGTCCAGCTCCGAGAGTGCGGGTCAAATCCACCGTCGGTAGCGGCGACGCCATGTTGGCCGGTATGGTCACTGCCCTGCTAAAGCAACAAGAGGCGAAGGAAATGCTGCGCTTCGGGATCATGTGTGGCAGCGCCACCGCCTCTTATCCGGGAACCTGTCTGTTCAAGCGCAATGAATTGGAAACCATGGATTTCGACGTGGAACTGAATCAACTGGATATTTAGTGTCAGTCACCGACCACCGGATCGACCAACCAGTCGTCTAACTTGTGTCATAAACACAAGCATACCTGCCAGCAACGACAGATGCATGTTCGTGCTCTCAGGAATTCAGTGCACGAGACACCCTAAACGATGACGCAGGACCCACTATTTACTTCTTGTTTTAATCCTTATTGAGATTTCACGCCTATCCAGATTGATTTACGACTGTACATGATCGAGTCTTCAATCTTAAGAATTGAAATTCACGACCGACCGAATGGAATGACTTGTCCGATATGCAAAAAGAACTGAGTTTTGAACGTACCATTTAGATTCTGGACAATATTGAAATCCCATCAGCACCAACCGTACTCATGGAAGTGCATGGAATCCTGCAACAGGACGACCCAGAGATAAGAGAGATCTCAAAGGTCATTTCCAAAGACATGGGGATGAGCGCACTGGTCCTGCGCACACTCAACTCTCCATATATCGGCATACGCACTAAGGTGCAATCGAACAGCAAGCCACGACCTTATTGGGTCTCAACAACATCGGCAACATCGTAGCCGGTCTGGCGCTACGTCGCTGTATGGAGGAGTCCGAGGTAGCCAATCCAACGAACTTCCGGGATTCACCGGTCAATGTGGCGCTTATCGCGGCGAATCTCGCCAAACAATATCCCGAAGTCATGTCGGACCAGGCTTATCTTCTCGGCCTGTTCATAAATTGCGGCGAACCCCTGTTACTACAAAGGTTTCCTGAAAGCAGTGGAATCAGGCAGGAAGCCTACGCATCCAGATCTTCCCAAGCAGAGCTGGAGGATGAACGCTTCAATACCAATCACGCCATTATCGGTTATCTCGTCTCAAAACGCTGGGGGTTACTGAAAGCCATGTCAGAGATCATTCTGCACCCTCACGACGCCACAGAGTATCTACGAGACTATATTGATGCGCCAGCTTCGGAACACTACTTGATGGCCAACCTCAAGATGGCGGAACACATCGACAACCGTTTCTGGGGACGGGCTGATGATTCCGAATGGGACCGATACCAAGAGATCGTTTTGCAGAATGTCGGATTAGACAATGATGGATTCGAAGACATGCTGGATATGCTGATGTCCAGCTAGAGCTCAATGAGATTTGTGCAATCACCCGGGTTGATATCCGAGCAAGCTTTTACGGGGCTTTGAATGACTGACGCCAGGCTGTTGACTAGCCAAGACCCATTACTCGGCAAACTCCAGGCGCTCCTGTACCAAATCAAGCGCCTCTTGAGCACAGCGTTCATCCTTTTCACCCCCAGGTGCTCCACTGACACCGATAGCGCCGAGCAGCGAACCGGCCGCTCGAATGGGGAATGCGCCCTGCAACACCAGGACACCCTCCACATGATTCATCTCCTGCTGGATATCCCGGCGATTATCCCTGAAAAGACCAGAAGCGATACCCGAGAGGATCACCGCATTCGCCTTGTCACGTGCGATCTGGATGGTAAAACGACTGGCATGCACGTCGCGCATCAGCGCCAGTGGAGCGCCGTCCTTATCGACCACCACCGCAGTGACCTGGTAGCCGTTCGACCTGCATGCCTTCACCGCTGTGTGCACCATCTCCAAGGCGAGATCCGGTATGAGCTTTTTAACCGTGACGACGTCCGCCGCCGATAGATGGAGTGTCAGCAGAGTGAAAATCGGCAGACAGATGCCAGAGAATGAACGAATAGATAGGCGCACAATTAGATCCTTATGACTTGATGGAGAGCATGCTGACGCTATCACCGAGAAAACCCGGGAGCAAGTCTACTCGGCTATACGCGCGGCAAACGCTTTGACCTCTTCCCGAAACTTCACGCCTACTTCGTAGTTTCCACCTACGGGTTTACACCAGACCACCGTACCCCTGGTCTCGAACACGGCCGATCCCGTCGGGATCCCCAGATGAATTTCAAGATCCGGCTCAATCCACTCGTCAGTGGTGAAACAGAGTCCGCCTTCGCTGTAGTTCTTGAGCGGTTTGTGGTCGATGTCCAGTTTTCCTTGCAGCTCGTATTGAATGGGGACATCGGCTGGGTGACGTATGAATCTGCGCATGCAGAAGCTCCCCCTTAGTATTTTCTCCTGACTTCAATCAAAGCAGAGTCATCAACGCATTACAAGACATTACAGGAAGGTTCAATCCAACAGCAATATTGCACGATACCTGTGATCACGCAGCAGGATTGCCTCTCGTTTATCTCCGGCATATGCTTCAGTGCTCTCTGGATAGAGGACCGACTGGATCCGCGCCGTTTCAGCACGGGCTTCCAAGGCATCCAGCAGGCGCAACAGAATACACAACCGCTCGCGATGGGCAGCAATGCTTGGCGCCTTAATGAGACCCGTCCGCACCCGACTTCGCTGCTCGATCTGCAATTGTCGCTTGGCGGAGATCAGTTGCTCGCGCAATGGCAAAGAGAGATCGAAGCGCAGGTCAACAGAGCCTGGAGCCACGTCATCCTGGGTGCTTACAACAGCAAGCAGCTCCGGCTCGAAGGAAAAGTCCCGCCAATTAAGACGCCCGCCACCCACCGGGTCGTCATCGACCGGATCGGGAGGAAACTTGTAGAAACCCCAGCGCGCGCCCAAGGCACATTCGATAAGGACCTTCTCGCCATCCACTCGGCAATCGCTCTCCTCGCATTCGGCGGCAGGCACCCAGGCCCGCGGATCAGATTTCCAGGCCGTAATGTCCCGTTGCCCCACCTTGCCATAGGCCGCTTCCAAGACCCGCCAGGTAGCATTGAACGCCTGCCACTCCTCACGATATATCGGATTGCGCCGCAGGAACTCCCAGGCCCATTGCCCGGCACTCAGCTCTTGGGTGAAGCCATAGGCTGGTGGATCATCCCACTGTCGCATGCGGCGATCGATCGGAACTCAGCGCGATGATGACTTGCCGGAGAAGGCGCTGGCCGCCTCGACCCAACGCTTCACCTCGGCCTCGTCCACCGGCTTGAGGGTCTTCCGACCCAGCTCCTGAACCTTGGCATTATAGGCCTCCAGCAAGGCTTCTGGTTGTTCGGTGGAGAGCTTTTCGAGTGAATCTATTCCCAACTCGTGCAGCACCTCCGCTTTGCGACCGTCCACCTCCTTGACCGTCATCAACTCGGCGTGGCTGAGCCACTGGGCCAGGTCGTTGCGATCCACCTCCAGCATGGCCGCCAGCTCGGTGCGGCTCTTCAGCCGGGTGCCGGCATTCAGCAGGTCGCTGATGCTGTAGATGTTGTGGCTGTTCAGTTTGTCTTGGTAGATCTCTCCAATGCCCTGGATCTCCTCGATGTCCTGAAACGGCGTGAATGATGGTGAGGCCCAACTACCCTCCGCCGTCTCCCTCGGCAGCGGCACCAGACTCATCTTGATCTTACTCAGGCGGTTGGGATCCACCTGCTCCTCCGGTTCGAGGAAGCGGTAATCCACGGTTCCCAGGCTGGAGACGCTGACATGCACATTGGCCTCGATCTCGAACGTCCTGAGGGCGAAGCGACTGACCGGATTTTTGGTGTCCAGCAGACGGGATTGGAGACTGTCCACCGAGTGGCTGACCGCGGTGGCGAAATCGTCTGGAGTACGATGTTGCGCCTGCATGACCTGCCTGAGTTTCTCCTCCAGGGCCAGGTTGTCGTTGTGCAAACGGGCGACCTCATCCCGCAACACCTGCACGACCTGTTCGAGGTTCTGCTGCGTCTCCTCCGGCTGCTCGGCATCGGTCACCGGGGTGAACACCCCCAGCTTGCCTTCTACCTCCACCAGGCGGGAGACATCGGTCGCCTTGAGATTGGAGCGTCTCAGGATGTCGGTATCGAGCGACAACGCTTCGCGATGCCTGGCGATATTGAGGGTTTCGTTATCGGATTTCTTTTCTGCCATGAATCTTCCTTCACCACGCCATGGGAGAACATACCTCAAGTATTCTCAGCCGCTTTGATGGGCAACATCCCCTGGGGCGACATCTCCACCCTGACCCTGAGCCCGGACGAGGCCTGATAGCCGTACAGCCCCACCGACGCAGGATTCAGGGTCCGGGAAAAGATGTGCGGCTCCAGCGTATCGCTGTCCGCCTGGATCTTCCGGATATCAGCACTCAATTCCATCTCCACATCGACCTTCGAGAAGGTATACCAGAGCGGCGGTAGCACCAGCTCACCCGCCTCCGCCTCCTCATAGGCCTGAGTCCGCTTTGCCGCATAGACATCGAGCTGTTCCTGGGCCTTGACCACCGAGGCGATGGTATTGGCCAGCAGCTGTCCCAGCTCGACCGGTTGATTGCCGGTCTGGATCGGCTTGTCTTCCGCCATGCATGACTCCGTCGTTTGTGAACCCAAGCGGAGTCCACGGGTTAAACGTGGACTCCGAACCGGCTCAGAAGGTTACTCCGACACTGTTCTGCACCAGCCCGATACGAGCGGAAACGATGAACTCCCCCGGACTGACATCGGGTTCGTCACCCAGGAAGTCCCGCCGCAGGGTGATCTCCACCTGGCCGTCTGCATCGGTCACTGCAGTAGGCCCACCGGCAAAAGACCAGGAGACGCCGTTGGTCTCCACCGAGATTGCCTTGTTGGCAATGGGATCCCCATTGCGCCGATTGTACTGGATCAGCATCGACATGCTACGCCCCACCAGGGTACCGCCATCGATGTCATCCTCGATCGCCCCCTGGATCAGGGTCAGCCTGGGCCCTCTGATCACCTGATTCGGTTTGGGGATGGTGACATCCTCCCTGGGTTCGAGCAAGGCATTCATGCGCATCTGCCCCCAGGAGCTGTCCCGGGTCACCTCGGTGTTGATATCGGTGGTGGTACTTGAAGACCGGGCGTCCATGTAACCGACACCAAACACGATGCCGAAACCCGCATTACCGTAACCGAATGAGCTACTGCTCGAATAGGTGTGAGTGTCGCTGGTCGCCGCAAACTCCTGGGCATAGAAGCGCCCCTGTAGACGCACGCTGCTCCACTGGTAGAAGACTGGATCGATGAAGCTGATCAGCGGCAGCTGCCGGGTATGCGCCACCGAGGTGTCCAGGGTGCCGTCATCCCGATAGACCTTCTCCTGCACCGCAATCACATCCACCAGGGTCTCCGCCAGGGCTGTAGCGGTGCGTGACCCGGTCTCGTTCAGTAGATTCTGCGTAGCGGCCACCGCCGCACCGGTATGCTCCACCAGTTCACCAAAACCCGCGCCGGCTTGGGCGATCTCATCACCGACCGCGGCATCCGCCGCCAGCGCTCTGGTTCCTGCACTTGTAATCAATTCGTTAGCCATGTTCGTTCTCCTTATCGCCGTTCTAGAGACGGATGTCCACCTGCTTCTCGATCTGCCCCAGGGTCGCCTTCACCCGGGCCGTGACACTGCGCAGGAAACGCGGATTGGGGATGTTCCTCGACAGGGTAACCCGGATCTGCCCGTCCGCATTGGTGGTATTGCCGGTGAAGCCGCCACTGCTGTCGAAGGAGTGGCTGAACGGACCGGAATCCAGTTCGATGACCACGTTTGGATTGGCGGAGCCGTCCGCCTTGCGCACATTGATCATCAGCTCCATGGAGCGGGCGGTCACCAGCCCGCCCACCACGGTCTCCTCCACCGATCCCTGGCTGAAATAGATCTGCGGTCCGATCTCCACCTGGGCCGGGGCCGGGAAGTTCTCCACGTCCCTGGGTCTGAGCATGGCATCCATGCGCACCTGGCCACGGGCCCAGTCCATCTCCACGTCCGTGGTTCGATTCATATAGGTAGAGTTCCGGTTTGAACTCATCAGACCAAATCCGATTGCCCCAAAAAACAAACCCGCCGTTGCGGTTCTGCTCTGGCGTTGCTCGCGATCGAAGGTGATGCCGGTCTCATTGTCGAGCGCGCTGACGCTCAGGTCCATGGAGAGGGCCACATGGCTCCACTCATGCACGGTCGGATTGACGAAATTGATCAGTGAGACCTCGTGCTGCACCAGTTCCGTACTGGCGGCAACCGGCAGGCCGTCGTCATCCAGTTCCTGAATTACATCCGTGACCACCGAGATCTGATTGTCGCTCAGGGCCTGAGCGGTCTCCACCAGGCCCCGATCCAGGGCGTCCTGGGACTGGGCGACACCGTTGCCGATGGACATCAGCACATCACCGAAGGTCGGTGCCAGACCCGCCAGTTCGCCGGAGACATCCGCCTCCAAGGCCTGGGTCGAGCTGAACAGCCCGACGGGCATCAGGCGATCCGCCGCTATCGAGCCGCTGGGTACGGCAGGCACCAGTCCCGCCGCCGCGGTTGTGCTATCTGTCGGGCTTGCTGCGGCTGTCGAACTCCTGTTCGGAGCCCGCCGCGTGCTTACTTTCTTCTTAGCCATGGATACTCTCCTTGATCAGTTGTCCCCAAGGGGACGATTAAACAGGTCTTCGAGGCGGATTCTCGATCGATACTTTTTATCGAAGACCTCGATGAGTGGCATCAATCTGCATCGTTCTGCCGTCCACTGCTGCTCATCCATCCCGGTTGGGGGACTGGTGTCGGCGAGCCTCCGCAGGCTGACGGATAGGATTGACGTCGGCGGTCGATGTTCAAGCTGTTGTTGAATCGCTTGCAGTCGTTGCAGCAAACCGGCCAGGCGTCTGGCCGAGACTCGCAGAACCTGGATGACTGTCTGCTCATCCAGCTTCAGCAATCCCCCCAGTGTCTCTATTCCCTGCTGTTGCAAACGCGCTGCGTATGCTGGTCCCACCCCCTTCAGCCAAGCGACTGGTAGTTGAATAGCAAAAGTACTTGCCGGTTTCAGGCTGCAAGCCAAGGCATAGGCCTGCGAGCCTGAAGTTATATTCATGGCGATGACCTGCAATCGATAATCGCCAACCGGCAATTCTCGTAGCTCAATGCGTTCCACGGTGTTGACCCGGTCCGCTGAACCCCGTTGTCCTGGTGGATGGTTACCCCATACCCGGGTGTCGTCCGGCCGGATCAGACAGAGATCCAGGTCATTGACCAGGCGCTCCCCGGGCATGTCGTACCAGCTCAGGACGGCACGAAACGGCATGGGCCGCTCGACCCGGAACCGATGTTGGAAGACTTCGCCGGTGTTCAGCCCTCGGCCCTGATCATCGAACAGACGGATCGTCGGTTGTGGCAGGCTGGCGGAGAGATCTACCCGGCCGAATCCGGCCACATCCAGGGACTCCGCTTGCTCACTGTCACGCCGCAGCACGGGTCTTGCTCCAAACACCAACAGAGCCTTGACCGCCGCCCCGGAGAGTCGCCGGCCTGCCTGCTCCAGCCAGGCCTGGCGCAACAGCGCCACCAGGCCACCCACCACAGCGGTGGCCATGGAGGTACCCCCCAGATACATGTAGTGCGGCAGCGGGCTGGCCAGCCCCCAACCCCTGGCCGACGTAGCCTGGGAACGGGGCGCCGGCAGGTTGGTGCCCGGCGCGCAGAGATCGGGCTTGATCCGTCCGTCTCTGCTCGGACCGGTGGAGCTGATCATGGCGATCCGTTGCGGTTGCCCGGAGACCGGATCGTCCCTTTCCACTCGGTGGCTGAAGCGCCGCCGTTGCGGATCGAAACCGGACCAGCCTCCGCGAAAACCCACTCCCTGCCGTGGTCCTTCGGTAGCCCCGATGGCCAACACATTCTTGGCCGAGGCCGGGGCGTACAGGGAGCCGCTCTCCAGCAGACGGTTACCGTCCTTGTCCGCGCCACTGTTGCCAGCGGCGAAGAGGACCACCGCATCCGCATGCTGCCAGAGGAAGAGATCGCTTTCGTAGCAGTCGTCCGTGTATTGCCCCTCAGCCGGATCTCCCCAGGCATTCACATGAATCGATGCCCCCTGCAGCCTGGCCTGCATGAACAATGCTCGCAGATCGAGAGGCCGACCGCTCAGGTAGAAGCCGGAGGGAATCCTGGCACGGTGTTCTGCTTTGATCTCGGTGTGTTGCTCGATGGCCTGAAAGACCAGTCTCGCCTGGGGAGCGATACCCCGATACTTACCGCCACTGCGGCTGCCGCTGCCCACTGCAAGCCCCGCTACATGGGTGCCATGTCCCGAATCGAGGTCGGCGGCACCGTCATCCCGCCCGGGCTCATCGGTATATTCGTCCCAAGCCGGATTGATCGGCCAGGAGAGGATGGCCTCGACCCGTCCGGCGAAATCCTCGTGCAGGCTGCCGACCCGGTCGCTGCCCCGATCGAGCCCCGTATCGGCCACGGCGATCACCTGGCCTTGGCCGGAGAGGGAACCGGTAGTGATGAGTTCAGAGGGCATGCCAATCTCACCGAACAAGGGTGACCAGGCAAGTTGCGCCATGCGGGCGCTGTCGACCAATTTCACACCCGGCATCTTTCGGATCTCGGCCAGCCGCTCTGTTTGCGGGATGCGGATCTTGTATTTGCTGGTGGCCAGGATCCGGTGCCCAGCACTGTGTAATCCCCTCACCACATCTCGGCGTTGCGCCTGATCGAAACAGACGATGTCGAGCCAGCTTTCAGGCTGCCCCCCCGCGAATCGATCCGCGGCACGTTGCTCGACCAGCCGGCGGGTACATTGGGGCGCCTGATAGTCACTGACACCCTGCAACAGGGGCAGTTCGTGAACCAGTCGCTCGCGACTGCAGGTCGATGGTATCTCGACACAGAGACCAAAGGGCGGGCAGACAAAATGGATTCGAATGCCGAGATTTTCCAGCGTCTCTAGCCATTCGAGTGCCAGTGGGCCAGCGAACCTGAACAGTTGGCGTGGGGCCTTGCCATAGCGGAATCGGCCTGTGGGAATCTCCACCCACTGTCCATTGACGGCGATAAGCCGGTCCTCTAGGGTGAAACTCTCATCGGCGGGGGGTTGTTGGTCTTCGTCGCACTCAATCAGCGAGAAACCGGGATAGGTGTGGACCACAAGGTCTCGGTGTCCATTCAGCCATGCAGAGTCGTTGTTGACAACCCGATACATAGAAATCCCTTTTCAGTTCTTCACCTGTCCTCTCGATCCACCTTTACTCTCATCGGTTCTTTTTCCCTGTCAGTGAGAGTAAAAAGAGATATCTGGATTCTTATTTCGTATGAATCTTATAGTTATAAACATAGCATAGGGATAGGTATTTAGTACTGTTCTCTTAAACTCGGTTAACGAATCTTCCATGCAGCCACAACTCAACCCAGCGGAAACACCCAAATGCCACAAACGACACCCAAAATGATCGACATGCTCCGAGAATTGATCGCCAGCCCTTCGGTCAGCAGCGTAAACCCCGCCTGGGACATGGGTAACCGGGTAGTGATCGAGTTGCTTGAGGGCTGGTTGATGAATCTGGGTTTCAACACCGAGATCCTCGCCATCCCGGGACATCCGGGCAAATTCAATCTGATCGCCAGTGCAGGCTCGGGTCCGCATGGACTGGTGTTGTCCGGTCATACCGACACCGTGCCCTTCGACGAAGCGCGTTGGAGCAGTGATCCATTGCGACTCAGCGAACGGGACAACCGGCTCTATGGCATGGGTAGCGCGGACATGAAGGGCTTTTTCGCGGTGGTGCTGGAGGCGATTCGCGAACTACCCCTCGACAGATTGAAACAACCCCTGGTGCTGCTCGCCACCGCCGATGAAGAGAGCAGTATGTGCGGCGCCAAGGCCCTCACCAATCTGCATCGAAAGCTGGGACGCCATGTGGTGATCGGCGAACCCACCGGGTTGCGTCCCGTGCGTATGCACAAGGGTATCTCCATGGAGTCGATTCGGCTGCAGGGTAAAGCGGGGCACTCCAGCAATCCTGAATTGGGCGTCAACGCCCTGGAGGGCATGCACCGGGTGATCGGCGAGGTGCTGCGTTGGCGCGATGCGCTGCAGCGGCGGTATCGCAATCCGGCCTTCGAGGTGCCGGTGCCAACTCTCAACCTGGGGCATGTGCACGGCGGCGACAATCCGAACCGGATCTGTGGTCATTGTGAGTTACAGTTCGATCTACGGCCACTGCCCGGCATGCAGCTGGAGGAGCTGCGGGAAGAACTCAGGCAGCGGCTCGAAGGACTCCTGGAATCCAGTGGCCTGCGTTGGGAGTTCAGCCCGGTCTTCAGCGGCATTCCGGCCATGGAGACTGCAGCAGATGCACCTATCGTGCAGACCCTGGAGAGACTCACCGGTCATAAGGCAGGCGCGGTGGCCTTCGGCACCGAGGGACCCTTTCTGAACAACCTGGGATCAGAGACGGTGATCTGCGGGCCCGGCTCCATCGACCAAGCCCATCAGCCCGACGAATATCTGCCGCTGGATCATATTCAGCCCGCGATTAAGCTGATACAGTCTTTGATCAGGAAATTCTGCCTGGATTCAGCGACGTAGCGATGGTGACGAAACGACAACAGCAAACAACCGATCCATTCATCGAATGGTTTCGTGGTTCCTCACCCTATATCCATGCCCACCGGGGGCATACCCTCGTCGTTTGTATCGGCGGTGAGGCGGTAGCCGACGTGAACTTTGCCAACCTGATCCACGACCTGGCCCTGCTGCATGGATTGGGCATTCGCCTGGTGCTGGTGCACGGTGCCCGTCCGCAGATCGAAGCACGGCTCAAGGCCAGAAACGCCGAGATGCAATACATCAACGGTCTGCGCGTCACCGACGATGCCGCGCTCATCTGTGTCAAGGAAGCGGCGGGGGCCGTGCGGGTCGAAATCGAAGCCCTGCTCTCCATGGGCCTGGCCAATTCGCCCATGGCCGGGGCGCGCATCCGCGCCGCCTCAGGAAATTTCGTCACCGCGAAACCCATCGGGGTTAGGGATGGGATCGATTACTGCCACACCGGCGAGGTGCGGCGGGTGGATGGCGAGGCGATCAAGCAGCGGCTCGACAGCGGCGCCATCGCCATCATCCCCTCCCTCGGTTACTCGCCCACCGGTGAGGTTTTCAATCTGAGTGCTGCTGATGTGGCTGCTTCGGCGGCGATCGCCCTGGGAGCTGACAAGCTGATTAGCCTGGTGGAGGGCAAAGGGCTCACTGATTCACGTAACCGGCTCATCCCTAACACTACGCCGCGGGAAGTGGAGAAGGTATTGGAGCGTCGTAAAAACCTGCCGGAGGACCTCACTCAACAGCTGCGCGCGGCGATCAGCGCCTGCCGCAGCGGCGTGAAACGCATCCATCTCCTCGACCGACGCTTGGACGGGGCATTGCTCAAGGAGCTGTTCACCCGGGATGGCGTGGGCTCCCTGATTACCGCCGAGCCCTATGAAAAGACCCGCACTGCTCGCATCGATGACGTACGCGGGCTCCTGGGGCTGATCGAACCCCTCGAATCTCAGGGCATCCTGGTAAGGCGCTCCCGTGAATTGCTGGAGACCGAAATAGACCATTTCACCCTGATGGAGCGGGACGGGATGGTGATCGCCTGCGCCGCGCTCTATCCCTATCCGGATGAATCGATGGCGGAATTGGCCTGTGTTGCCGTACACACCAGCTATCGGAACGATGGTAGGGGCGACAGGTTGCTGGCTCACATGGAAGTCAAGGCGCGGCAACAGGGTATAACCAAGCTTTTTCTACTCACCACCCAGACCGCGCACTGGTTCATGGAACGGGGGTTCGTGGTCTCCAGCCTCAAAGCACTGCCGATACAACGTCGCCGGCTCTACAACTACCGACGCAACGCCAAAGTCTTCCTCAAAGATCTGAAATCAGCAGAGTAGGTCGTCTCTGACTCAACTGGTGGGGCATTCCTGGCGTTGACCCTCGTCGAGCTTGTCAGTCAGTATGGGCGCCCTACGCAACCATTCCTCGGTCTGCTCCGCCGGTGCTGGCTTACCGGTCAGAAATCCCTGAATCCCGTCGCACCGGGCATTGCTGAGAAACCGCCTCTGTGCTTGCGTCTCGACACCTTCTGCAACCACAGTCATACCCAGATCGTGAGCCATGCTGATGATCGCCATGGCAACCGCATCGGCTCGATCATCATGAGTCAGATCCTTGACGAAAGAGAGATCGATCTTCAAGCAGTCAAAAGGAAATCGGCGAAGATAGCTCAAGCTGGAATAGCCTGTGCCAAAGTCATCCAGCGCCAAACGGACCCCGATGGATTTGAGCTGATCCAGGATTCTCTTGGATTGCTCCGGATTCTGCATCATGGCGCTCTCAGTGAGTTCCAACACCAGTTTATTCGGTGCCAGATCATACTCGTTCAGCAACTGTCCAATCCATGTGGGCAGATTCGGCATAGACAATTGAAGCGGCGAGAGATTGACCGAAACCTGGGGTACCTTCAGTCCGTTCTCTTGCCAGATCAACATCTGCGAACAGGCCTGGTGTAATGCCAATTCCCCCAGCTGGATGATCTCTCCTGTGTCCTCAGCGATCGGAATGAATTTCGCCGGACTGATCAGGCCATCTACTGGATGTCGCCAACGCATCAGCGCCTCGCAACCCACCAGTTCACCAGTCGTCAGGCTGAACTGTGGTTGATAGAAATTTTGGAACTCATCTTGAGACAGACCGATTCGCAAGCTCTGCTCAAGCTGCATACGCTCGAAAACCTGTTCTCCCATCTCCTGCGAGTAGAACTGATACCCCCCCGAGCCCTTGGCCTTGGCCTGATACATCGCCACATCGGCATTCTTCAACAATTCCGCCGCCACGATGTGATCCCTGGGATACAGGGCTATCCCGATACTTGCTGTGATGAAATGCATCCGTTCTCCGAGAATGAACGGTTCCTGCAGGCAAGACAGCAGCTTGGCCGCCACTCGCCCGGCACTGGCGGGTCGATTGACCTCCGGCACAATCATGACGAATTCATCACCACCCACCCGGGCCACCGTATCCTCGTCACGCAGGATATTCCGAAACCTGCGGCCCACCTGACACAACAGCTTGTCACCCTCCTCGTGGCCAAGTGAATCATTGATGGTTTTGAAACGATCCAGATCCGTATACAAGACCGCAACGTTTTCCTGCTTACGCTTGGCGACCTTGAGCGCCTGATCCAGCTGGTGTCTTAACATCTCCCGATTGGGCAGATTGGTCAGGGAGTCATAGTAGGCGAGTAGATTCAACTTGTTCGCCGCTTCCCGACGTTCGGATATATCCTCCTGAACACTGACAAAATGTGTGATGCATCCAGCTTCATCATGCACCGGGGTGATCGAGACAGCCTCCCAGTAGAGCTCGCCACTTTTCTTCCTGTTACAGATCTCATCCTGCCAGATCTGACCGGCCAAGAGGGTCTCCCACATCTGTTTGAAGAACTCGTCCGGATGCTGGTCCGATTTGATGATGTTGGGTGTTTTGCCTATCACCTCTCCCCTGTCGTAACCACTGATTACACAAAAATGGTGATTGACATACTCGATCTGACCTCGTAGGTCAGTGACGATGATCGCGTTGACACTCTGCTCGACTGCCATCGAAAGGGTGCGCAACTCCTTCTCCTTTCGAATATGCTCCGTCACATCCTTGCCCGTCGAGACATAGTGCGTGATCTCTCCAATGGCATCGGTCAACGGAGTAATGGTCTTCTCTTCGAAGTAGATGCTTCCGTCCTTGCATCGATTGGTGAACGTACCGCGGAAGGCTGATCCGGAACTGATCGTCTCCCAGAGATCCCGATAAAACTTGGGATCGTGCCGACCCGAACACAACAGGCCGGGCGTAAGACCAATCAACTCGACCAGGGTAAATCCAGTCGCCTTCTCGAGCGCCGGATTCACATATTCGATGATTCCCCGTTTGTCCGTAATCATCACCAGATCTGCGGTCTGCTCGAGAGCCTTGGAGAGTTCACGCCTTGAAAGGCGAGTAACATGACCACTGGGATCTCTGGCACCCGATGTATCCATATGCCGTTCCGCCATTGTCAAACTACCAAAATCCAGTGATCCGTCGCTTGGCGGATCACCTCGACTGATAGGTTAGTGGAGAGGCAGGTTCTGGGCCGTATGGGTCTGAGCAAGACCCCAAAAAATTGGACTGGCAGTCGCAAGGGTTGGGCGATCACCAGATCCTCTTGTTAATAGACTGTCGACCGGAATGATATTAACTTAAATTATCATGATCTGTTATCGAGAGAACTGACTCATCAGCCCAAGCTGCACTGAGTTCCCCAATGTTCAATGGATATTTAAAAATTCTGTGGCGGTCACGACTTCCTTTGCCACATCAGCCAATTTTTGGCGTTTAGCGCGGGCTTTATCACGCAACATATTGAACGCTTGAGCCTCATTCAAACAATGACGGTCCATCATGATACCCACTGCGGTGCTGGTAGTACGGTCACTCTCCAGGGCGCGATTCAGGTGGATCTCCTTCTCGCGCAGCTGTCGAATCTCTTGCCCCCGTTCCATGGCGGCACGGACAGCGGGTAGAAGCTGGTTCACATCCACGGGCTTTACCAGATAACCGAGTGCTCCTTCGTGGACAGCATTCTCCACTACATCGTCTGTATCATAGGCGGACAGAAAGA